>NYVQ01000012.1 GCA_002684695.1 SAR116 cluster bacterium | reverse complement strand
TAGTCATGACCTGCTCCAAATGCTGGAAGGGATAGTGNTGTCCCTAGTGCTCCAGCCAACAATATTTTTNATATATTACTTGGCATATAAATTTTCTCCATANTCAGTTAAAGTACGAATATAANATACTAACANTATANAAAATAAATAGCACTAGATTTGTACTTTTTAATTAGTACATAATTAGTACTATATAAATTCTATTTCAAGTGATAGTTTGTAAAAAGTCTTTTTATTAATTTNAAAAANNTTTTNNTNTNATTNTTATTAAATTGGTGACNTCCTTTCAAAAAAATTATTTTCTGANGTTTATGATTTTTGNTTATGTGGTNTTAGNAAAAATNAAAGNANTAATCCAAAATAATTTNAANATTAAATTNATTTCCATAGTTCTAAAAANTAATAAATAAGAAATTAATATAAATNCTATTCTTATTCTTNAATAANAGAACCAAAATCCTTGGGTTTTATGTANAAATATGTCAGATAAGTAAGAATGAAAAAAGATAACCTGCTTAAAATAAAAAATNATCAAAAAATNCAAAGAGANTTAGACTTTTCACTTTGCTCNTTTGAGATAAAGAATGGTTTTAATGATTTTATTATAATTGCNAAAAATGAAAATGGNTTTGTATTTAGANTATACTTTAANAATAACAAAAANGTTAAATAGANTTAATTGAGGATTTTATGGGGAATGAAACAGATATCAAAGATGAAAGTGAAATACTAGTTGACCAAGCCTGGCGAGCAGGCGACAAGTCAAAGCGATTTTACGAAATGACTTATGCTGGTGCGACAAGTTTTTTAAGACGGAAATACTCAAAAGAACTTAAAAATGTAGATTTAGCGGTGTCTGGAGTTCCTTTTGATTCTGCTGTCACTAATAGACCAGGATGTAGGTTAGGACCTAGGGCGATCAGAGCATCTTCAGTGGAGTTAGCCTCACTTAATTCATATCCTTTTGGGTTCGATCCGTTCCAACATCTTAATGTTATAGATTATGGCGATTGCTACTTAAATACACATAAACCAGACAGTATTGAAAAATCTATATATGATCATGCAATGACAATTATTAAGAGTGGTACTAAAATGCTTACTTTTGGAGGTGACCACTTTATTTCTCTTCCATTGCTGAGGGCTCACGCAGAAACTTATGGACCTGTCTCTTTGCTTCAATTTGATTCACACTGTGACACATGGGAACCACAAGGCCCAATAGATCATGGCACAATGTTTCTAACTGCTGTTAAAGAGGGATTGATTAACGTCAAAAATTCTATCCAAGTAGGATTAAGAACTCATAATGATTTGGATGTGGGAATTGAAGTTATTGATGTAAGATACATTCACGAAAATGGAATAAAAAAATCAGTGGACAGAATTCTTAATAGAATTGGTGATACTAAATGTTATCTTACTTTTGATATAGATTTTTTAGATCCTGCTTTTGCACCAGGCACAGGCACACCTGTTTGCGGTGGGGTTGCTACATGGCAAGCCTTAGAGTTTATAAGATCTCTTATTAATATAGATTTTGTTGGCATGGATCTAGTTGAGGTTTCCCCACCTTTCGATCATGCGGAAATAACTTCAATGGCAGCTGCAACTGTTGCTCATGATTGGATATGTATTATGGCTGACAAAAAAAGAAGTTTGAAACTTTAAAATATTATGACATTAAGTGAATTTTTTAAAAGCAACTCTGAAATCCAGAATATCAATATTGTTTTAACAGATTTGAACGGTATTTTTAGAGGAAAAAAAATTCCAATTTCACAGATTGATAAGATAGAAAAAGGTAATTTTAGGATGCCTTTTTCTGTTTTAAATCTTGATATTTGGGGTAATGACATTGAAAAAAGTAGATGGGTTTTTGATACAGGTGATGCTGATGGAAAATGCTTTTGGACAAAAAGAAAGCCACTAATATTGAATATGGGTAATATAAAGCACGCAATTATCCCAGTAGCTATGCATCATGAAGATGGGAAGGAATTTTTGGGGGACCCTTATCATTTTTTAATGGGAATAGAAAATAATTTAAAAAATAAAAAATTAATGCCAATTGTTGGAGTTGAATTAGAGTTTTATTTAATTAAGGAGGGGGCTAAAAANGATCCTTCGGAAAGTAATATGTATTCAATATCAGAGTTGAATAAAAACTCAGAGTTATTTGATGAAATTTCAGTNGTTTGCGAAGAAAATAATATAAAAATTGAAAGCACAATATCAGAGTCAGGTGCAGGTCAATTTGAAATAGTGTTNTCGCATAATAATAGTTTAATTACTGTTGCTGAAAATATANTTTTTTTAAANTATATTATACGAAATTTNTCATTGAAATANGGNTATTGTGCAAGCTTTATGTCAAAACCTTTTGGAGNTTTAGCTGGAAGTGGAATGCATGTTCATTGTTCNATTCTGAATGATANNAAAGAAAATATATTTGATAATGATACTGCTGAGGGNAGTGANNAGCTAAAATTTGCAATTAAAGGTCTTATAGACACAATGCAAGAAACNACCCTTATTATGGCTCCCCATTTGAACTCTTATCGNAGAATAGTTTCAGAAACNCATGCTCCTAATATTATNTCTTGGGGGTATGAAAACAGAACTGTTGCTTTAAGGGTCCCAGGNGGTGAAAACAAGTCAAAACGGATTGAGCATAGAGTAGCAGGATCAGATGTTAATCCCTATCTACTTTTATCAGCTATAATTCTAGGTATAGAAAAAGGAATAAATGAAAAAATNCTACCTTCTAGTCCAGAAGATGGTAATGCCTATAACTCAGAAAACCAAATTTTGCCTGGGAGTTGGCAAGCATCATTGNATAAATTTAAAAAAGGAGGNTTTATCAAGAAGAATTTTCCTAAGGAAATTATTGAAATGTTTTTAGATTGNAAAAGTCAAGAATGTCAAAAACTAACATCCAAAGTTTCTGATGAAGAACTTCAAGCATACTTAAATACAGTATGATTATATTCTTAGCCAATCTTTAANCTTAAACCATGACATTCCCAAAGCCAAAACTGGTGTCCGAAANATTCCACCTGGAAATGTTAAATGTGAAATTTTACTAAGCGTTTCAAACCTATTTGTCTTACCTAGAATATCTTCTGACATTAATTTACCAGCAAGTGCAGTTAATGCTACTCCGTGTCCCGAATAGCCTTGAGTAAATAAAACGTCCTTATTCAACTTACCAAAATGAGGAATCCTACTTAATGTTATGCCAATTTTACCTGACCATGACATTTCAATATCTATATTTTTAAGTGAAGGGAAAAGGTAAACCATTTTTTTGTATAAGCCAGGTGTTGCGTCCCTNGGACTAATGTTAGAATAAATTGAAGANCCCCCAAAGATAAGCCTNTCATTTGAATCAAATCTGTAATAATTCAGTGCAGTATTGCAATCAGCAACAGCACAATTCTTAGGGATTAGACTTTGAATTAAAGATTTTGGTAAAGGCTTTGTTGCCATTACAGAAGAAATTGCTGGAGCAAGTTTATCAGTCATTCTTTTTGAAGAGACNCCTTCCAAATAAGCGTTACCACANAATAATATTTTAGATGACTTTATTTCAAAACTTTCACTTGTTTTTAAAACTGTAGCATTATCATGTCTTTCAATTATAAATGTTTTTTCAAAAATTNTAANACCCAGATTTTTTGCAATTNTAGCCAAGGAGTGCAAGTATTTCATAGGATGAAGGTGACCACTACCAGTATCTACTAGCCCTCCAATATATCTATCAGTATTGACGTATTTTTGAAGGTTTTTTTTATTCCCTAAAACTTCTAAATTTTTATATCCAAAATTTGACCACTCTTGTTTCATTTCAATAAGTTCAGATAAGTGTCTTTTATGAAGGGCTGCGTAAACATAACCCATTTGCAAATCACATTTAATATTATATTTTTTAATCCTATTCGTCACTATTTCGACTGCTTCTATGCCTGCGTTCCAAGCCATTTTATGATCATTTTTATCTATACTCTTTTGCAATTTATAAAAATCAGTAGACCAACCTTGAACTAAATGACCACCATTTCTACCTGATGCGCCATAACCAATATATTCCTTTTCAAAAATGCAAACCTTTAAACCTGCTTGAGCAAGTTCAATAGCAGATGATAATCCAGTAAAACCGCCACCAACTATTGATACATCACACTCAATATTATTTTTAAGAGAGGGAAACACTTCTGGTTCGACTAAATCTTTTTTATATATTGAATTATAGTGGTTATTCATTTATGAACTGAAACTAGTGACTAATTCAAAGTTTTTTGGCATATTGTAAATACATAAGCAATATATTATTATTTTCACAATTTATTTTTTAAGGTTATAAATGGAATTAGATAACAGTAATTATGAGAGTATTCTTCTCAATCATCATTTACCCCCTTTCACAAATTATAAAGATCTCAATCAAAATGGTGTTAGGATAATATCTAACGCATCAGGAAATTATATTTATGATAATGATAATAATAAAATTCTTGATGCAATGGCTGGCTTATGGTGTGTGAACATAGGGTATGGAAGGAGTGAATTAGCAGAAATTGCAAAAGAGCAGATGCTGAAACTCCCATATTACAATAGTTTCTTTAAAACTAATAATATTCCAACAGCAGAATTGTCTCATAAATTAGCACAAATTACACCAAAAGGTTTGAACCATACTTTTTTTGCAAATTCAGGGTCTGAGGCTAATGATACTATTATAAGGATGGTTAGACATTATTGGTGCCTTGATGGGCAGCCACAAAAAAGAATTATAATTGGTAGAGAGTATGGCTATCATGGCTCAACAATTATGTCTGCAAGTATGGGTGGCATGGTCGATATGCATAAACAATCTGCAAAGGAAAAAGACTTTTATCACATTCCAGCTCCTTATTCTTTTAAGTACCAAGGAAACCAGTCTGTTGAATTATTTTCAGAGACTGCATCTGGGTGGCTTGAAGAAAAGATTTTAGAACTTGGTGCTCAGAATATCGCAGCATTTGTTGCTGAACCTATTCAGGGTGCTGGTGGTGTTATAATACCACCAGAGGGATATTTTAATCATATACAAAAAATTTGTAAAAAATATGATATTTTATTCATTGTTGACGAAGTTATTACTGGATTTGGTAGAACTGGAAAATGGTTTGCTTCAGATAAAATGTATCTTGAACCCGATATGATGACATTAGCAAAAGGTTTAACTTCTGGGTACATTCCTATGTCAGCAGTTATGGTTGGCGAAAGAGTTTCTAGTAAGTTTATAAAAGAAGGTGGGGAATTTAATCATGGTTTTACGTATTCAGGGCATCCTGTTGCAGCTGCGGTTGCATTAGAAAATCTAAAGATTATCGAAAATGAGAAATTAATTCAAAATGCTGACAATGATATAATTCCCTATTTATCATCAAAAATTAAAACTTTAGATGATCATCCGTTGGTAGGAGAAACGAGAACTTTTGGGATGCTTGGATGTGTTGAATTAGTCAAAGAGAAATCTGGCCCTGAGTTTTTTCAGAATACAGGAGAAGCAGGTGCTATTTGCAGAGATTTTTGTATTAAAAATGGTCTAATGATGAGGGCAGTAAGAGATGGAATGATAATGTCACCTTCTTTAACAATTTCAAAAAATGAAATTGATGAAATATTCAATAAATTGAAGATCTCATTAGATCAAACTTTTCAAAAACTCAATTAATTATATCATTGGAATAATTCAAATGAATTTAAAAAAATGGCTTTCTGATAATAAAATCACAGAAGTTGAATGTTTGGTGAGTGACATTGCAGGTATTCCTAGAGGTAAAATAGTGCCCGTAGAGAAATACATTAATTCAAGCTCATCTGATGGTCTTAGATTGCCTGAATATGTTTTTGGTCAAAATGTAACTGGAGATTATGGTGATTCAAAAGTTTTAGGTGAAACAGTTGGCGATGTTGTTTTAAAACCTGATTCTAAGACGGTTAGATTAGTACCATGGTATAAAGAGCCAACAGCTCAAATTATTCATGATGCTTTTTATTTTGATGGAAGTACCGTTGATGTTTCTCCAAGAGAAGTTTTGAAAAAGGTTATAAAGCTTTTCGAAAGCAAAGGATTAAAGCCAGTTGTTGCTCCTGAATTAGAATTTTTCTTGGTTGAACAAAACTCTAATTCAGACGACCCCCTTAGAACCCCTCTAGGGAGATCTGGTTTACCTGAAAAAGCAAAGCAGGCATATGGCATAGATGCAGTTAATGATTTTGATCCATTATTTGAAGATATATATGATTACTGTGATATTCAGAAAATTGATATTGATACTTTGTCACATGAGGCTGGTGCAGCTCAAATGGAAATTAATTTTAACCATGGAGATGCAATAGAATTAGCTGATCAAGTTTTTTTATTTAAGAGGACTGTAAGACAAACTGCTATTAGTCACAAGGTTCATGCTACATTCATGGCTAAGCCTATGCAATATCAGCCTGGCAGTGCAATGCATATTCATGTTTCAGTTTTTGATAAAAAAAATGGAAAAAATATTTTTTCTAATTCGAGTGGTAAAGAAACTAATGATTTTTATTTTGCTTTGGCTGGTTTACAAAATCATTTTTCTGGAGCAATGGCGCTTGTTGCACCATATGTGAACTCTTATAGAAGGCCTCCTAAAAACGATGATGCCCCCGCAAATCTTGGTTGGGGTATAGATAATAGGACAGTTGGTTTAAGAGTACCTGTAAGCAAACCAATTGCTCGTCGTATTGAAAATAGGATACCAGGAGCAGATTCAAATCCTTATTTAGCAATAGCAGCTACCTTGGCTTGTGTTTGGTTGGGTATAGAGGAAGAAAAAATGCCTAATAAACCTAAACTTAAAAGTTTAGAAGGGGTTGCTACTCTCCCTAGAAATTTAGATATTGCTCTGGATATGCTGGAAAAGTCAAATGCGATGCAACAAACTCTTGGAGAAAGATTTGTTAAATTATTTGCTGAAGTAAAAAGAACAGAAGCGGAAGCATTTCTTGATGTTATAAGTCCTTGGGAGAGGCAGTATTTATTATTGAACGTCTGATTCTTATTGTTAATTAGAAATTAATCTAGTTAAAGAGTATCTACATCTAATTCGCCTGATAACTTGAAACTTTAATTTATTTGCTTCACTAATAATTTATTTAACTTTTTCAGATAGTTAGGATCTATATTATTATTATTTCTAATATTTAAATTAGTATTGGTTAATATCCAAATTAATTTATTGTTAGTAAATGTCACTTTTCTTTTGGTAAAACAACAAGTTGGCTTTAAAAAGCAATTAATAATTTTTAAATAATTGGGAGAATTTATTATGAGAAAGCTTTTATTAGCTTCTATAGCATCCTTAATTTTTTCAACTTCAGCATTTGCTGAAGATATCAAAATTGGGATTATTCTAGGCTTTACTGGTCCGATTGAATCTTTAACCCCAGCTATGGCACAGGGGGCTGAAGCTGCTATTGCTGAAGTTTCAGCTTCAGGTCAATTGTTAAGTGGATCAACAGTAACAGCTATTAGAGCTGATTCAACATGTATTGACTCAGCTGTTGCTTCAGCAAATGCTGAAAAATTAATCACTGCTGACAAAGTTAATGGTATTATGGGAGCAGATTGTTCAGGTGTAACTGGAGCTATTTTAGCTAACGTTGCAATGGCAAATGGTATGGTTATGATTTCACCATCTGCGACATCTCCAGCTCTTTCAACTGTTGAAGATAATGGGCTATTTTTTAGAACAGCTCCTTCTGATGCAAGACAAGGAGCAATTATGTCTAATGTTTTAATGGATAGGGGTATTACTTCAGTTGCTGTTTCATATACTAATAATGATTACGGAAAAGGTTTAGCTGACGCATTTCAAGCTGCATATGAAGCTGATGGTGGAAGTGTAACAATTAATGCAGCGCATGAAGAAGGTAAAGCAGACTATTCTTCAGAAGTTGGAGCACTTGCTTCAGCTGGCGGCCAGGCATTAGTAGTTGCTGGGTATATTGATGGTGCGGGTAAAAATGTTACCCAAGGTGCTATCGATACTGGAGCATTCGATATGTTTTTATTTCCAGATGGAATGATAGGTGCTAATCTTGAAAATTTTGGTACTGACCTCGATGGTTCACTAGGTACAGTTCCAGGGTTGGACCCTTCAAATCCTGCTGCATCAGCTATGGCTAAAATTGGAGAAGCTAATGGTTTTGCTGGTGGTGATGCATTCGTTGGTGAGTCATATGACGCTGCAGCTTTAATGTTACTTGCAATGGCATCAGCAAAGTCTTCTGATCCTCAAGTTTATAAGGATCATGTGATGAAAGTTGCTAATGGAACTGGTGAAAAAATTTATCCAGGTGAGCTAGCTAAGGGCATTAAATTAGCTTCTTATGGTATTGCAATTGATTATGTTGGTGCATCTAGCGTAACTCTAATTGGGCCTGGCGAAGCTGCTGGTAACTTTAGGGAAATCCAAATACAAAATGGCAAAATGGTCGATGTAAATTATCGATAAACAAATTTAAATTGTTAGCGGCTTAATTAAATTAAGTCGCTAACTTTTATTTTATATTTTAGATATGATAGTTGTAGAAAACATTCATAAACACTTCGGTGGGTTCCGAGCTGTTGACGGCACTTCACTAGAAATAAAAAAAAATTCAATAACTGGTCTTATAGGCCCAAATGGTGCTGGCAAGACTACTNTATTCAATGTAATTGCNGGTGTNNATAAGCCTACAAGTGGAAAAGTNTTNCTTGATGATGAGGATATTACAGACTTGCCCCCTCATAAACTTTTTCAAAAAGGAGTTTTAAGAACATTTCAAATACCACATGAATTTTCAACTATGTCTGTACTTGAAAATTTGATGATGGTTCCTGGTAATCAAACAGGTGAAAAAATTATNAANTCTTGGTTTAGAACNNGAGCTATTGTAAATGAAGAAAANAAAATAAGAGATAAGGCAATTGAAGTAACAAAATTTTTAACAATTGATCATTTGTTGTACGAAAAAGCTGGAAATTTATCTGGGGGTCAAAAAAAGCTTTTGGAATTAGGTAGAACTATGATGGTNGANGCAAAAATAGTTTTACTTGATGAAGTTGGTGCTGGGGTTAATAGAACACTGCTTAAAACTATTGGTGATGCAATTTTGCGTCTCAATAAGGAAAGAGGCTATACATTTTGTATGATTGAACATGATATGGATTTCATAACTAAGCTTTGNGATCCAGTGATTGTNNTAGCTGAAGGTAAAGTTCTCGCTGAAGGAAAAATTAAAGATATTAAGAAAAATGAAGATGTTATTGAGGCATATTTAGGTAAAGGAATGAAAAANACGCCTAAAAAAAGNGAGGNATNCACTTAAAATGTCTTATTTATCAGGAGAAAACTTAGTTGCTGGATATGGAGGGGCTGATATACTTCATGGATGTTCCATTGATGTAAATGAGGGTGAGATTGCTGTTATTGTTGGACCAAATGGCTCAGGTAAATCAACAGCAATGAAAGCAATATTTGGCATGTTAAACCTCAAATCAGGCTCAGTTAAGATAAATGGTGAAGATATATCTTCTATATCTGTTTTTGAGAGAGTAAAAAAAGGTATGGCCTTTGTGCCTCAAACAAATAATGTTTTTACNTCACTCACAGTTGAAGAAAATTTAGAAATGGGAGCTTTTCTTCAAAAAGATGACTCTTCAATGGTTATGGAGGAAGTTTATTCTTTATTCCCAGTTCTTAAAGAAAAAAGAANNCAAGAAGCTGGTGAGCTTTCTGGTGGTCAGAGACAACAAGTAGCTGTTGGAAGAGCTTTAATGACTAAACCTAAAGTTTTAATGCTNGATGAACCAACTGCAGGTGTATCTCCCATAATCATGGATGAANTATTTGATAGAATTATAGANNTTTCTAAAAGAGGNATATCAATTTTGATGGTTGAGCAGAATGCAAAACAGGCACTCAATATTGCAGATAAAGGTTTTGTGTTAACTCAAGGAAATAATAAATTTACNGGGACTGGATTATCATTATTGAACAACCCNGAAGTAAGAAAATCATTTTTGGGTGGCTAATATGGATTTATTGAATGCTNTAGTAGCCCTTTTAAATTATGTCATAATTCCTGCTACAACTTACGGTAGTCAATTGGCATTTGGAGCTCTTGGAGTGACAATAATATATGGAACTCTGCGTTTTTCCAATTATGCAGGNGGTGAAACAATGGCTTGGGGAGCTATGTTCACTATTTTATTTACATGGTTTTTTCAAAGTATTGGTATAAGTATTCANCCACTTCCCACAGCTCTTTTGGCTTTGCCTTTTAGTA
This sequence comes from SAR116 cluster bacterium, assembly GCA_002684695.1. Taxonomy (GTDB): domain Bacteria; phylum Pseudomonadota; class Alphaproteobacteria; order Puniceispirillales. Next base: position 37,614 of record NYVQ01000012.1, on the reverse strand, counting down.
TTATTATAACTGTTTTTTTGATGCTTGCCATAGATCAAAGTGTTTATAAGTATTATCGTGTAAAAAGAAGTGANCCTTCNATCGTTATTATAGTTTCTCTNGGTGTTGCTATGATGATGAATGCNATCACTCGAATAATTATCGGTCCAAAGGATAGGAATTTCTTTGATGGGGAAAGGTTCCTAATAAAAGCGAGGGAATTTAAAAGTGCAACTGGCTTATCAGAAGGNATATCTTTGAAATTNTCACAAGTCATTACNGTTTCATCTTCTTTGTTCTTTGTTGTTATTCTTTTTTGGTTTTTGTATAAAACAAAAACTGGAAAATCTATGAGAGCTTATTCTGATAATGAAGACTTAGCGCTACTTTCAGGTATTAATCCTGAGAAAGTAGTTGCTTTAGCATGGATTATTGCAACAACTCTGTTAGTTGTTGGAGGAACACTTTATGGTTTAGATAAAGGTTTTAAACCATTCGTTTATTATATGTTNTTATTNCCAAGCTTTTCTGCTGCAATTTTAGGTGGGCTAGGAAATCCTCTAGGTGCAATAGTTGGGGGATATATAATAGCNTTCTCAGAAGTAATTATAACNTANGCTTTTAAAAAAGTTCTNATCTATCTTTTGCCAGAAAATTTAGAACCNACANGTTTAGTGCAACTGATTTCAACTGACTATAAATTTGTAGTTTCTTACTCAATTTTACTCTTAGTATTAATTTTCCGTCCAACTGGTATTTTTAGAGGTAAATCAGTATGAGTAAGAATTTTTATCTTTANCTAATCATGNTAGCTTTAATAGCAACAGTTGGTTTTTTTCAAAGCTGGAACGTAGCTCTAATGATACTAAACATGTGTATTATATCAGCTATTATGTCTTTAGGGGTGAATATCCAGTACGGCTACGCTGGTTTATTTAATCTAGGTATNATGGGATTTGTAGCGTTGGGAGGACTGGCAACCGTGATAATATCTGCTCCTCCAGTTTACGATGCTTGGGCTGTAGGTGGGCTTAGAGTATTATCTGCTCTTGTTTTTGGAGCATTAAGTATACTTTCTGCTATCTTTGTTTGGAATTATGTTAAGGGCTCGAAATACAGGCCTATGATCATTACCATTGTTTTAGTAGGAAGTTTCTTTATATATCGATTTATTTTTGATCCTGCAGTTGAAGCAATTGAAAAAATCAATCCTGCTGCAGAAGGTTATCTTGGCGGTCTTGGTTTGCCTGTAATTTTGTCATGGCCAGTTGGTGGGTTATTAGCAGCAATAGCTGCATGGCTAATAGGAAAAATTGCTTTGGGGCTAAGGTCAGACTATCTGGCTATTGCCACTATTGGTGTTTCCGAAATAATTATTTTTATAATCAAAAATGAAGATTGGCTTGCTAGAGGAGTAAAAAATGTAATTGGTCTTCCACGGCCAGTTCCCTATGAAATTGATCTTCAACAGAGCTCTAGTTTTATTTATTGGTCTCAAGCTTTTGGTATAGATGTAGTGGATGCGTCTACTTTATTTGTAAAAATATGTTACACAGTCTTATTTTTAATTGTTTTATTCATTCTTTATTGGCTTTGTGAGAAGGCATTAAATTCTCCTTGGGGGAGAATGATGCGAGCTATTAGAGACAATGAGGTAGCTGCTGAGTCTATGGGTAAAGACGTGAAGACAAGGCATCTTCAAGTTTTTATCTTGGGATCGGCTGTGTGTGGAATAGCAGGAGCAATGCTAGTTACTTTAGATGGTCAATTGACGCCCACAAACTATCACCCACTAAGATTTACTTTTATTATTTGGGTTATGGTTATTCTTGGTGGAGCAGGAAATAATATGGGTGCCATTTTAGGGGGTTTTATTATCTGGTTTTTCTGGGTTGAAGTTGAATATATAGGTCTGTTTTTAATGGACTTTTTAACTTCTGGGTTTTCAGATGATAGTGCATTTAGAAACCATATGCTTAATTCTGCAGCATATATGCGTTACTTAACATTGGGATTGATTTTAGTTTTAGTCTTAAGATTTAATCCCAAGGGATTAATTCCTGAAAAGTAATAATAATTTCACAAATACTTAACAATAACTTATAAACTATATTTAGGCTCATTAAATCTAGGAAAATCAAATAATGTTTAACTTTAAAATTTTCTTACAAGAAAACTCTATAAAAATAGGCAGACTGTTTTTTTTAACAGGTTTTATCATAGTTTTTTTTATTATTCCTGGCTTCTCTCAAAATTGGGGTGGTGGGAATAGAGCATCATCCGTAGTTATTGAAAAACCAGTTAAAGAGAAGCTGTCATTAACAAAGGACATTCAAGGAAAGGTCGTATCAAGTCTAACTAGTGTAATTTCTTCAGTCACAAGTGGGTCTATTGTTATGGAGAGAATAAAAATTGGTGATAGAGTTAAAAAAAATCAACTTATAGCAACTCAAGACAGTAATAATATAAAATACAATTTAAAAATAAAAGAAAATCAACTTTCTAATGCAAACATCAGTTTGGAAGATTTGGTAAACGAACTAAAAAATGAAAAAAATATCAAGGTTATTATTCAAGAACAGTCTAATATACTTAAATCAAAACATGAAAGAGCCAAAGATTTATACAAAACAAATGCAATTTCTGTGCAGGAACTTGAAAATGTAACCTCTTCATATCTATCTTCACAGCAACAGGTTCTATTGAAAGACAAAGTACTAAATAAAATTGGATTTAAAATTAAGCAAGCTCAAATTTCTATTGATAAATTAAAATTAGAAATAAATAAGTTAAAAGAGGAAATTCTAGACACACAGCTTAAATCTCCCATTGAGGGTAAAATTGTAGGCATGTTTCCGATCAAAACGGGCTATGTAAGGCTAGGGGAAAGTTTAGCAACAATTCAAAGTGACAGTGATTTTGAAATTGAGTTAGAGGTTCCTTCAATTTACTTAGATCGAGTAAAAAAATCCAAAGAGATAAAGGGATATGATATTAATGGGGAGCCAATCACTACTATTTATAGGGCAACGCTTCTTAGAGAAAATCCTAGAACAGGTAAAAGAACTGTAAGATTAAATTTTAAGGATAAAATAAAAAATAATCTTCAAGCAAATAATGCTTCTATTAATCTTTTGATTCCGATCAGTGACGCAGAACCAGTAATTACAATTTCAAAAGATGCAATAATACCAGTATCATCGAGGCAAGTGGTTTTTATAATGGAAGATGGGAAAGCAATAAAAAAATCGGTTAAACTCGGCGGTTCAGTTGGTGATAGAGTGATTATTCTTTCAGGTATTACAATCGAAGATGATGTGATTGTTAGAGGGAATGAACTGCTAAAAGACGGTAGCAAAGTAAAATTGGCTGGAGCACCACCNTCAAAGTCTAAAAAAAATAAAGAAGTTAAAGGTGAATACTGGACATTAAAGTGGCAAGGCAGAGGTGGTGAGAGATCTGGTGAATTAGTAATTGGTCAGAAGGCCTCAACATTTAATGGTGAGAAGACTGATGTTACANTTCAAGACAATAAACTAAAATTTGAAGCACCCTTAGTTCTCCCTTTTGGAACAATTACTCTAAAGTTTAGTGGTGATATAACTGCTAATGATATTGATGGCACATTAACANTAAAAATGCCTAANGGTAATGAAAGTCAAGTTCCTTTTGCAGGTTCAAAGGCTNTATCAAAATGAACTATGTNATTAAACAGGCTATTGATAAACCAATTGCAGTCATCGCTTTAATTTTTTTATCAATTCTTTTTGGATATGTAGCTCTGCAAAATATACCAATTCAAATGACACCTGACATAGANAAGCCAATTTATCAGGTCAGAGTTAATTGGCCAGGAGCTTCNCCTGCTGACGTTGATAGAGAGATTGTAAATAGGTTAGAACAAGAATTATCATCTCTTAACGGTATAGAAGAGTTNTCTTCACAATCTCGAACTGGGAGAGCAACAATTACTCTGACATACTCACTTGAACAAGATATGGATAAAGCTCTTATCTTATTANTAAATAAATTNTCAGGTGTAACAGGTTTACCAAATGATTCTAAAACACCAACAATCAGAACATCNAATTCAGACGATAGCCCCATNGCCNGNNTAGCCCTTTTAGNTAGGGATGGTTACAAAATAGANTTAGANAGTTTAGGAAAATTTGTTGAAAGTGATATAGTTCAACCACTAGGAAGAACTAAAGGTGTTTCTGAAGTCACTTTCAATGGTGGNGGTAAGCGTGAAATGCGTATCCTAGTTGATCCTGAAAAGATGGTAAGATTTAAGATAACCTTATCTGAAGTTATAGATGCTTTAAGAACTTCATCAACTCTTCAGAGTGTTGGAACAGTTTCTGAAGGGAAGCGNTCTTACCCTGTTAGAACAGAGTTAATTGCTTACACAAGGGAAAAAGCAGCAGAAATTGTTATCAGAACTGATATATCTTCTGAAGGTACAATAGTTCCACTTTTATTGTCAGATATTGCTGAAATTGAATTGAAAATTCAGAAGCGTTCAAGTTTTCGAAGGCTCAACGGAGAAAAAGCAGTTATTTTAAATGTTTTAAGAGAGCAGGGAACAAATGTTGTATCAACAATGTCAAGACTTAAGAAACAGATTAATGCCTTAAACGAAAGCAACCTCAACGCTAGAGGACTTGATTTAAGAGTAATTTTTCAGGAAACAACATACATTTCTTCCGCAATCGATTTAGTNAAACAAAATATTTGGATNGGGGGCTGTTTAGCTATAAGCATTTTGATTTTGTTTTTAAGGTCAATAATACCTACCGCAATTATTTTTATTGCAATTCCAGTTTCTGTAATAGGGACATTTGTTGCTATTGCTGGATTGGGACTTTCAATAAATGTTATATCTTTGGCTGGCCTAGCATTTTCAATAGGAATGGTAGTAGATGCTTCTATTGTAAGTATGGAGAATATATTTAGATTACGTCAAAAAGGTCAAAATGCAAAGGATGCTGCTTTTAATGGTGCAAGACAAGTTTGGGCACCAATACTCGGTTCTGCATTGACCACTGTAATTGTTTTTATACCAGTNGTAATGTTAAAACTTCCAGTTGGTCAATTATTTAGAGATATTGGTATAGCAATTTCAGTGTCAGTTTTAATTTCTGTAATAGTTTCTGTTACAGTTATCCCAACTTTGGCAACAAGACTTTTGAGTGGTCCAAGTGATCGTTTCTCTAAGCCANTTAGNATACCNATCATTGATTTTATCTCGGGGGTATTTTCAAAAGTAATCATTAGTTATGCAAAGTTTATAGTTAATAAAAAATTTTTAGGATTAGTATTAGTAGCGTTTATTGTGATCGTTTCAGCTTCAGCAAGTTATAGGTTTTTACCAAGGCTTGACTACTTGCCTGATGGAAATGCTAACTTTGTTTTTGGTCGTTTAATTGTTCCAACTGGTTACTCAATGGATGAAACTCTNAGAATTGCTGAGAAAATGGAAAGTGCTGCTAAGCCATTATGGGAGGGTAAAGAAAAACAAGGTGGNCCTCCAGAAATAGATAGATTTTTCTTTGTTGCTTTTCAAGGAGGAGCTTTTGCNGGTGCATCTGCTAAAGACAGTTCCAGAGTTGCAGAATTAAAAATGGTATTAATGCGTCCAGTTTTTAGTGAACCCGGTGCAAGAGCTTTTGTAAGTCAAGCATCCTTGTTTGGCCGATCAGTTGGAGGAAGCCGATCTATTCGCGTAGATATTACTGGACCAAATTTGGATTTAATAGAACCTGTCGTGAGAAATATTGATACACAACTTAATGAAAGGTTTCCTCCATCAAAAGGAAATCAAATCAGAATAATTCCTTCACTTGACGCAGGATCACCACAAGTTTTAATTACTCCTAATACTACAGCTTTAGCAAGAGCTGGTATAACTGTTAGAGAATTTTCTGCAGCTTTAGATGTTTTTAATGATGGAGCAAATGTTCTTCAAATACCAATCAATGGAGATTTAATCGATCTTGTTTTATCTGGTGTAGATGCCCAAAACCTTACTGTTGAAACATTAGGAAATATACCAATTATTGCAAGGTCAGGTAATATAATGAGTCTTGATCAATTAGCTTCAATTGAAATAGTAAGTGCAGCAAGGCAAATTGATAGAATTGGTGGAAGACAAGCTATATCAATAAGGGTTAGGCCTGAAGAAAGCCTTGCTCTAGAGGATGCAGTATCAATAATTGAGAATGATATAATTCCAAATATTAGAGGGCAAGCATCTGAACAAGGTGTCTCAATATTTGTACGTGGTGCAGCGAGTGAACTAGCTAGAACATGGACATCTATGCAATCTAACGTAATTACTGCAATCATTGTAATATTTTTACTTTTAGTAATTTTATTGAAAAGTTTTGCAATGCCTTTGATTATTTTATTAGTTGTACCAGTTGCTTCTACTGGGGGTATAGCTGCTTTAGCTATACTTAATCAGTTCATCAAACAACCGTTAGACATGTTGACAATGCTTGGTTTCGTTATACTTACTGGAATTGTGGTCAATAATGCAATTCTACTAGTTGAACAAACAGTATTACAAGTAAGAGAAGAAGGGATGCAAATTTACGACGCTATTATTGAAGCAACAAGAAACAGAATAAGGCCTATCTTTATGTCAACACTCACTTCTTTATTTGGTTTAATTCCATTAGTAATATTCCCTGGTGCAGGTTCTGAGCTTTATCGAGGAATAGGTATTGTTGTATTTGGAGGATTAGCTCTGTCAACTTTAGCTACATTGATTATAGTTCCACCACTTTTATCTGTATTTTCAAAAAGTATAAAATAATAGCAAAATAAAAAATAACTTACTCAAAGATCAATTGAGTAGTTTATATCAATTTAACCAGAAACGTTTACCCTTCTTATAATAATAGAGCCTGAAGGCTTATTATTAACATTTTCAATAGTACGTGATGGTTGGCTCACTAATATAGTTTCGGTACCAAAATTATCAACTACACTTAGTCGCGCTCTAATTTGACTTCCTACTAAATATTGTCCTAAATCAAGACTAATCCCTTGGATATTTTCCATTACTGACCANCTTCTTCCATCTTTTGAGCTTTCCCATTGAACNGATAAACTGGCAACACCATCTTCATCAGTTATTTGAGATGTATCAGCCATAAGCATACCATTTTCGTTTGCNTCACCAGATAAAACAATTTCACCTTCTACAGGATCATCTAAATTCATTACAATATCAGATGGACTGGAAATCATAACTTCCCTTGTTCCTTGACCATCAAGGTAAGCCACAATTGCTCTATAAGCATAATTTACGTGCATTTGGTCTAATTTTAAAACTTCACCAGTAGTATCATCGAAAGCTTGCCAATCACTGCCTTGTTTGGATCTTTGCCAGATAACTTGCATTTCACCAATTCCATCTTCATCTGACACACTGCTTGTATCGACGATTAATGAGGCATCTTCTTTTGCGTTTCCAACTAATTGAGGTCCACCCTTAGGCTTATCATTAACGTTTTCGACAGGGTTTGATGGTGCGCTAAATAAAGTCTCAAGATTCCCTTGATTATCTAAAAAAGTAATTTGCACTCTAAGTGTTTGACCAACATGAACCTGCCTTGGAGTAAAAGATTGTTGTGTAGCGCCAAAAATATCAATCCATCTTCCATCAGAAGTTTCTTTCTGCCACTGAACATATATTTTCCCTACTCCATCAGAATCGGAAATTCCAGAAACATCAATAATTAGTGGTTCATCTTCAATAGCAATAAAACTATTTGAAGAAGACTGAGTGGTATCATTATCATTACCAGAGTTTGAAGCATTTTGATTGCTACTTGTATCATTACTTGTATTTGATGTATCCGAAACAGAATTATTAGAAGTAGAATCTTGAGCTGAGCTCTGTGTTTCAGTTGAACTTGCTGTTTCATTAGAATTTGATTCTGCATTAGGCATACCACCAGCAAATAATAATGAGGGTGATAATATAAATCCTAGTGATATAAACAAACGCCTCATTTTAAGCATCCGTTCCTCCAAAAATAAGTATAATTAATAACATCTTTCTAATTTATATGATAGGAATATTTAATAATATAGCAAATTAGTCAATAATATTGATTTATTTAAAGTAATTTTATTTGTAAATTAATCAAATATTAATACTTTTTTTAAAATAATACCACTAATGAGGGGATAAAATTGCGAAGTGTTGAGGAAATTAGAAGTTCTATAAAAGATCTTATAAAAAAAGCTGAAAATGAGGAACTTCTAAAATTACAAATTTCTGGTGATAAAAACACTGATATTCAATTATCTACAGAGAATGATCTTTCAGAAGAAATAATGGAGCAGATTAATCTAGAAGTTACCGAGTTTGAAAAAGCTTTTAAAAAACAAGGTGCTGAAGGGCTAATAGCTCAATCTATTAGGGATGCTCTAAAACCTGTGTTAGATGAATGGTTAAAGACTAATCTACCCATCATTGTAAGTGAAGTTATTGATGAAAAAATTAGAGAAATAACAAAAAAAACTTAATCTCCTTTCCAATAAGAGACAATTTTAGAATGAATTGGGCGTGTTCTTTCTTTGGGTTGCTCATTTTTGCCGCCAATATATATAAAACCCGAAATTTTATCATTAGATGAAGCACCTAGTGATTTGATAATAAAATCATCATAAGAATACCACTCTGTAAGCCATTGCGCTGCATAACCTAGTGATTGTGCACTAATAAGGATATTCTGACAAACGGCCGCTGAAGAAAGTTGCATTTCCCAAATAGGTATCTTTCTATGTTCCACTGGTGAACTTATAACGCTAATTACAACACCTGCTCTTAAAAATCTATTTTCTTCAAACAAAACTTCATCTTCAGTAGCATTAGGATTTAACTCTCTAAATCTTTTACCAAGAAAATTTTTTCCAAACTTCTCTCTTTCCTTATCTTTGAAAACTGTAACTTTCCATGGTGCTAGAGCGCCATGATCAGGAACTCTAATCCCCGCTGAAATTATTTTTTGTAAATGCTCATCTTTTACTTCAATTGGTTGCATTTTTTTTGCTGTTACACTACGTCTCACCAATAAAAAATCTGAAAAATTATTCATAATTAATTTAACCTATCTATAAAAAAATATATATATTATATAACGAACTAAATCTTAAAATCACAATAAAAAAAGACCTAATTAAATTTTGAAAACTGATTTTGATATTATTGTAATTGGCGGCGGGATTAATGGAGCTGGCATAGCTAGAGATGCTTCTGGAAAAGGTTATACTGTTGCTTTATTTGAAATGAATGATTTAGCGAGTGCCACGTCGTCGTGGTCAACAAAGTTGATTCATGGTGGCTTAAGATATATGGAACAATATCAATTTAGGCTTGTAAGAGAGTCTTTGATTGAAAGAGAAAATCTTATGGATATTGCCCCTCATATTATTAGGCCATTAAGGTTTATATTACCTCACAATTCAAGTTTGAGACCATTTTGGCTAATTAGACTAGGATTATTTTTTTATGATAATATCATAAAAAGGAAATACCTTCCTCCCTCAAAATCAATAACATTTAATGTAGATAGTGACACCAACCCTTTAAAAGAAAACATTAAAAACGGTTTTGAATATTCAGATTGTTCAGTTCAGGATGCTAGATTGGTCGTGCTAAATGCTATGGATGCAAAAGCTAATAATGCCTCAATATTTACATATACAAAAATCGTTAAAGTGGAAAATGATGGCAAATATTGGAATGTAATAGCAAATTTTAAAAAAAATAATGTTATTAAGACATTGAAATTCTCTTCAAAAGTTATTGTCAATGCTGCTGGTCCTTGGACAGATGAATTGATATCAAAAATTAATCCAAGTAGTAGTAAACCAAAAAAAACAAAGTTAATTAAAGGTAGTCACATAATTGTGCCTAAAATATATAATCACAAAAATGCCTATATATTCCAACATAAAGATGGAAGAATAATTTTTATAATTCCATATGAGAAAAAATTCAGTCTAATTGGAACAACAGATATTAATTTTAACGGAGATCCATCTAAAGCAAAAATTTCTGAAGATGAAAAAAAATACTTATGTGATGCTGTTTCTACGTATTTTATAAATCAAATTAAACCAAATGAAATTATTTGGACTTACAGTGGTGTTAGGTCACTTTTTGATGATGGAAAATTTAATGCTAAAGATATAACAAGGGATTATAAAATTGATACCAAAGAGCTAAATGGATTAAATTATATATCTATTTTTGGAGGCAAGATTACAACTTATAGAAAATTAGCAGAGGAAGTAACTAAAATCATTGATAAAAATTTTGGGCAAAAATCTCGAAATTGGACTTCCGCAAAAGCGTTGCCAGGGGGGTATTTTTTACCATCTCAATTTGACACTCTTTTAAAAGAATATTTTAAAAAATATTCTTTTATAGATGAGACAGTTATTGAAAGATTATTTATGTCATATGGTACTAATTTGGAGCTTATACTTAAAAACAGAACCTCAGTAAATGCTCTAGGTAAGTACTTTGGCGCAGGACTATATGAATGTGAAGTTGAGTGGCTCATTGATAATGAATGGGCTAAAACAGTTTCTGATATTATATGGCGAAGAACAAAGCTTGGATTAGTGCTTTCTAAAAAAGAATTAAAATTATTAGATAATTACATATCATCTAAGATTTGATATTTGATTTTTTGTTTTGCGAAATTCCTAGACCTGCCAAAATAATCAATAGTGCGATAATAAATTGCGTTGGCAAGTCTTCATTTAATATAAATAAACCAAATATTAGAGCCCAAACAGGAACTTGATAATTTACNAAACTAAGAAATGGAGGGCCCTTTAGTCTTATTAAGGTCACTAACATTATTGTTGCCAATGCAGTTGGNAATAAGCCTAAATAAATTAAACCAAGCAATGAAAGATCGAAATAAANATANGGTAATCCATCGANNATAANNGACAAAGGNAACATTATTAANGAAGAAATTAACAACGAACATGATGTAAAAGAAACTANATTTACNGGAGGTGTAAGTTTGGTAATGATTGANCCTGTTGCATAACAGACACTTGCAAGAATNCAGGCAATTTGAGCTGAAATCATTNTACTATTATTAGTCACTTCAATAGAGCTTGGACCAATTAAAATTATAACTCCAATAAAACCAATAATAAATCCAATGAGCTTTGTTTGTGTCATTCTTTGCCCAGGTACTAAATAGTGTGACATAGGNAGAACTACAAGAGGTACAACAGCCATTGTTATGCCAGCGAAACCTGAAGAAACGTTTATTTGTCCCCAACTCAGTAAGGAAAAAGGTATAGCATTTGAAAATAAACCAAAACCCAAGCAGTGTAATAAAATTTTTTTCCCATTTGGATCATTGTANTTAGGTAATTTATTGCCTGTTAAAATACAAATTAGATATAATATAACCGCGGCTAATGTTATTCTGAATGATGCAATGGTAAGGGGTTTAAAAGTTATTAGGGCTAGCTCCACGCCCAGAAAAGACATTCCCCAAATTATTCCAAGAGAAATTAATAATATCCAGCTAAAAACAGTATTGTTAATAAAAATTGATAATTTCATTTAAATTTTTATTTAAATGAATTGCTAGCTAGATTCAATTTTAGTTTTTCAGAAAATGATTTGAAAAACTCACTGCATCCATATCCAAAGACTAATAATGCTGGNGTAGCTAAAAGAGTTAGAATAGTTGCAAANGTNAGCCCACCGGCAATTGTGCTTGAAAGTTGTGCCCACCATTGTGATGATGGTGCTCCAACTAAAACATCCCGATCTGCAAACTTNATTGTAAGCTCAAANACCATAGGTAACAATCCTAAAATTGTAGTAATTGCAGTAAGCATTACTGGACGAAATCGTAAAAGTCCTGACCGGAAAGCAGCATGAGGTGCAGAGTAACCTCTTTTTCTTATTTCATTATAAGTATCAATTAATACAATATTATTATTTACAACTATCCCTGCCAAAGCAATAATTCCTAGTCCTGACATAACAATTCCAAAAGGCCTTCCTGTTACCCATAAACCAAGTAAAACNCCACCTATTGATAAAATTATAGCTGACATTGTAACGAAAGTTTGCCAAAAAGAATTAAATTGTATCATAAGTATCATTATCATTAATAATAGNGATAANCCGAAGGCCTGACCAAGAAAAGCTTGTGTTTCAGCNATATCCTCATCTTCACCTCCAAACTCAATAGTTATATCTTCATCAGGTGGTGACTTTTCTAATTCTAATTTCAATTCTTCAATTAACTTAGCTGGCAGTAAACCCTCTTTAACGTCCGCATTTATTGACATAAATCTATTTCCATCAACCCTCTGTACTTCACCATTTTTGGGTTTAGGTTCAAGTTTCGCAAAAATATTCATTGGAATATATTCACCCTTTTCAGAGGGGATTTTAAGGTCTTCAAGTCTTGCTAAATTTCTTTGTGAATTTTTGAATCTTAGTAAAATATCAAGTTCATCATCAATATCATCTGGCCTGTAATCAGAAAGTTTTACACCTTTTGTAAGTAACTTAATCATTGTTCCGATTGTTGTAACAGAGACACCATATTGATTAGCCGCTTGTCTATCAGTTATAAGCATCCACTCTGTACCAGGAAGTGGGCGGCTATCTGTAATGTCAATGAAACCGCCAATTTCATCCATTTTTTCTAAAATATTTTGAACAGCTTTGGATAGTTTTTCTAAATCTGAACCAACAACATCAATGTCTATAGGTTTGCCTCCACCAGGCCCTTCTTGATCAACAATAACATTGATTTTGGCACCAGGAACATTTTTGACTAGGTTTCTCATTTTNTCAATAATGACACTTGCGGGTTCACGATCTTGCCAGTTTGAAAAAAATGTTGTTATATTTCCAATGCTATCTCGTGGCTCATTATTTTCTGGTTTTTTTGATCTCGCATAAATAATATTAACACCATTTGGTTTCTGAAGTGCTTGTTCTGCAGATAAAACTATTTTATCCTTTTCTAAAGAGGAAAAATCACCCCTTGATGAAATTTGGACTTTTGCTTTCTCTGGCTCTATGTCGGGGAAAAATGAAACNCCTAGCCCTGCTTGGTAGTATGTATAGAAAGAGATCCCAATTACAGTGAAAATAAGAAACATTACAGTTGTTGGTCTCTTTATAGAAAATTTCAAAATTGTTCTATATAGTTTTGGGGCAGCTGGTTTGCTGTAATAATTCTTTCTTGGTTTTTTTCCAACTAAGCTTCCAATAACCGGAACAAAAATTAATGCCATTAACAATGAGGAAGAAAGAACAAATATCATTGTAATAGGTAAATATTTCATAAATTGGCCTACAATACCGGGCCAAAACAATAACGGCAAAAATACCATAAGAGTTGTAGCCGTTGATGATGTTATAGGCCAAAACATNCTTGATGCCCCGTCTTTATATGCCTGAAATTTGTTAATACCTTTTGCAAGTCTAGTATCTGCATATTCAGTAGTAACAATTACNGCATCAACAAGAAGTCCAGCAACTAAAATTAAAGAAAATAAAACTATTATATTTAGTGTAATGCCAAGCATATTTAATATTATGAAACCTAATAAAAANCTTCCAGGAATTGCTATACCAACTAGCACTGCATTTCTAAAACCAAGTGTTGCAAGTATCATTATCATAACAATTAATACTGCTGCTATAACATTATTTCCAAGTTCACTTAAAATATCTTTAACGTTTTTAGATTCGTCATGAAGAAAGGAAGCTTTTATATCTTGGTTTTGATTTTTTAAATATTTTTCAATAGTAAGCTTTGCTGAATCAGAGAGTTCTATAAGGTTTGATCCAATTCTTTTTTTTACTTCTAAAACAACTGTAGACTCACCATTAACACGAGAATAACCTTGAGGGTCTTTAAATGTTCTTCTAATNGTAGCTATATCNCTAAATTTAATTGAGGTNTCTTTGCCTGCTTTGATGGGCATNTTTGATAGTTCTTCAATGGTTTCAACAACAGCAGGAACTTTTAATAGTAAATTACCACCACTCTGTTCCATTGAACCTGCAGTCACAAGTTGGCTGTTTGAAGATACTATTCTTAGTATATTATTAGGTGACAGCCCATAAGCTTCCATACTACTTGCGTCAATAATAATTTCAATAATCTCTTCTCTATCTCCGCCAATATCAACTTCTAAAACTCCAGGTAAACTTTCTAATTCATCTTTCAATTCACGCGCTGATTTCACTAAAAATGAGTAGGGGACTGGNCCATATAATGCTGCAGTTANAATAGGAAACATNGATATATTTATTTCAAAAATCTTTGGCTCATCTGCATCATTAGGCAGGTCAGGTTTTGCGGCATCTACTGCTTCTCTGACATCATCTAAAATTAGATCAATGTTTTCTCCAGCGTTAAATTCTAATGTAACAGAAGAATAACCTTCAGCCGAAGCGGAGGTCATTTTATCTAAACCNGCAATCGTNCTTAAATGCTTTTCTAGAGGTTTGGCGAGTAATTTTTCTGCATCAGTTGGAGAAATTCCTTCATATCCAACTGAAATATATGTCATTGGTATGTCTATATCAGGTGTTGCTTCTTTAGGCATTTGTATAAANGAAGATGTNCCNAATAATGCAATNATTATTAAAGCTAGTAAAACCGCATAAGGTCTAGAAAAAAATGCATTTATAAAATTTTGCAAATTTAATTCTCTATTCTGTACTTAACAAAATCACCTTGCTCAACAAAAGCTTGGCCNTTCGTNAGAATTATATCNTTATTTTCAAGTCCTTCAATATTNACAACACCCTCATCACTNTNAATNATAGAGACAATTCTTAAATTTACTNTATTATCTTTAACAATTTTAGCATATANTTTNCCGTCNTTATTGACNCTTAAATGTGCTGGAGAAACCTGATAAGCTTGAACTTCATCAGTAATGATTTCAATTTCTGCGGTCATACCCCCTTTAATAAAAAAATTAGGATTTTGTGTAATAATCTCAACATCAAATGTCCTGGTGGATGGATTTGCATTAGATGCTATTTTATTTACTTTTCCGTTTAGTTTTTTATTTTTTATTTCTATAGTTACATTGTCATTAATNTTAATGCGACTTACTTCTTCTTGGGATATTTTTGCGATCATTTTAATTTTTTCCATACCAAGAACTTCAGCNACTACTGAATTTTTGAATACTCTTTCACCTTTATCAAAATAAAGCTTTTCTAAAACCCCGCTTGAAGGAGACAAAATTACCATTTTTGTTAATTTTTCCTCAAGTTCAAATAAGGTGGATTTAGCGTTTTCATATTCTGCTTCCCTTTTAATAACATTTAATTCAGAATTATAATTCTGCTGGTTTTCTAGTTGAGCAATTNTAACTTGTGCATTTTCAACATCAGACACNTTTCGCGTGACCTCTAATGANGAAGCAAAATTTTGTTTAAAAAGTTTTTNAACAATTGTTAAGTTTTGCTCTGAGAGTTTTAGGTTAGCTCTTGCAGCTTGAAGTTCTTCATTTAGNGTCCCCTTTAAAGTTTTTTTNGAAATATCTAAAGATTTNTTTGCAGCCNTCATAGAAGATTTTGCAGCNAANATTTTTTGACTTAATNTNCCTTTATTAATTTCTATAATNTTGGAGCCTTTTTCAATATAATCACCCTCTTTAACAAAAGNTTTNATTATATTGCCTTCAACTTCNGATGNAATNGAAATTTCAAANTCTGGNTAGGTAACACTATTTGATCTAATGGTTTTATTAATNAATTTATTGTTAACTNTNTCTGCTGATATAATAAGATCATTANTAATTTCATCTAGATTATCAACNGANGAAGTTTCTATTTTTGAATTATTGTCATCATCCNTAGAAGTCGAANNANTTATTAAATTNTCTGAAAACATCCAGCCTAAAACTAAAATAAGAATTACTATTGCCCAGAAGTAAGATGAACGAAATATCATTATTATTTTCCAATTTAAAAGAAAGCTTTTGAATACATATATAGTTATTTAATAAATAAAATAAATTAAAATCTTTTTTATTATTAATATTAAGTTAAACTGCATTAATTAATAATTAATGGATAATCTCGTATGTTAAAACTTCCTAATAANGTGGTTCATGTAAATCATCCTCTTTTACAACATAAACTATCTTTGATGAGAGATAAAAAAACTCGATCTGTAATCTTCAGGGCCTTGATGAAAGAAGCTGGAATGATTTTAGGAGTTGAAGCCACTAAAGAGCTNAAATCGTATGAGAAAAAAATTTCAACTCCATTAGAGGAAATGGAGGCTTGTTTTTTGAAAGAACCTGAGCCAGCAGTTGTNTCAATTTTAAGAGCTGGAAATGGTTTGTTAGAGGGTTTATTGCANATAATGCCTCATGCAGCTGTAGGGTTTTTAGGAATGTCTAGAGACCATGATACCCTAAAACCTATTGACTATTANCAAAATCTTCCAAATGACATGTCTAATAGATCAGTAATAATTGTTGATCCAATGCTTGCAACAGCAGGAAGTGGAATTGAGGCTACACGCTTAGTAAAAAAAGCTGGTGCAACGTCAATTACTTTCGTATGTCTTTTAGCGGCGCCAGAGGGGATTGCTGCATTCAATGAGGTTCACAGTGATGTTAAGCTAGTTACTGGATCAATCGATAGAGAGTTAAACGAGAAAGGNTATATTCTTCCTGGTTTAGGAGATGCTGGNGATCGAATTTATGGAACTTAACCTATACTAATAGCTCCTGTNTCACTNCTTGTGACTTGATGTCTATTTGTTTTAAAAAGTTCTCTTCCATAGCCTGAAGAGTAGTCAGTGCTAGTATAGCTGNCCAATCTTTTATCAAGAAGTTTATTGCTTATCTTTACATTCATAGTTCCTTTTTGAGCGTCTATTTCTATAAAATCTGATTTTTTTATTTTTGAAATAACACCACCATCATTTGTTTCAGGGTTAACATGAACCACTGTTAAGACAGATCCTGAGGCGCCTGACATTCTTCCGTCCGTGATNAAAGCAATTCTATAACCTAAATTTTGAATTACTGATAGTATTGGGTTTAATGAGTGAAGNTCTGGCATACCATTTGATTTTGGTCCCTGTCCTCTGATTACAACAACACAATTTTTATTTAGTGATCCTTTTTCAAAAGCTTTACTAAATTCTTCTGGTGTTTCAAAAATTTCTGCTTGCTCACAAATTTTTTGGTGTATAGATTTTACAGAAGAGAGTTTAACTATACCTTTTCCAATATTCCCCGTTACCACATTTATTCCACCATTTGAACTAAATGGTTTTTTAAATGGACGTAAAATATTTTTATCAAGATCATTATTTTTTAAAGTTTTATATATAATTTTATTGTTCTTTTCTTCTGGTCTTTTTAAATAATCCTCAAATCTATTTTCATTAATCGTTCTGATGTCATGATGAAGTAATCCGTTTTCAGATAATTCTTTTACTAAAAAACTAGTACCACCTGCTTTATGAAATTCATTAATGTCTGCTTCACCGTTTGGGTAAACATTAGTTATAATTGGAGTGACTTTCGACAGCTTCCCAAAGTCTTCCCAATTAATAGTAATTCCTGCAAATTTTGCAATTGCAACTAAATGAATAGTTAGGTTCGTTGAACCACCAGAAGCAAGCAAACCTACTATTGCATTAACTATTGATTTTTCATTCACCAATTTACCAATACAACTTTTTTTATCTTCCTCGCTTGATAGTTCTATAATTCTTTTAGAAGCTTTTTTTGTAAATAAACTTCTCAAATTTTCTTCAGGATTTATGAAGGCTGCTCCTGGAAGCATTAAACCCATTAATTCTAAAAGTAATTGATTGGTATTAGCGGTGCCGTAAAAAGTACAAGTGCCAGGGCTATGGTATGATTTGCTTTCCACCTCTAAAAGCTCAGATTTTGTCAGTTTTTTATTTATGTATGCTTCTCTGGCTAATTTTTTTTCTTTATTACTGATACCTGTGGGCATAGGTCCTGCTGGAACAAATATTACAGGCAAATGACCAAAAGATAAGCAGCCCATAAGTAAACCAGGAACAATTTTATCACAAATTCCAAGCATCAATGCACCATCAAAAACATTGTGACTTAGGGCTATTGCTGTAGATTGGGCTATTACATCTCTAGAAAATAACGATAATTCCATCCCAACTTGTCCTTGAGTTACACCATCACACATAGCAGGCACTCCTCCTGCAAACTGACAAGTACCATTATTTTTTGTTATGATTTTTTTGATAAAGGTTGGGTAACTTTCATATGGTTTGTGAGCAGAAAGCATATCATTATAAGCTGACACAATTCCAATATTTGGTTTTGTCCCTAAGGCAATATCATTTTTTTCTTTTAAATTGCATCCAGCTATTGAATGAGCAATATTCCCACAACTTAAGAAATCTCTTTTAATTTGAGTAGTTTGTACTTTTTGTATTTTATCTAAATATAGTTTTCTTGAAACTGAAGATCGCTCAATAATATTATCAGTTACTTCTCTTACGATTTTGTTTATTTTAGTCAACATTGCTCAAAGTTTTCAATCTATAACTGGTTCATACCATTTAAAACCNTTNTTTTCTATTAGTTCGTTAGATGATTTAGGNCCCCATGAACCGGGTNTATAAATCTCTGGTTTNNAATTATTTTCTTTAATTAACTNAACTATTGGATCAATCCAATTCCAAGCTGCTTCAACNTCATCTTTACTTATAAATANTGTTTGATTNCCTCTTACAACATCCATNAGCAGCCTTTCATAAGCATCTGGTATTCTTTTTNNAAAAGTATCAGAAAAGGATAAATTTAGAAAAGATGGCGCTATTCTAATNCCTCCAGGGCCTGGCTCCTTNCTCATAAGCAATAACTTTAATCCTTCATTTGGTTGAAGTCTTATAATTAATTGATTAGGCTTTATTTGTTTTTCTATGCTTTGATCAAAAATAAAATGTTTTACAGGCTTGAACGTAACTACAATTTCAGAAACTCTTTTTCTTAATTTTTTGCCAGTTCTAACAAAAAAAGGAACACCTTTCCATCTCCAATTGTTTATATTAATTTTAAAAGCAGCAAAACTTTCTGTTGTACTCGAATAGTTTTTTGAATCTTCAAGATAAGAGTTTATTAAGGCTCCGTTAATTTTATTTTCACTTCCATATTGACCTATAGAGAAATCCTCTAATCTTTCAATATCCTGCATTGATTGTAAAATTTTCAGTTTTTCATTTCGAACCAGACTAGCATCAAGCTTTGATGGTGGTTCCATAGCAACAAGACATACTAATTGAAGAATATGATTTTGCACCATGTCTTTTATAGCACCATAAGTATCGTAATAAGTCTCTCTACCGTCTATGCCAATTTCCTCAGACACAGTTATTTGAATATTGCTTATAGAATTATTATTCCACTGTGTTTCAAAAATTTGGTTTGCAAATCTCATGGCCATTAAATTTTGTACGGTTTCTTTGCCAAGATAGTGGTCTATTCTGTATATTTGAGCTTCTTTAAAATATTTATTCAATATGGTATTAATCTTGATTGCAGATGGCAAATCATTGCCAATAGGTTTTTCAACAATTATTCTTGTTTTTTTATTAACAAAATTATTTGATTTAATAAAATTTGCTGAGGCACCAAATAATTCAGGCGCTGTTGCAAAATAAAAAAGCCTAATTTTGTTATCATTGTTCAAACAATTTTGAAAAGATAACAAGTTTTCTTTATTGGGATTGTTTATATCAATACAGTGGTATTTAATTTTAGATAGAAATTTTTTTATTAAACTGGAGCTGCCGCTAATATTTTTTGGAATATATTTTTTCAGTAAATTTATGAATTCACTGTCATTTAATTTTTGTCTTGCCAAGCAAAATATTCTTGAATTTTCAGGAATTTGTCCATCTACATATCTTTTTAATAATGCTGGTAAGATCTTTGTTATTGATAAATTACCTGTTGAGCCGATTATAGTAATATCGAATTCTTGTATTTTTGAATTTGGATGTATCATTAAATTAATTTAAAATATTTATTTAATATTAAACGAAAAAAATAATAATAAAATCAAATAAATTTAAGTTTATTTAATATATGATTAAAAAAAATTTAATCAAAATTAATTCTGGTAAATACAATATATATTATTTAATCTAATATGATGCACCTTTTAAAACACCTAGCTAAATTTTTTGAATATTTAAATAAAAATGTTTTCTATCTGGCATCAGCACAAGTTTTTTCTATGACTGCCATGAATATTAATATAATTACAACTGGTTTAGCAGGATTTATTATTGCACCATATGGATGGTTATCAACTTTCCCATTAAGTCTTCAATTTATATTGACTATGGTATCAACTTTTCCATGTTCTATTTTAATGTCAAAATATGGTAGGAAAAGAATCTTTTTATCTGGCATAATCTTGATTTCATTTGGTGGGTTATTGATGACCATCGCACTAATTCAAAGAAATTTTTATATTTTTTGTTTAGGTTCAATTTTCTTAGGCATTGGCCACTCTTCGAGTTTATTTTATAGATACGCTGCGACTGAAACAGTTCCAAAAAGCGTTCAACCAAAAGCTATGTCACTAGTTTTATCTGCAGGATTAATAGCTGCTTTTCTTGGTCCTTATATTTACAAAATGTCTGCAGATTTAGTCTTGAACAGTTTATATGCTGGAAGTTATTTTTTAATGGCGATAATACAATTAATTGCAGTCTTTTTTATCATAAGAATTGAAATACCTATTCCTCCAATAAAAAAGAATGGGGGAAGAAAAACCATTGAAATNTTTAAAAATCCTTCAATGATAAGAGGGGTNATATCNGCTGCAGGTGGTTATGGAATAATGAGNTATCTTATGACGGCNACGCCATTACAAATTATTAATGTTTGTAAATATANTATTTCAGAAAATGCTAGNATAATNCAATGGCATGTCATTGCAATGTTTGCACCTTCATTTTTTACTGGNNCTTTAATTCAAAGGTTTTCTGTTGAGAGNATNCTTGTAACTGGAATACTATTTTATTTANTAGTGGTAGTAGTTGCTTTTTTAGCAAATACACCTGGNCAATATCTTTTGGCNCTTTTCTTATTGGGNATAGGATNGAANTTTTTATATATTGGAGGTTCAAGTTTAATAGTCAGTCTTACTAAACCTGAGGANCAGGGTAGGGTCCAAGGTATTTCTGATTTGATAATATTTGGTACAGTTTCNATCTCTTCCNTGAGTGCTGGTTTAGCACACTATANATTAGGATGGGATAAAATGGTAATATATTCATTNCCAATAATGTTAATAATAATTCTAGCAAATATGATTAATATTANAAAATAATTTTTGCATTGCACNATTNATNTNAANAAATAATTGATCAACATTTAGATGTTAANNNATANTCTAATACAAAATANAGAAAAAAAAGCTGCAAATTAATTGCAGCTGAGTTCAGGGAGGAAATATAAAAAATTTTATTTTGCAATGCATTAATAGCATTATTCNACGATTCTGTCAATTTTGGAAAATATTGTCAAATNATTTTTAATTTTTTTTAANCCATTGATTTTGATAAATTAATCACTTCACAAGGAGTATGTCCACTTTCACGTAAATTTTTAACCGTTAATTCTGGACTTGATCTTTTTGCAATTCTATTTCCTGAATGGTCATTTATCAGNGCGTGNTGCATCCATTTTGTTTCATTNAAATCTAATAAAATTTGTAATAATCTATGAATATTAGAATAATTGAATAGATCATTNCCTCTAATTATGTGNGATATACCATCAGTGTTATCATCAANAGTTACAGAAAGATGATAGCTNGTTGANATATCTTTTCTAGCAATAATTANATCACCAAACTGCTCAATATCAATAGGTAATCTTCCAACATTGATATCATGCCAATAACGTTTTTCTTCATGTTGTTTCAAAAATTCTATACACTTTCTAATATTTAATCTCCATGCTGGTGTGATTCCAATATCCTCTCTAATTTTTATTTCTTGTTCGGATAACAAAAACTGCCCTATTTTAGAATTTTCTTTGTGTGGAGCTGTTAAAGCTTCTTTTGCCTCTTTCCTTGATAGCCAACAAGGATATATTAAATTTTTACTTTTTAAGGAATTCAATGCTTTTGAGTATTGTTTTCTTCGCATAGATTGATTTTTGGTTCTAAAGAAAGGAATTTTAAGCCAATTTATGTCCTNTATAATTGCCTCAGTATAAATATTTTTACATCTTGTAAAATCAATGTCTTCTATTCTTAAAATAAATTTGCCATTATGGTTTTTAGAATATTCGTATGAGCATATCANAGAGTAAACATGTCCTAAATGAAGAAACCCAGTTGGAGATGGTGCGAACCTTGTAACAATCATATAAACTCTAAAAATAATTAAAAAGGTGTCAAAATGACTATAGAATTAAAAGGACCTAATTTTAAACATCAAAATCAAGATATTGAAAGAATATGTATTTTCTTTCATGGNTGGGGTAGTAATGGAGATGATCTGATATCATTAGCTCCAATTATGTCTAAATATTTACCAGAAATGCTTTTTGTTTCTCCAAATGCTCCTGAAATATGCGATATGAATCCTGATGGAAGGCAATGGTTTAATATAATGGATAGAGAAAAAGGTATCGATAGTCCTATTTCGAGTATTGAAANGTATNTAAGAAATATAAAATTAGAATATGGGGTAAGTAATAGTAAAATTTTTTTATTTGGTTTTAGTCAAGGTGCAATGATTGCTTTACATTATGGTTTAAGNGCAAGTGAAAAGTTCGCAGGTATCTTAGCTTATTCTGGTTCTTTGATATCATCACATAGAATGTCTGAAATAAAAAATAATACTCCTGTTATGATTATTCATGGNGAGATAGACGATGTTGTTCCATTTGATGAGATGGAAAAAGCATCTATGGCGTTAGAAAANCACAACCTGACTGTCGAAAAACACTCCATCCCTAATTTAGGTCATGGTATNAATGATTTTGGAATACAAAAAGCTATAGATTTTATGAAAAAATTTAAAAATTAAATAGTTATTAATTGTAAAATTATATGTTTATTGTAACTATTAAATAGAATTANTTTAATTGGATTTTATGCTGAATTATTCTCCTACATTAGTTCTTAATTCTGACTTTAGACCTCTGAGTTATTTTCCTTTATCTTTATGGTCATGGCAAGATACTATTAAAGCTGTTTTTTTGAATAGAGTAAATATTCTTTCTGAATATGAGGAAGTTATTCATTCTCCGTCATTTGAAATAAAATTACCATCTGTGATATCANTAAAAGAATACATACAGCAATCNAGAGATCCAGCCTTCACTCGTTTTAATGTTTTTCTAAGAGACAGCTTTTGTTGTCAATATTGTAATATGAAATTACCNACTCAGCAGCTTACTTTTGATCATGTCNTNCCNAGATCTTTAGGTGGAAAAACAAATTGGTCAAATGTTGTAACTGCATGNCAAAAATGTAATTTTAAAAAAGGTAATAAAATTTTAAGGAATACTGGTCTAACTCTTAAAAATCCACCAAAACAACCCTCAACTTGGTTATTACAAGAAAATGGTAGAGCTTTCCCACCTAATTACTTGCACCAAAGTTGGATGGACTATCTATATTGGGATACTGAATTAGAAAAAAATTAAGTTTANATTTTTAATATTTAATCTTTTTGATAAAACTCAAATAAATTAGCACAAAAGTCTCAATTAATGAAAGTAAAGTATTCCAGTTTGTCATCGAAAGACCTAAGAAACTCCATACAATAATATCACAACCAACAACTGNCTTATCNAGAAGTTCTTGAAGTGTTGCTATAGTGTTTGATGAAAGACTTGAACAACTTCCGGGGGNGTTAAAAATTCCTAGCTCTACTCCTGAATGCCAGAAGCCTNTTGCTGCACTTGTAAAAGCNAACAAAATTAGTAGNANCAAAAAAATTTTTAGATATTTCTGTGAAATAATTAATAATATACAGAATATAATAATTGCTATATGTGGCCATCTCTGCCAAAGACACATTTGGCATGGAATTAACTTTTCAAAATACTGAAATGCTAGTGCTATTATTAACAAACCACCTGAATAAATTAAACCAAAAATTGCAGGGTTGTTTATTTTTACATAATTAAAAACCATATNATAATAATAAATATTCCGATAATTACNGTAGTAATTGTTAAATTATTTGCTAAAATTTTAATAGCNCGCTCTCCAAAAAAATATGATAGTGAAGCAACTATTGAAAATCTTAAACCTCGACCAAAAATAGAACCAATGATGAAAATTAATAATGGAACACCAGTTGCTCCAGATGAAAGAGCAATTAANTTATANGGCAAAGGTGTAAAAGCGCCAATAAATGAAAGTAAAAGTCCCCACTCACTAATTGCTTGATTAACATTTTCAAAATCATGAATAGATACACCAGGAATATATTCAATTATATTTTGAAGACCTATTCCTAAATAAAGACCGATTAACCAACCAAAAATGCCACCAATTACTGATGCTAAAACTGTAAAACTGGTTAAAAAGACCACCCTATTGCGTTTTGCAATTATACATGCTGCAAGCAGAGGATCTATNGGGATAGGAAAAATTATTGATTCCGCAAATGAAAGACCAAACAAAAATTTATTTGTTGTTTTGCTTGATGATATNTCACTAATTNTTTTNTAAAAATTATTTTTTTTTAAAAAACTTATTTTAATAAGATTACTNTCCTAGAGCTTAANCTGATTATATTTTCAATGGTACGGATGGTCGGACTTGAACCGACAAGGTGTTGCCACCGGGGGATTTTGAATCCCCTGCGTCTACCAATTCCGCCACATCCGCAGAAATAAACATAAATNAAAATATTATCTTTTATTTAATATTAATCAATAACTTTATGTAAAATTNTTGTTCTTTATGCGATTATGAAGTCTTTTCAAATAATTATCATTTAAACCTAAATTCTGAAGACTTTCACGTGTTTTATCTAAATATTCATTTGCAGTTCCTAAAAAACCTTGGGCTCTTGAAATCATATATGCTGTTTTGGCTTCTGATAGTGATTTAATATAATTTTCATGGTTTTTATTTATAACGAAAGCTATCATGTTGATTTTTCCTTCTTTTGTGTAGCCTTTTATCATTTTAGGAACGTATGCACCCATAATCATTTCTCTTCTCCATACCAGATCTAACTCTTCATAAATTTTCTTATTGTTGATTTTGAGTGCTTGCCCCGTTACTGAACCACCATTTTCGAGACCTAAAACAAGCCCTGGAAATTTTTTGCTCCCTCTACCAATTTGTGTCTTTAGACAATATCTTCTCCTGTAACCAAAAGTTTTCACCTTTAACTTTTTAATTGGNTCAATAACAGGATTCCAAATTAGAGATCCATATCCGAATAACCAAACATCACTTTTAGTATTGTCAGGAACCAAACTTCTTCTAGACTTTAAAAGCGTNTCATCATCAAGAAGTTTAGAACCTAAACCTTGTTCCNTCACAAATGTGCGTAATTTATCACCTTGGATATTTTTTTTGTTCAATTGAATTGTCTTTAGCATCTATTGAANAAATAAGAGGAAAGTTAAAATTTTGTTATTTNTTTTCATTTAAAGTAACAACTCTCTGAGGAAATGGAATTTCAATTTTAGCTTCATCTAAAACAGACTTTGTTCTTTTCATTAAATCCCAGTATAATCCCCAATAAACATTATTTTTTGCATAAAGTCTTAATCTAACTGTAATGGAACTATCNCCGTAATTGACAACAAGTCCTTGTGGTGATGGTTTCTTTAAAACTCTTTCATCATTAGATAAAGTTAATAAAGTTTCTAAAACAAAATCAATATCAGCTTCATAAGAAACACCAATGTCAATATCCATTCTTCTGGTATTATACCTAGAATGATTTATAATTGTTGAAGACCAAATAGTACTGTTAGGAATAGAAATATATACATTATCAAATGTATCTATTGTNGTTGTGAATANTCCTATTTCTCTNACAGTCCCTGAAACATTTGCTGCTTCTATCCAATTTCCTACTTTNAAAGGTCTAAGAAACAATAACATTACCCCAGCAGCAACATTTGACAAAGTTCCCTGTAATGCAAGACCTATAGCTAATCCTGCAGCTCCTAGTACAGCGATAATTGAGGTAGTGTTTACACCAAATTGAGCTAATACAGCGACAATTGTTACTACCAACAGAGCATAACGAATNACAGATCCAGCAACAGGAGGTAATGTTGGATCTAACTTATCAACTTTTATCAGAGTTTCCCTAATCCATATACTTATTCTAGAAGAAAACCAGATTCCAATAATNAGAGTGATAACAGCAGCTAAAAAATTAATTGACCAATCAATTGCTAATTGAATAATAGTGGGAAATTCATTAGAAAANTTAATATAGTCCATTATAGTATTTATNGTTATATTTTTTTTGATTTTAATGTTTTAGTAAATTAAATCTACCCCTAATAATTTGTTTATATTATTAATTCAAAAAATATGTAGATTTAATTTTAATATATGAGTTTTAAATGAAAGTTCTTAATTGGAAAATTTCTGACAAAAAATTAAATATTAAACCAAGTGCAGCAGTTATTGGAAATTTTGATGGTGTGCATAGAGGGCATTTGGAGGTTTTAAAAAATGCAAAAGAATTNTCAAGTAAATNAAATTTACCTCTTTCAGTTTTGACTTTTGATCCGCACCCTAGAGAATTTTTTTCNAAAGAAAAGACNAATTTTTTATTGCAAACAGTGTTAGATAAGGCTGAATCATTAAGTAAAAATAATATTGACTATTTAATAAATTTAAAATTNGATGACCTTCTTTCAGTATTAAGTCCAGAACAATTTGTTGAAAAAGTTTTATCTGAAAGCTTATCACTAAAGCATATCTTTGTAGGAAAAGATTTCAAATTTGGGAAAGANAGAGCTGGTGATATTAATTCACTTAAAAGNTTTGGCTTAAAATATAGAATTGGNCTTTCATCTATAAAACTAAAAAATCAGGATGGAACCTCGATTTCATCTACAAAAATTCGTAACAACCTCAANAAAGGTAAAATCAAAGAAGCTAATGAATTATTAGGTAGACCGTATATGATATCTGGTTTAGTTATTGAGGGTGATAAAAGAGGAAGGCAAATTGGTTTTCCTACAGCAAATGTTTCATTAGGGAAATTAATCAGGCCTGCATTTGGTGTTTATGCAGTTTTAATAGAAGGTATAGAAAATAAAGTTTTAAGAGGCATAGCAAATATCGGAAGGAGGCCTACAGTAAATGACAGAGGGGTTCTTCTAGAAGTGAATATTTTTGATTTTAATGAAGATATTTATGGTAAAAAAATATTTATTTCTCTTATAGACTTTATTAGAGATGAAAAAAAATTTGACGGAATAGAAAATTTGAAAAAACAAATTATTATGGATGTAAAACTCACGAAAAGTATTTTAGAAAATGCTTAGATAGAAAAATTATATAGAAGGTACAAGTAAAACATGGACTATAAAGAAACAGTATTTTTACCAAAAACTGAATTTCCAATGAAGGCTGGTTTACCTAGAAAAGAACCAGAAATACTTCAAGATTGGGATGATATTAATATCTATCAAAAGCTTCGAGAAACAAGAAAAGGTGAAGAAAAATATATACTTCATGATGGCCCACCTTATGCGAATGGCAACCTTCATATTGGAACAGCTCTTAATAAAATTTTGAAAGATATAATAAACCGTTATCAATCTATGCTGGGAAAAGATGCCAATTATGTACCTGGTTGGGATTGTCACGGTCTTCCTATTGAATGGAAAATTGAAGAGCAATATAGAAAAAAAGGAAAAGATAAGGATGCAGTACCTGTTATAGAATTTAGAAAAGAGTGTAGAGAATTTGCAAAAAAATGGATGGATATTCAATCAAAAGAATTTCAAAGGCTTGGTGTTTGTGGAAACTTTGCTGATCCATATACCACAATGACTTATGCTGCTGAAGCTTCAATAGCAAATGAAATGGGTAAATTCTTACTTAATGGTGGTTTGTATAGAGGATCTAAACCAGTTATGTGGTCTGTTGTTGAAAAAACAGCTTTAGCTGAAGCTGAAATAGAATATGAAGATCATAAATCTACAACCATTTATGCAAAGTTTAATGTTAAAGAAACAAACTTCGAAGAAATTAAAGGTGCTAATGTTGTTATATGGACTACAACACCATGGACAATGCCTGGTAACAGGGCAGTAGCATTTTCAAAAAATATAAATTATGTTCTACTGAAAATTACAAAAACTGACGAAAATAGTTTAGCAATGATCAATCAAAAAATTATTATTGCTAAAGACCTTTTAAAAGAAGTTACACTTAATTGTAGAATAATAGAGTGGGAAGAACTTTTAGAAATAAAAGGCGAAAAATTTCAAGATGTGGTGTTATCACATCCTCTCTCAGACCATGGTTACAATCATAATGTAAGAATGCTTCCAGCCGAATTTGTCACAGTAGATCAAGGTACGGGATTTGTACATATTGCTCCAGGCCATGGTGAGGACGATTACTTCTTGGGAAAACAATATAATATAGAAGTCCCTGAAACTTTAGAAGGAAATGGAAAGCTTTTAGAACACTTGCCATTATTTGGTGGCATGCATGTGTTACGAGATAATTCAAAAATCGCAGATATAATGTCTGAGAAAAACTCATTGATAGGCAGAGGAGAATTGATACACTCTTATCCTCATTCTTGGCGCTCTAAAGCTCCATTGGTTTTCAGAAATACTCCACAATGGTTTATTTCAATGAATGAAAATAACCTAAAAGAAATTGCACTAAAAGAAATTGAAAAAACAAAGTTCTATCCCTTAGCTGGGAAGCAAAGACTTTACTCTATGATTGAAAATAGGCCTGATTGGTGTCTGAGCAGACAGAGGGCTTGGGGAATTCCAATTCCTGTATTTATTAACAAAAAAACAGGTGAACCATTAAGAGATAAGTTAGTTATTCAAAGGGTGGTGGAAGCATTTAAAATAAAGGGTTCGGATGCATGGTTTGATACTCCTCCTGAAAAATTTTTAGAGCCAGAATATAATATTAATGAATTTGAACAAGTTCAAGATATTGCAGACGTATGGTTTGACTCTGGTTCAACGCATGCTTTTGTTCTTGAGGACAGAGATGATTTACAAAGTCCAGCTAATCTCTATTTAGAAGGTTCAGATCAGCATAGAGGTTGGTTCCATTCCTCTCTTTTAGAATCTGTTGGTTCAAGAGGTGTGGCTCCTTTTGAAGGCATATTAACTCATGGGTTTGTACTTGATGATAAGGGTAGAAAAATGTCTAAATCCTTGGGGAATACAGTTAATCCCCAGGATATTTTGAGAGATTATGGGGCGGATATTTTGAGGCTCTGGGTTGCTGGCTCTGATTATTATGAGGATCTAAGAATAGGTCCAGAAATTATAAAACATCATACTGACCACTACAGAAGATTAAGAAATACTCTAAGATATCTTTTGGGGAGCCTTAACGATTTTAAAGAGAAAGAGAAAATTGACTACACAAAACTACCACAACTAGAGCAATGGTTACTGCATAGAATATTTGAAATGAATGTCTCTATTAAAGAAAAAATCTTAGATTATCAATTTCATTCCATATATACCGAAATTCATAATTTTTGTACAATAGAGCTATCTTCTTTTTACTTTGAAATAAGAAAAGACCTTCTGTACTGCGGAGACTCAGACAGTAATGATAGACGGGGATGCAGAACTGCATTGGATATACTTTTTAGACATTTGACAACTTGGCTAGCTCCGATTTTGTGTTTCACTTCTGAAGAAGCTTGGCAATGTTATATAAAAGATAAAAAAAATTCTATTCACCTAAAAACAATTCCAAATTCAAAAGATCAATGGAAAAATGATGATCTTAATAATAAATGGAAAAGAATTAGGTACATAAGAAGTATTGTATTGGCTAAAATTGAGGAAGCACGCAACAATAGTATTATTAAATCAAGCCTTCAAGCAAAAGTAGAGTTAATTTTATCAAAATCTGATAAGAGTTTGTTTGAAAATTTAGTTCCTGAAGATTTATTTATAACTTCTGAAGTTGATTTTATAATAGAAGAAATTGATGAACCAAAAGTAAATATTAATTCTGCCTCTGGAAATAAATGTGGAAGATGTTGGAAAATCTTACCAGAGGTAAAAGAAGATGGCATTTGTAAAAGATGCTCTGATGTTATTAAAAAACACTATAGTTAAATCATAAATGAATTTTTTCTTTAATTTGAAAAATAATTTTAGGCCTTCAATTTTTTATATTCCTTTTTGTGCCCTAGTAATTGATCAAATTTCTAAATATTTTATTTATACTACTTTATTTTTAGAGTTTAAAGTTGTTAAAATTTTACCAATATTAAATCTAGTTCCAGTATGGAATAGTGGAATATCATTTGGTATGTTTGATGATAGTGGAGATTTAGGTAAAATAATTTTTACAACATTGGGACTGACCTTTGGTTTAATTATTCCTTTTTACACGGCCAACTGGAATTTTTATGAAAGAATAGGTTCTGGTTTAATATCTGGTGGAGCTTTTGGNAATTCNTTGGATAGAATNATTCATGGTAGTGTAATAGATTTTATAGATTTTCATTGGAAACAAATTCATTTTCCTACATTCAATTTTGCTGATACTTTTATNTCATTAGGAGTAGCTATAATTTTTTTTGCTAGTTTTAAAAAAGAAAATTAATATTTAGATATTTAAAGGATTTATAAACGTGAAATATTTTGTTTTAATTGGNNTTTTAATTTTGGGTNTGAGCATGAGTGGGTGTTCAAANNTACGTCAAGCAGTTGGAAGCGAAAAAATAAAACTAGATGAATTCGCAATTGTCGAAAAGAATAAACTAATTATGCCNCCNAAATTTGATTTACAAGCAGAATTAGATATTANAAGTAAATCTGAATCTAAGGCNAAAGACGAGATCTCCCTNTTGTTTGGCGTANAGCGAAGAATGAAAATGGATATCATTGATGATCAATTGGCTCANTANTTTTCATTTGATCAGATAAAAGAGAATATTAGAGAAATTGTTGATNAAGAAACATATAATCTCCAGGTNAAAAGTAGAGCTGGAATTGATATGCTATTTGGTGATAATAAAAATCCAAAAATTGGACCATTACTTGATCCTGTAAAAGAGCAAGAGAGAATAGAAAAGCTATTAGCAAACTAAGGTTTCTTTTGTNACTATTTGAGGTATGAATGGCTATAAAAATACTNTCAGATGATTTAATAAATCAAATTTCTGCAGGNGAGGTGGTTGAAAGACCTGCCAATATCGTTAANGAACTAATAGAAAACTCAATTGACTCGGACGCAACAAAAATAGAGGTATTTCTNAGAAATNGTGGACTTCAGTCNATNATTGTTAATGATAATGGAAATGGAATAAGTGAAAGTGAATTGCCAACTGCAATTTTGAGATACGCAACATCTAAATTAACAAANAATAATTTAAATGAAATTGATAACTTTGGTTTCAGAGGNGAAGCCCTNCCNGCAATTGCCTCTATNTCAAATATGAAAATNATAAGTAAAANTCANAATCAAAATTATGCATCNGTNTTAGAGCTAGAAAATGGAAAGATAATAAGTCAAAAACCATCGAATAGAGACAAAGGNACTTCAGTTTCGGTCTACTCTATTTTCGAAAAAACNCCAGCAAGATTAAAATTCTTGAAATCAAATAGAATTGAAACATCACATTGTAAAGATATATTTTTGAAAATAGCATTATCCCATCCACACATTGAATTTAAGCTTAATATAGATGGGAAAAATATATATAATTTTAATTATGAAGGAGCTAATTACTTAATTAANTCAGAAAGAATTAGTGCTGCTTTTGGTGATGACTTTATAAATAATTCTNTTGAAATTAGTTCNTCAAAAAATGGATATNGTATTTANGGAAGNATTAGCTACCCAACATTAAANAGTTCAACATCTTTCAACCAATNTTTGTATGTTAATAAACGCTCTGTAAAAGATAAAAAAATATTAGGAGCTATAAAAGCNGCGTATTCTGAAACAATTCCAAAGGGTAGATTCCCAATGCTTGTTTTATTCCTTGAANTACCAACCTCATCAGTAGATGTTAATGTACACCCATCTAAAACTGAAATNAGGTTTGAAAACGAAAGAATGNTTTCTGGTATTATTGTATCNACAATTAGATCTGGGATATCAGAATTAGCTATNCCAATTTCAAAAAATATTGAAAAAAATNTAACTCTTAGTGAACAGGGNCAANTTAAAACATTNNANGAGANTAAAAATANTAATATANCAAATTATAATAAAGCTGATACAATTTTTTATNGTGAACATATTAATTTTCAGCCATCTGTCAAAACTAAGGTAGCAAAAGTTTTTCCAGAAATTATTGACTANCCAATGGGTGCAGCAAGGGCTCAATTTCTAAAAAATTATATAATATCTGANACAAAAAATGGAATAATAGTAATTGATCAACATGCAGCACACGAGAGAATTGTTAAAGAGGAGATGCTCTTACAAAGAAAAAATAATAAAATAGAATCACAGATTTTATTAATACCTGAAGTTGTAAAATTATCATCAGCTCATTTAGATGTTGTAGTAGATAATTTTGAAAGCATTAAAAGTATAGGATTTGAAATTGAGATTTTTGGAGATGATTCTGTATTAATAAGGGCTGTACCTGATTTATTAAATGGAGCCAATATTCAAGAATTAATTAAAGATGTGGCACAAGAGTTATTTGAAACTGGCAGCCAAAATAGTATTGATCAAAAAATAGATACAGTTATCTCAACTATCTCTTGTTATGGATCAGTTCGTTCAGGAAGAGACCTCTCTATTGAAGAAATGAATGCTCTTTTAAGAAAGATGGAAACCACACCAAACTCTAACCAATGTAACCATGGTAGACCTACTTCAATAAAGTTATCAATAAGTGATATTGAAAAGTTATTTAAGAGAAGGTGAATATTTTAAAAAAATTATTAATGATTTTCCAATTTTTTTTACTGAGAGTTCTTCAAAAAATTCAATCTTTTCAATTCTTTCTTTAGAAGATGCCTCTAAGACTATTATCGCACCGGGATTTAATGCATTGAAATCAATTAGCTTTTCAAGAGTTTTTGAAAAAAAATTAGAAAAATAAGGAGGGTCCATAAAAACTAATTCCGCAGGATCATTTTCCCATTTTGCTAAATCAAAAATATCAGAATTCATTATTTGAAATATTTCTGGAGAGTTAGTAATTTTAATATTTTCTTTAATTAATTCTGTGGCATTTTTATCTTTATCAATAAAAATAACCTTTTTAGGTTTGCCTCTTGAGGCTGCTTCAATCCCCAATGCACCAGTCCCAGCAAAAATATCAATTATAATACTAGCATTTAAGGGGTGTCCAAATTTACCACCCTCTAAGATATTCATCAATGTTTCTCTTAGTCTATCTGATGAAGGCCGAGTTAAAATACCCATTGGGCTAATAAGTCTCTTTCTTTTATATTTTCCAGATATTATTCGCATCAAATTTTATGCATTAAGCCAAGTTGATTTTTTATAACATTTTTATTGATTTCTAAAACTTCACCACTTTTTAAGTTCCCTAGTTGAAAAGGGCCGTATGATAATCGGATCAATCTATTTACTGGATAACCTAAATGATCCATTATTCTCCTTATCTCTCTGTTTTTCCCTTCTCGAATTCCAATAAGTATCCAGGCATTTGTTCCTTTCTGAATTTCTAAACTTGCTTCAATGGGACCAGTTTTAAAGTTATCTAGTTTTATTCCGTCTTTAATTTTTAAAAGAGCTGATTTATCAACAATACCATGTACTCTTACTTTATATTTTCTTAACCAACCTGTTGAAGGTAATTCCAGTTTCCTTGAAATTGCGCCATCATTAGTTAAAAGTAATAACCCCTCTGAGTCATAATCTAATCGACCAACACTAATTACTCTGGGTAGTGATTTTGGGAGAATCTGGAAAATAGTTTTTCTACCTTTGGGGTCATTTTCAGTAACAAGACAACCTTTGGGTTTATGGAACCTCCATATTTTTGTTAACGAGGGTTTAGGAAGAGGAATATTATCTACTAAAATTTTATCTTTTTCAGATACATTAGTTGCGGGTGTACTTAGAATAACGTTATTAACTTTAATCCTTCCATCAGCAATCCATCTTTCAGCTTCACGACGAGAACAGACGCCAGCACGAGATAGTTTTTTTGCAATTCTTTCTGTTTCATTTGATTTTGTTAATTTATTATTTTTCATAGTATTTTATAATTAATTATGTTTTCTAAAAATAAACTTTTAAATTTATGAAAACAATTACTAATAATAATTACCCAATGGAAATTGCAATTAAAGAGGCAAAAAAAGCCTTTTTAAAAAATGAAATTCCCGTAGGAGCTGTAATTACAGACGAAAAAGGAAATTTAATTGCAAAAGCATTTAACCAGGTAGAAACAAAAAAAGATCCAACGGCACATGCTGAAATACAAGCTATAAAGAAAGCAACTTTAAAAACTAAAAATAAATATTTAAAAAATTGTAATATTTACGTTACTTTAGAGCCTTGTTCTATGTGTGCATCAGCTATTCAAAATGCTAGAATAAAAAGACTATATTTTGGATGTTACGATGAGCAGAGAGGTGCTGTTACTAATGGAGTAAAAATTTTTAATCAACAGTATTGTAATCATAAACCAGAAATTTACGATGGAATTAGAGAATCAGATTGTAACTCATTATTAAAAAAATTTTTTAAAAAACTTAGAACTTAAAAATATATATACTTAAATTTATTTTTATGAACTAAATAACTGATTATCAAGTTACATTTTATTATATTTCATTCTCAAAATTTATAATAAATATATATAAAAAATTTAAGACTATGGTTAATTTATTTTAATAATATTAATCTTATATAAAAACAAAAGACTTAAGAACTTAAATAAATTTAATGACAGATATATCTAATTCAAAAGTCTGGGATATTAAAGAGTTGTCCCAGGCAATAAAAAATACAATTGAGAATTCATTCGAATATATCAAAATTAAAGGTGAAATATCTAAACCCAGTTTTCCTTCTTCTGGACATGTTTATTTTTCTTTGAAAGATGAAACATCCTTAATTAATGCCACTGTCTGGAAGTGGAGTTTGTCTAATATTGGATTAATGCCAGAGGAAGGACTTGAGGTCATTTGTAGTGGGAGGTTAACTACTTACCCAGGCAGATCATCATATCAAATTAATGTATCAAAAATTGAGCATGCTGGAGAGGGCGCGCTTTTAAAACAGCTAGAGGAGAGGAAAAAATATTTTTTTTCAAAGGGTTATTTCAGTGAAAATCAAAAAAAACCCCTACCACCTTTCCCAGAGTGCATCGGAGTTATTACAAGTATTAAAGGATCAGTCATTGAAGATATAATAGAAACTATTCAGGGTAGATGGCCATGTAAAGTTGTAATTTATTCAGTTCCAGTTCAGGGAAGTATAGCAGCTGATAAAATTTCTGAAGCTGTAGAATATTTCAACGATATAGAAAAAAATAAAATTACTAAGCCAGATGTTTTAATTATAGCAAGAGGTGGGGGGAGCGTTGAAGATCTTTGGGCATTTAATGAGGAAAAAATTATAAAAGCTGTATTCGCAAGTTCTCTTCCAGTAGTCTCTGCAATTGGTCATGAAACAGATACAACTTTGATTGATTATGTATCAGATCTTCGAGCCCCAACCCCAACAAAAGCTGCCGTTATAGTAACTCCTAACAAAGATGATATTAAAATAAAAATCAGTGACTTTTTAAAAAGAATTAATTATTCAATTTATAATAAAATTGAGGAGAAAAAAGCTAGAATTTTATTTCAAAAGAAAAATTTTGATAAATTGGAAAACTTTTTATCCTTTCCAAATCAGAGGCTAGATTTGAGAATAAATGAAAAGAATAATTCAATAAATAGTTTGCTATCTAATAAAAATTTAAATTATTTGTCTTTAAAATCAAAACTTGGCAGTCCAGATAACCTTTTTTATAAAATAGAAAAGGAAGTTGAAAAACTTCTTCATGAAGTTTCAAATTTAATTGATATGAAATTAAATTCTAATCGCCTAAAGTTTGTCGAAATATACAAGAATATCAGTCCCAAAACAATTATTTCATTTATAGATTTTTATAATAAAGACGTTTATTCAAATTATTTGAGGGTTGAGACTAATTTACAAAATAAATTATTTATCCATGAAGAAAAAGTAAATTCTCTTTTGAGACTGTTGCAAAATAAAAATTTGTCAAATCTATTTGATAAAGGTTTTGTTTATATAGAAAATGAGTATGGTGAAAAGATTTCTGAACTAAAAAAAATAAGAACTAGTCAAACTGTGAATTTAAAATTTAAAGATGGTAAAGCTAAAGCAAAGATTTTTGATATAAAATTAAATTAAGTATAAATATCAAACTTTCCATCTTCTATGATGCCAAAACCATTGACCAGGGTGCTCATTTATCCAAGACGAAATAACCTTGTTTATTTCCAGCATAATATTCTTAATTTTTGTTTCCTTGTCACCTTTAAATTTATCTAGATCAATTCTTGGATGTATAACAATGTCAAAAAAGCTGCCTTTTTTCCTAATAATTTGAAGTGGTATTATCGGACATTTCAATTTCAGTGACATAACTGCAGGAGACGTAAGAGTATTTGCTGGTTTCCCCATAAAATCAATTTTTATTCCGGTGTTAAGTCTTTGATCTGATAAAAGAAGAACAATTCCTTTAGAACGAAGAACTGACAACATTTTAATAGCCCCCTTGTTTCCTTTTGGCACTACCTCACCAGGTAAAGGTGACTGTTTCTTTCTCAATATCCATTCTGCTAAAGGGGCGTTTAATTTTCTATAAACTCTCATAATAGGTCTATTTATTGATACTCCAGGATAGGGAGTTAATTCCCAGTTTGCTAGATGAGCAGCAACAAATATAAATGCATCTGAATTATCAGGTAGATTTTCTTTGCCCTTTAATGTAATAAACTTCTCTATGTTGCCCAAATGGGGGTACTCACCTGCATTCCGTCCAAGATTCTCAATAGCTTCATAAAGTATTTTGTGTTGTTTAGATTTATTTAATTTAGGGTAAATTAATCGTATATTATCTAAAGCCCTTTTGTTTTGAGGAACAATTGGAGATAAAATTAAAGCTAATTTTCCCCCTAACCAACTAGCAGTTTCAGGTTTTAAACATGAAAAAAAATAAAAAAGAAATATAGCTAAAATACCTTGTAAAGGTTCAAATAATATTCTTTCCATTATTTTTTTAATTTTTTTCATCTAAAAATTTTTTCAATTCATCAATAAAAAATTTTTCATTTTCCATTTTTAATTTTATGGGAAATGGTAGAATATATTTTTTGATTATACCATTCATTTCTGAAATTTTAACATAG
>NYVQ01000011.1 GCA_002684695.1 SAR116 cluster bacterium | reverse complement strand
CCCTGAGCTGCGACAGTATGTGAGCGTGTTGGAAAGACTTTGGTGATACAGGCTGTTTTAAAACCTTCAGCTGTCATGCCAAGTGTGGCCCGCAGCCCTGCTCCACCAGCACCAATAACCAAAACATCATACTCNTGGTCTGTNATAGGATATGTACTCATAATATTTGTATTCCTGTANTTTACAAAGCTANCCTAATTACTGATAGTAGAGTTAAAGCACCAACAGCAGTCATGATAAATTTCATTATAATAATTAAAGACATTCTTTTNGTCTTATTAGATATATAGTCTTCAATTACAACTTGTAAACCAAGCTGTGCATGCCAAAAGATTGAAATAATCAATAAAATTAAAAAAGTTGCATTAAAAGGATTAGAAACTAAGCTAAGAGCACTATCGTAACTTGAGTCNTTCATTAGAGCTATAATCGTTACAAACCAAATAGTTAAAGGCAATAANGCCAAGGCTGTAACTCTTTGAGTTATCCAGTGACCAAGCCCATGTTTAGCNGANCCTAGTCCTTTNGCATTTTTAAGTGGNGTTGCCATATTATTATATTCTCCAAATAACTNTGTTTAGTAAAGCCATACAGCCAACCANGTAATTGTTGTTAAGATTATAGCTANAACTAGNACTNAGTAACCAGTTTTATAGACTGTTGAAAGTTCAAATCCGTAGCCTAAATCCCAGCTCAAATGNCGAATACCNTTTAGCATGTGATAAAANAAAACAACTGAAAAACCAAAAAGNACAAATTGTCCAAACCAATGGGATATTATGTTGTTAACAAGTAAAAANTTTTCTGGTCCAGTTGCTAATGCAACTAGCCATATTACTATTAGAAAACTACCAAATGACAATGCTATTCCAGAAGCTCTATGNCCGATTGACATTATGCTTGTTAATTGCCACTTATATATCTGTAAATGAGGGGAAAGNGGTCTAGGTTTAGAACCACTCTTATTAATCTTTAGCGCATCACTCATTACTGTTCCAAATTAATTTATTTGATATATATATATTGTGTATAGGCAAGTTAAGGTCAATGATTAAGACAGAAATTATGGAAAAATCTGGNGAATATGATTATATAATCATTGGATCAGGTTCTGCTGGATCTGTAATGGCCAATAGGCTAAGCGCCAACCCAAAAAATAAAGTTCTTCTTTTAGAAGCGGGTCGAAAAGACGATTACCACTGGATACATATCCCCATAGGATATCTATATTGTATCGGCAATCCTAAAGTTGATTGGATGTATAATACTGTAAAAGAAAAAGGNCTTGGNAATAGATCTATAAATTATCCAAGAGGGAANGTTTTAGGTGGTTGTTCCTCAATAAATGGTATGATTTATATGNGNGGCCAAGCNAGAGATTATGANCTTTGGCGGCAACTTGGAGGAAAAGGATGGGGATGGGATGATGTAAAACCATATTTTTTGAAATCTGAAAGATATCATAAAGACATTCCAGGTCATTCTCAAAAAGGAGAAATGAGAGTTGAAAAACCAAGAATAAATTGGGAAATTTTAGACTCAGTTCAGAAGGCTGCNGAAGAGATTGGGATCCCAAAAACAGAAGATTTCAATCAGGGTAATAATGAGGGATCTGGTTATTTTGAAGTAATGCAAAATAAAGGTGTGCGTTGGAGTGCTGCAAGAGCTTTTNTAAAGCCTNTTATGCATAGGAAAAACTTACATGTTATAACNCANGCTC
This sequence comes from SAR116 cluster bacterium, assembly GCA_002684695.1. GTDB lineage: Bacteria > Pseudomonadota > Alphaproteobacteria > Puniceispirillales. Next base: position 14,548 of record NYVQ01000011.1, on the reverse strand, counting down.
AAGTTACAAAGTTAGAAATAAAGAATTCTACGGTCAAGGGTGTTNTNTATAAAAAGGGAACTAATTTATTTAAATCTTCAGCANTAAATGAAGTNATACTATCTGCTGGATCTATTGGATCACCACAAATCATGATGNTGTCAGGNTTAGGNGATGCTAATGAAATTAAAGAACATGGAATTNCACTNACAAAGCATATACCNGGGATTGGTAAAAATTTNCAAGATCATTTNCAAATNAGAACNGCATTTAGACTAAAAAACGTTAAGACCTTAAATCAAATGTANCAAAGCTACTTTAGTCTTGCNAAGATGGGTTTAGAGTACTTATTTTTGAAGCGTGGTCCATTAACAATGGCTCCNAGTCANTTTGGTATATTTACTAAATCTAATGAANCATATGANACTCCTAATATTGANTTTCATATTCAGCCACTTTCATTAGATAAATTTGGTGATCCTTTACATAAATTTCCTGCATTGACAGTCTCAGTTTGTAATTTAAGACCTAAATCAATAGGCACTGTTTCATTGGCAAGTTCAAATCCACTAGATCAGCCAATAATAGCACCAAACTATCTATCTGATCCTGAAGATAAGCAAGTTGCAGTTGAATCTATCCAAAAAGCAAGAAGTTTAATGTCAACGTCAGAAATGGCTTCTTTTGAGCCAAAGGAGTTTTTGCCAGGTGCAAATTTTATAGAAGATAATGATTTAATTAAAGAAGCTGGGAAAATAGCAACAACAATTTTCCATCCAGTTGGTACTGCAAAAATGGGGTTGCAAACTGATACTCAGGCGGTAGTGGATTTTGAACTTAAAGTGCGTGGTATAAAAAACCTAAGAGTTGTTGATGGTTCTGTGATGCCTACAATAACAAGCGGTAATACACACGCACCTATTGTTATGATTGCAGAAAAAGCATCCAAAATTATTCTAAGTAAAAGCCAAGTATGATTAATTATGAAATTTTTCTAGCTTTAATATTTTATTACTTTGTAATGTATATTACACCAGGTCCAAATAATGCAATGGTTTTAACATCAGGTCTAAAGTTTGGTTTTCAAAAAACAATTTCTCATATTTCAGGAATTACTTTTGGCCATATAATTCAACTAACCTTAGTTTGTTTGGGATTGGGGCAAATTTTTATCTTATTCCCAGAAGTTCAGAGTGTTCTTAAAATTATTTGTGCTATTTACATTTTATATTTGGGTTATAAAATTTTAGGGTCAATAAACCCAATAGCTGAAGATGGTTCAAGGCCGTTGAAACTTCATGAAGCTGCATTATTCCAAATTGTTAATCCAAAAGCTTGGACAATTTCTAGTATGGCAGCTTCTGGTTTCCTTCAAATAAACGATAACCTTGTAATTGCCATCTCTATTATCGCATTAACTGCTTTGATTATTTGCCCTATTTCAATAGTTCCTTGGGCAATTTTTGGTGCAACAATAAGGCAGGTAGTCAAAAACCATAAAATTAAAACTATTATTGAATATTCATTAGCTTTTCTTTTACTTACTACAGCAATACTAATTGTTTATAACTAATTAAATAATTGATTCTATTTTTGGCATTAATTTTAATAGTTCTTTAGTGTATGAATTTTTTGGTTTAATAAATATACTTTCTGTATCGTTAGTTTCACAAACAACACCGTTTTTTAAAACTGATGTTCTGTCGCACATTTGTCGAATCACTGGCAAATCATGGCTTATGAAAAGTATTGTAAGGTTTAGCTGTTCCTGCAAGTCTTTTAAAAGGTTGAGAACTTGAGCCTGAATACTTACATCCAAAGCTGAAGTTGGCTCGTCACAAATAAGAAGTCTAGGTCTTGTCGCCAAAGCTCTTGCAATAGAAATTCTTTGTCTTTGCCCGCCTGAAAATTCATGTGGATATCTCTCAAGTGATTGCCTAGACATACCAACAATATCAATTAAGTCATAAACATTCTCATCAATTTGTTTATTATTAATATTTTTCTGGAAAAATTTGATCGGCTCAGCAATTATATTTTTTACTTTAAACCTTGGATTTAGAGAAGAGTAAGGGTCCTGAAAAATCATTTGAATTTGACCCATAAATCTATTTTTTATTATTTTATTTTTTGGATCATGTAAGGAAACATCCTCAAAAAAAACCTCACCTGATGAAGGACTGACTAAGCTAGTTATAATTTTAGCAATCGTAGATTTACCAGAACCAGATTCTCCCACTAATCCAAATGATTCTCCCTCATTAATATGAAATGAAACATTGTCTAAAGCTTTAACTTTACTTTCACTTCGTTTTGATGAAATTATAGAGCCGTCGTCAAAAACTTTAGTTACATTTACAAAATCTAATAGTTTTTTATTGTTTAATTCTCTTGTCCCCCAATTTTTAATAATGTTATTAGTTAATTTTAAAGAGCTGTTTTCTATTTGTCCTCCTTCTGGACTTAATAGTTTAAATCTTTTGATTTTTTTATTTGTTGGGGGAACTGACATTACAAGACTTTTACATTCCAAAGATTCAGGTTTGGATAAAATTTTAGAAGTTTTACCTTGTTCAACAATATTACCAAATCTCATAACAATTACACGGTCTGTAGTTTCAGCAATTACGCCCATATCATGAGTAATAATTATTACGCCTAAATTTCTTTCTATAGTCAGTTTCTTTAGTAAGTTTAAAATTTTGAATTGAATGCTTACATCTAAGGCTGTTGTAGGTTCATCTGCTATAATCAGATCAGGTTCGCAACTAATAGCAAGTGCTATTACAACTCTTTGTCGCATCCCTCCACTGAACTGATGGGGATAATCATTTATTCTTTTCTCTGGATTTTCAATCCCAACTTCCTTTAATAAATTAACAGATTTTTTTGCTGCTGCGTCATAGTTAAGGCTCGAGTGGGTTTGTATAGTTTCAACCAACTGCTCTTTTATTGTAAAAAGAGGGTTTAGAGAAGTTTGTGGATCTTGAAAAATAAATCCTATTTTCTTCCCTCTAATATTTTGAATGATTTCATCATTTTTACATATTTCAATTCCGTCAAGTTTTATGGAACCATTTATAATTTTACCCGGTTTGTCTATTAGATTAATTATGGCATTAGCTACGGTTGACTTCCCAGAACCAGACTCACCAACAATTCCAATAATTTCTCCTCTCTTTAAGTTGAATGATACATTTTTACTAGCTTCAATAGTTTCTTTTCTAGTTTGATATTCAATATCAAGATTCTTTATGTCAAAAAAACTCATCTTGCTTTTAATTTTGGATTTAAAGCATCTCTCATCCAATCACCTAATAAGTTAATAGAGAACGCAAGTACTACGAGGAATATTGCCGGAAAAAATGTAATCCACCATTCACCTGAAAATAAAAAATTATTTCCAAACCTAATAAGAGTACCTAATGAAGGATTGGTAGGAGGAAAGCCCACTCCTAAAAAGCTTAATGTAGATTCCGTTATAATAGCTTGGGACAAACCAATTGTAGATATAACTAAAACAGGTCTCAAAATATTTGGAAGTATATGTTTAAACATTATAACTAAATTAGAAAGACCAATTATCTTTGACGCTAGAATATATTCTTTATTTTTTTCAACAAGAGTAGCTGCTCTTGTAACTCGAGCAAATTGTGGCCATTCAGATATTCCAATTGCTAAAATTAAAACATAAATAGCCATATCATTGTGTAAAGATTTTGAAATAAATCCTCTGGCAATTCCGTCAACTAATAAGGCCATTAAGATACTCGGTATAGTAAGTTGTACATCGGTAAATCTCATTACTATTATTTCGTAGCGGCCTCCCAAATATCCTGAGGTTACACCTAATGAAACACCTAAAATTAATGCAAAAATAATAGAGGCAAATCCAACTGTAAGTGATATTCGTGAACCGTAAATCATTGTTGAGAACATATCTCTGCCCTGTTGGTCTGTCCCTAGAATGAAATTTGAATTCCCTCCATCTGACCAAGCTGGTGGTGTAAAAGCATCCATTAATGAAATACTTGCAGGATCAAAAGGATTATAAGGAGCAACAATACTAGCGAACAATGAAGCTAAGACAATAATTAAAAAAACTATTGTAGCTAAAATAGCAATCTTTGATTTGCGAAAACTGTATCCAATATCTGTATCAAAAATATTATTAATTGATTTAAAAATCATTTGACCATCGCTTCTTCTTTAAATCTGATCCTTGGATCAATAAAATAATAAGCAATGTCTACAATAAAATTTATCATTACAAAAATAAAAGCAACCATAATAAGATACGCAGACATTATAGGGATATCAACAAATTGGACTGCATTAATAAACAATAATCCCATACCTGGCCATTGAAATACTGTTTCGGTAATGATTGAAAAAGCGATTAAAGTTCCAACATTAATTCCAGTTATAGTAATTACAGGTATAAGACCATTTTTGAGTGCATGGCTGTAATTAATTATGTTTTGATTAATTCCTCTTGCCTTTGCAAATTTAATATAATCTGTTTGTAAGATTTCCATCATCTCAGCTCTAACTAACCTAATAATATATGTCATTTGAAAAAGGCTTAAAGTTACTGAGGGTAAAATTAAAGCCTTTAATCCACTAAAAGTTAAAAAACCGGTAGACCAGAACCCGATATGTATTACTTCACCTCTTCCAAAAGAAGGTAGAATTCCAAGAATCACAGAAAATAAATATATAAATAATATACCAATAACGAAGGTCGGTAGAGAAACACCAAAAAGAGAAATTATTAAAATAAAATTACTAGCAAATCCTTCTCGGTTAATACCAGTATAAACACCAAAGAAAACACCAACGAAAATTGCTATTATTGCAGAAACAAAAACTAATTCTAGAGTAGCTGGCAATCTTTCTGTGATCAAATCTGATACAGGACGTCTTAATTGATATGATAGACCAAATTCACCTTTTGATGCATTACTCACAAATCTAAAAAACTGCGTATATATGGGATCATTTAGGCCTAACTTTTCTCTTATTTCCTCTCTTTTTTCTACAGAAGCTTCCTGCCCAACCATGTTATGAACTGGGTCTCCAACAAAATTAAATAACGAAAATGATACAAATGCAACGATCAGCATAACTAATACTGATTGTAAAAGTCTTTTTAAAAAATAATTAGTCATTGAGTATACAAAGTCTTTTTAAACATTAAAATACCGGCAAATTAAAAATTTGCCGGTATTTTATATTTTTTTAATTTACCTTTGCAAAACGGAATAAAGGTTCATTATTTGTTCTAATAGGAACGTCAACATTGCTCTTTGTTGCCCATGAAATAACTTGATGGTGAAGAGGCAAATAAGGCATATTATCTTGAACAATCGCCCAAGCCTCTGCAATATTTGAATTTCTTTTATCAAGATTAGTTTCTGTTAGCATTGTACCGACGAGCTCATCAACTCTGTCACTCTTAAATCCAACTTTATTCCAACTACCGTCAGATTTTAAAAGAAAAGAGTAAACATAATGGCTATCAAAAGTTGGGACACCCCATCCTAGCATGTAAAAATCACTAAGACCATTTTGTAGGTCTTTAAAGTGAATGCTTTTAGGTTGGGCATCTAAATTCACCTTAATACCAACTTTTGCCAACATACTAACAGCTGCTACACAGATTGCTTCATCATTTATATATCTGTTATTTGGGCAATCTAGTGTAATTTCAAAACCATCTGGATAACCAGCTTCAGCAAGAAGCTTTTTTGATTGATTAGGATCATAAGGAAGTCTTGTATCTAATTCCTTAGTATAACCCTGAACACCTGGAAAAGTAATCATACCCGCTGGCTCACTAAGACCTCGCATCACTTTATCTTTGATAGCATCCATATCTAACGCATGGTACATTGCTAAACGAACTCTTTTATCTTTTAATGGGTTTTTCCCCTTAATATTAGAAGATCTAAGTTCATCTATACCTTGATCCATACCAAAAAATATTGTCCTTGCTTGAGGTGTGCTTGAGACCTTATGCATTGCTGAACCGTTAATTCTCTTAATGTCCTGGGCAGGTGTAAAATTTGTAAAATCTATATCACCAGATAAAAGTGCAGCNACACGAGTTGCATCATTTTTAATTGGTAAAAGTTCTANAGTGTCAATATTATGTTGAGACTGATCTCCCCACCAACTATTATTTCTTTCAAAAACAGTTCTAGTGTTCTGTTCTCTAAGGGTAATAACAAATGGCCCAGTNCCCATAGCATTGATTGAACAATAGGTCTCTTGTGAAGCATCATAATCCTGAGATTGCTCACATCCATTCTTTTTTGACCACGCTTCAGACATGATAAAAATTTGAGTTAATTGGTTAAGAAGTATTGGATTGGGTCCATCAGTTTTTATTTCAATTTGATTATTAAAAGTTGATTTTACTGAAGTAATACTATCAATTAATTCTTTAACATCTGATGCACCACTTAAAGCACGATTTATACTAAAAACAACATCACTAGCTTTTAATGGAGTGCCATCTGAGAAAACAACTCCTTCACGAAGTTTAAATACCCATGTTTCAGGGCCAGTTGCTGACCATGAAGTGGCTAACTGTGGTTGAATTGACATATCAACCGTTCTTGTNACAAGACTTTCGTAAACCTGCCTTGATACCATATGAGTCGGACCTTCATTTTGCGCATGNGGATCCAAGGTTAATGAATCACCTGGCATTGACCATTTTAATGAAGCAGCAAATGCTGGTGATATAATACCAATCATAAGGAATGGCAGGAAGAATTTAATTAAATATTTCATTTTATCCCCCTAAAAAATTAAATTAATTTATGTGTAATATTTTTTCACATACTATTTAATGCAAAATGACATAGTATTATTAAATGTAAATAGTTTTTTTGGTTTTGAGACTTGTCTAGATACCACTCATGCAGAGATATTTTATTTCAAGAAAATCATCAATGCCGTACTTTGACCCCTCTCTTCCAAGTCCAGATTGCTTAATCCCNCCAAATGGAGCGACTTCAGTAGAAATTAAGCCAGTATTGATACCAACAATCCCATATTCTAATGCTTCTGCNACTCTCCAAACTTTTGAGAGATCTTTNGCATAAAAATAAGCAGCCANTCCAAATTCAGTGTCATTTGCTGCTTTNATTACATCTTCAACAGAATCAAATTTAAATAATGGNGCAATTGGACCAAAAGTNTCTTCTTTNGCTACNTTCATTNTCGAGTTNACATCTGTCAAAACTGTNGGATTAAAAAAAGTTCCACCTTGATTTGACCTNGTACCTCCTGANAGNATTGANGCNCCTTTAGAAACGGCATCCTCAATATGTTCTTCAACTTTTTCTANTGCTTGTTGATCNATNAANGGNCCAGTAGTNACACCATCTTCAAAACCGTTACCTACTTTCATNGCTTTNGTAGCATCNGCCAATTTNTTAGCAAATACATCATATATATCATTTTGTACGTAAATTCTGTTNGCGCAAACACAAGTTTGACCNGCATTTCTATATTTACTTATCATTGCACCGGCAACTGCCTCGTCAATATCTGCATCATTAAAAACTATAAATGGNGCATTNCCTCCAAGTTCAAGACTNACTTTTTTAATNTGATCAGAGCATTGTCGCATTAAAATTCTNCCTACCTCTGTTGATCCAGTAAAAGTAATTTTTCTNACTAATTCATTGCTNCATAGTTCTTTACCCATCCCNGAAGAATCTGTNCCCATGACAATATTAAAAACNCCAGCTGGTANNCCTGCCTCATGAGCTANATAACCAAGAGCNAAAGCTGAAAGTGGTGTTAAGGTTGGTGGTCTTAATACTACTGNGCAACCTACAGCTAATGCTGGAGCAACTTTTCTTGTAATCATAGCATTTGGAAAGTTCCAAGGAGTAATAGCGCCAACAACACCAACTGGTTGTTTTATAACAACAATACGCTTATCATGCTGATGACCGGGTATTGTATCTCCATAAACTCTTTTGGCTTCCTCAGCGAACCATTCTACGAAACTTGCGCCATAAGTTATTTCTCCAATAGCTTCTGCAAGAGGTTTACCCATTTCAGCAGTTAGAATCTTTGCAAGGTCATCTTTGTTCTCCATCATCAAATCATACCATTTTCTTAAAATTAAAGACCTCTCTTTTCCAGTTTTAGCTGCCCACGTTTTCTGCGCTTCATGCGCTGCATTAATTGCTTCTTTAGTTTCTGAAACCCCCATATCAGGAAGTTCAATTATAAGCTCTCCTGTAGAAGGATCATTTACATTAAATGTTTTGTTAGAAGTTCCAGAAGTGAAGCTTCCATTAATATATCCTTGAGATACTATAAGGCTCTTATTTTTTAATTTTGAAGATATATTTGATTTATTGTTCATTTGTTGACCCCGCCATTTGCTATTAAGCTTTAAAACATTAATTGAAAAAAAGTATTAAATTTTAGAGAGATTATAAATTATTCTGGCCCAACTTCTAGCCCCTTTTTGATAGCTTGAAAGGTTATATTTTTCGTTTGGAGAATGAATTTTATCATCATCTAATCCAAACCCAACAAGTAGAGAGTTAGCACCAAGAATATTCTTGAAATGGTCACCAATTGGGATAGAACCTCCACAACCAACCATTTTTGGATTTATGCCCCATTCATCATTTAATGCTTTTTCAGCCGCTTTAATTTCGGCAGAATCTACAGGTAATGAAGAAGCACCTGATCCAGCTTTTGCTCTAAATTCAACCTTGCAATCATTAGGTAGATATTTTTTCACATGTTCTCTAAAACTTTTTAATATTTTATCTGGATCCTGATTTCCAACTAAGCGAAAGCTAACTTTTGCTGATGCCTCAGATGGTAAAACAGTTTTAAATCCAGGTTCTATATAGCCACCCCAAATGCCGTTAACTTCACATGTTGGTTGAGACCAAATTTTTTCTAATGGAGAATAATTGGGTTCACCAATAACATTGGATAAACCAACATCACCAAGAAATTGACTAACATCAAAATTTAAACTGTCCCACTGTTCTTTTTGTTTTTTTGATAATTCTGGAACGTCATTATAGAAACCATTTAAAGTTACTCTTCCATTTTCATCATGTAAAAGAGATAAAATTCTTGATAAAATATGGATAGGATTGGTGGCAACACCGCCATACATACCTGAGTGAAGATCTCTATTTGCAGCTGTAATTTTTACTTCATCTCCTACCATGCCCCTAAGCATGGTTGTTATACATGGTGTTTTTTTATCCCACATACCAGTATCACAAACAAGACAATAGTCTGCAGAAAGTTCTTTGGAATTTTCTTTAAGAAACGCTGACATTGATGGAGAACCTATTTCTTCTTCGCCTTCTAATAAAATAGAAATTTTACATGGTAATGTTCCAGATGTCTTTATATGTGATCTACAAGCTTCAATAAAAGTCATNACTTGACCTTTGTCATCACTTGCTCCACGCGCTTTTATAACTTTTACTTTATTAATCTCTTCAATAGTAGGGTTAAAGGGATCNTTATCCCAAAGATCTATNGGATCAACTGGNTGAACATCNTAGTGACCATAAAAGAGAAAATGAGGGCCTTCTGTTTCAAAATGAGCAACGACCATGGGGTGACCATTTGTTTCTCTGATTGATGANTCAAANCCTATTTCGCTTAACTGTTCTGCAAACCAATGAGCAGCTTTCAAACAGTCCTTTNTATGNTTCTNTTGGGTTGAAATCGATGGAATTCTAAGAATNTCAAAAAGTCTTTCAATACTCTGCTCTTGATTAATATCTAANAAATTTAANGCTAATTCTAATTCACTATCAATNTCAGACATNTATTTAATGCCTTGNTTGACTGCTAGTTCAGCGATCTGAACAGCATTNAGAGCTGCTCCNTTTCTTAAATTATCAGCAACACACCAAAATACCAAGCCACTGGGAACGGATTCATCTACCCTTATCCTAGAAAGATAAACGCCATCTTCACCTGCTGCCTCCTTAGGGGTAATGTANCCNTCATCAGCTCTATGATCAATAATAATTACGCCCTCCGTTTCACTCAAAACATCTCTCGCAAGCTCTTCATCCATAGGGTTTTCGCATTCAATAAACACAGCCTCACTATGACCNACAAAAACTGGAACCCTTACACAATGTGCAACTACATCAATATTTTCATCTAAAATTTTTTTAGTCTCATCTCGCATTTTTACTTCTTCCTTAGTAAAGCCATCATCCAAAAATACATCAATATGAGGAATTACATTAAAAGATATTTCTTTGGTGAAAACACTTTTTTCAAGAGGATCATTTACATAAACTTTTTTTGTTTGATTAAATAATTCGTCCATTGCTTCTTTACCAGCACCTGATACTGCTTGGTAGGTTGCAACAACAACCCTTTTAATTATAAATTCTCTATGTAATGGAGACAATGCCATAACAAGTTGAGCAGTAGAACAATTTGGATTAGCGATGATATTCATGCCACCNTTATCAACAAGACANCCTTTTAAATCGTAATGATTAACTTCAGGNACAATGAGAGGTACATTATCTTTCATTCTAAAAGCAGAAGAATTNTCTATGACTAGAGCNCCAGATTTTCCAGCAATTGGTGCATATTTNTCAGATACAGATCCGCCAGCACTAAAAAANGCAAAATCGACTTTTGNAAAATCAAATTTTTCAATTGGTTCAACGTCAATAGTCAGTTCATCTCCAAATGAAACTTGCCTTCCTGGTGATTTAGATGAAGCTAGTGCATAAACTTTATCTATAGGGAATTTTCTTTCGTGTAAAGTTTGTAGCATCTCTCGCCCAACCGCACCAGTAGCTCCAACTACTGCAATCTTATAAGTCATAATTTAAAATCCTAACTATACACTGTTTTGGTTCATAGATTTCATAACTAAATCCATCATTTCCGAAGTGGAAACCTTTTTACTTCCNCCTCCTAAATCTGGAGTTCTTGCTCCTGAAGACAATGCATCAGATACAGCATCCTCAATCAGGTCAGCTTCTTCCGCATGGTCAAACGAATATCTAAGCATCATTGTGAANCTAAGCACCTGAGCAAGTGGATTAGCAATACCTTTGCCCGTAATATCTGGTGCCGATCCATGAACAGGTTCATACATTGCTTTTCTCAAGCCATCCTTATTTGGTGCACCAAGAGAGGCAGATGGCAGCATTCCTAATGAGCCAGTTAACATAGCTGCACAATCTGATAGCATATCACCAAACAAATTATCACAAACTATTACATCAAATTGTTTTGGTGCCCTTACCAATTGCATAGCACAGTTATCGGCAAACATATGTTCAAGTTTAATATCATCACCCTCATTTTTGTGAAGCTCAGTCATTACTTCTCTCCAAAGGACACCAGAAAGCATAACATTAGCTTTCTCAACAGAAGTAACTTTGCCGTTTCTTTTTCTCGAAAGATCAAAGGCAACTCTACCAATTCTCTCAATTTCAGGAGTTGTATAAAGGTTTGTGTCATATCCTTTTTTTGTGCCATCTGGCAAAGTCTCAATTCCTCTTGGTTCAGCAAAATATACTCCACCAGTAAGCTCTCTTAAAATCATTATATCAAGACCCTTTACTATATCTGGTTTTAGCGATGACGCTTCTACTAAAGGTGGAAAAACTATTGCAGGTCTTAAATTTGCAAATAAATCAAGTTCCTTTCTTAATGTGAGAAGACCTCTTTCTGGTTTAACTTCAAAATCCAAATCATCGTATTGTGGTCCTCCAACAGCACCAAATAGAACGGCATCACAGCCAAGAGCATCTGCTAATGCTTCGTCAGTGAGAGGTGTGCCATGCAAATCATAGGATTTCCCACCAACATCTCTTTCAATGATATCAAAATTTAGACTTCTATGTTTTGCCAACCAATCTACAAGCCTTAAAGTTTCGTTAATTACTTCAGGTCCAATACCATCACCAGGCATAACCATTAATTTTCTATTTGATGTCATGTTTAATCCTAATAACTAATCATTTATAACCAAGGACGATTGATATCCCTATCACTTTCATAACCCTGTATTTTATCTTTTTTATCTAATGTTAAAGAAATGTCGTCCAAACCTTCTAAGAGGCATTCTTTTCTAAATGGATCTAGTTCAAATTTTATAGAAACACCATTTGGTCTTTGAATGACTTGGTTAGGCAAATCAATTTCAAGGATGGGGTTTTCTGCATCTTTGGCATCTGCAAGTAACGCCTGCCTTTGATCTTCTGTAACTTTAATTGGCAAAATACCGTTTTTAAAGCAATTATTATAAAAAATATCAGCAAAACTCGTTGAAATAACACATTTTATTCCAAAGTCTAATAGAGCCCAAGGAGCGTGCTCACGACTTGATCCACATCCAAAATTGTCACCAGCAATTATAATTTTTGCTTCATTCCAAGGTTTTTTATTTAAAACAAAATCTTGAATCTCTTCTCCATCAGGAGAATATCTCATCTCATCGAATAAATTTTTCCCCAGACCTGAGCGTTTTATCGTTTTTAAAAACTGTTTAGGGATAATCATATCCGTATCAATATTAAGAATATCTAAAGGAGCAGCTATTCCATCTAACTTATTAAATTTTTCCATTACTCAATCCTTAAATTATTATNGTTTAGATATTCTATTAATTATATATCTCGAACATCAGTTAAAAAACCAGTAATAGCAGCAGCAGCAGCCATTTCCGGGCTAACTAAATGTGTCCTTCCTAACCTTCCCTGTCTTCCTTCAAAATTTCTATTAGAAGTAGANGCTGCTCTTTCCCCAGGAGATAGTCTGTCAGCATTCATTGCTAAACACATTGAACAGCCTGGCTCCCTCCAATCAAATCCGGCATCTTTAAAAATACTATCTAAACCTTCTTTTTCTGCTTGTTCTTTTACTAAACCTGATCCAGGAACAATCATAGCCCTAATCTCTTTTGAAACTTTTTTNCCTTCAATAACTTTAGAAGCAGCTCTTAAGTCTTCTATCCTGGAATTTGTGCATGAACCTATAAAAACAGTATCAATTTTTATATCAGTAATTTTTTGTCCAGGTTTGAGATCCATATAAGATATTGCTCTTTCTAACTTAGATCTGATTGCTTCATCTTTAATATTTTTAGGGTCAGGCACTTTACCATTTATNGGNGCNGTATCTTCAGGACTGGTNCCCCANGTTACGGTTGGNACTAANTTTTCAGCATTTAATGCAATTTTTTTATCGTAAACTGCACCTTTATCAGAGGGCAAACTTTTCCACCACTTTAGAGCACTTTCCCAATTTTCACCTGATGGTGACATAGGNCTTCCTTTAAGATATTCGTAAGTTTTCTCGTCAGGCGCAATCATTCCAGCTCTAGCGCCAGCTTCTATAGACATATTGCAAATTGTCATTCTACCTTCCATTGAGAGGTTTCTAATAGTGGATCCCGCATATTCAATTACATAACCAGTTCCACCAGCTGTTCCAATTTGCCCTATAATTTCTAATATTATATCCTTTGCTGTAACTCCTTTGGGTAACTCTCCATCTACCTCTACAAGCATATTTTTTGCAGGTTTTTGTATCAATGTCTGTGTTGCTAAAACATGTTCAACTTCTGAAGTGCCTATTCCAAAAGCTAGAGCTCCGAATGCTCCATGTGTTGCTGTGTGAGAGTCTCCACATACTATAGTCATTCCAGGTTGAGTAAAGCCTTGTTCAGGGCCAATTACATGAACGATACCCTGCCTAATGTCCTCCATTTTAAAATAAGGAACTGAAAAATCATTGGCATTCTTTGCTAAGGTTTCAACTTGAATTCTCGATTCTTCATCTGTAATCCCTTTTTCTCTATCTGAGGTAGGGATGTTATGATCCGCAACAGCAAGTGTCCTCTCTGGTGACCTTACGGTTCTTTTATTATTTCTTAGCCCTTCAAAAGCTTGTGGGCTAGTTACTTCATGTACTAAATGACGATCAATGTAAATTATACTAGCTGCATTAGGATCGGCATGGACGAGGTGAGCATCCCAAATTTTATCAAACAAAGTACGCGGTTTTGACATTTAAAACTCCATATAAAGTCAAACTAAATTAATACTAATGAGAATATTAAAAAAAAAAATTATGTCTAATAATTTTTTTTTGTTAAATGCTAAGATTCTTTTTTATTATCTTTTAATTCTTCTTGGACTTTTTTTTCTGGAGCTTTTGATTTCTCTGGTTTTTTATTATTATCTGAGTTCATGGATCGCCCTGTTGAGCGTTCAGCAATTCTTGCTGACTTACCTTGTCTTTCTCTTAAGTAATAAAGTTTTGCTCTTCTTACTTTACCTCTTCTAATAACCTCTATACCTGAAATTCTTGGTGAATACAAAGGGAATACCCTTTCAACACCTTCGCCATATGATATTTTTCTAACAGTAAAAGCAGACCTTACTCCAGCATTCTTTCTTGCAATACATACACCTTCAAAAGCCTGAACTCTCTCTCTGGTTCCCTCTACCACTTTGACGTTAACTTTTAGTGTATCGCCAGCACTGAACTCAGGAATTTTCCTATCAGC
>NYVQ01000010.1 GCA_002684695.1 SAR116 cluster bacterium | reverse complement strand
CATTGTTAGAAACTCACCTTTCTTTATATGTAAATTGAGATCTTTTACTACAAGACTTAATCCGTCATAACTTTTTTGGACCTTGTCAAAAACGACAAATGAATCTTCTTTACTAGCCATATTTCAGTTTCAGCCTTCAATGCAATACTTAATCTCAACATCATATTGCAAAAATCCATTAATGCAATTAATAGATAAAACTATTGTTGCATAAATTATAGTTCATCTCTCCAAATAGGATTGGACCATGCTTTTTTACCCTTTCCATCAATAATAATAATTCTAACCCATGGGCTCTCTGCTCCCTTAGGGAATTTTATCTCAGCCTCAGTCATTAAAAGACCATGATTGGCTAATGATGCTGATCCATAACCAACAAGTATTACCGAATTTACAGGAGAGCTTTTGATTTTTAATCTTTCTTTATTGATATCAATATCATAAATTTTTGGACCTTGAGAAGAATAAAAATTTCCATCTTTAAGGGATTGAAGCAATTCCTCTGGATTGTTATTTTTTGATTTTACTTCAACCCAACCCCCAAAATAATCATTTGACCTAAAATGTGCATCATCTGTTGCTATTAAAGATAATTTTGAACCTTTAGAAAGCATTAAGTCTAGTAGGTGTGCCCCATCACCTCTATCACTATCAACAGCGCAGCCATGATTATAAATTTCAACAGAATGAGCATAACTTATTTGTTCAGCATCACTCAAAGTTAATCCAGACCATTGAGGATGGGCTATCGAAACAATAGCTCCACTTTCTGAACATCTTTTTGCAAGATCTGAAGCACTTTCTTGGGTATTAGAAGGCTTAAAGTCTTTTGGCAGGCCAACTGCTAACAAGTGCCACGATTGACCATTTTCCATAAATCCTGAATGAACTTCAGCGCCTAATAAAGTAGTGAAATCATTACACCTAAATTTTGATGTGTCAGTAATCGGATAATCAAATTTTCTTACAAAATGATCAGAAATACATAAAAAATCATAACCCTTTTCTTTATATTTTTTGCAAACTAATTCTGGACTTAACTTGCCGTCTGAGTTTGTGGAATGAGTGTGGAGGTTGCCTTTGTAAAAATTCCCATCATTGGAAAAAGCATTTGGTCTCATTTTTATCTTTTTTTTAAATCTAATTATAAAAAAATATAATAATTTTTAATAACATAGATATAATTTATTTAATATTATTTATTTCGCTGTCATCAGAATTTTTCACATATCGTATACTTATCCAGCAATTATTATTTTGCGATATGTAAAACCATTTGTTTCCAGACTTAATTAAAAACCTAAAATTTGTAAATTTTTCTGAAACTTCGGATTTATTTACTAATTCACTTAATTCCATTTCACAGGTATAAGAAACAGAGGGAATGGTTAAATTAAAAAGAAACAGTAATGGAAAACAAAGTTTTAGATTTTTCATAATTTGAACTTAACTTTCAAAACAGTTCTTAAAGAAGAAGTTTTAATGGTATATTTATGAGAAATTTCGATTAAATTGTCATAGTTAAGACTTTTTTATGGCAATATATATATTGAAACCAGGTATTCATTTATATAAAAGAGTAAGAAATTAATTAGAGATTATTAATGTCAGAGTTAAACAATCAATTTAGTTATTTTATAAATTTAGTCTTCGAAAAAATCTTAATTTTTGGAATGATCTTAAATAATTACTATGAATCAGTAATTTTGAATATAAATATTAAATCAGAATTTAATTCAATATGGTCTCAAATAACTAAATACATTAATGACATTTCGTTAGCTATTTTTAGGATGCTAGAAATAGAATTAACAGACATAAAAATTATTTCTAATTCAATTTATAATTCTTTAAGTGCTAATGGGAAAATATCAGTTTCTATATTAATATTATTTCTGATTGTTTTCTTCTTCATAATTTTTTCTCGACCAAAGAAAAATAAGCAAAAAAAAGTAAGCCCAAAAAGNAAGCNAAAGTCAAAAAGAACATTACTNCTAGAGATAGAGATAGACCTTCTTGAACTTGAGGATAAGTATAATAGAAAAGTAATAAGCTTGAATAGCTACTTGTCAGAAGCTAAAAGACTTCAAGAAAAAGCCGATGAAATAGCGTAATTATTCTTGGTAATTTGATTTTAAAGCGTGCTCACTTAGAATTATTTCTCTTTTAGAAACNTCACTTTCAANNCAAATTTCGAANTGTTTNATATTGTTGAGCTTTATTTCTCTTTTGATCGAGCAAAGACTTCCATTTGATCTAGATTTAATTTTTTGACCAACAAAGAAGTTAGAATTATTACCATTAGAATTTTTTTTGAATATATTACTAAAAAANACCATTGATTAACCAAAANTAGATTAAAAATTNATATTGGCCTTTTTTTAGTCAGGGCTGTGACCGACCTGATTTATATTTANNNATAGTCGNAAAAATAATNAATGCAACCTCAGGAAGAAANTTTGTTCTCATTTTGGGATANTATTGACTTAGCTAAAGTCCAATCCTGATCGGAAAATATTTGCTTTCCTTTTGACTGAGAATCTTTGAACCACTTACTAACNTCTTTTATTGTATTTGAACCTGATAAATAAGTTTCTATNATTTTATNAGCCCTTTTCTTATTNAAAGANGGNAAATGCCCNCCATGAAANATTTCTACATCAAGATTTTTTAATCTGTTNAGTGTTTTTTTAAATAAAGTTTTGTCAGAATGGTAAAATTCATCNAGAAGTTCNCCGTCATACAAAGCNTCNCCAGAAAAAAGCTCTTTAGATTTTGTATCTAATAAACCTATTGACCCAGNTGAATGTCCAGGTAAATGAAGTATTTTAAAAGTTCTATTACCTAGATCAATAANATCACCCTCATCTAAGAATCCTGTTAAAGTAGTTGGCGTTACATGAAAAGTATTTCCTTCATAATTTGGAAATTTGACTTTATCAATAATTTGAATTTCTTTCCAAGCACCTGAAAANACTATGTCTTCATTNCTCATATTTTGAATAATCTTNGCNTCNGATTTATGGCCTAATCTATTTTCAAACTCATGNAGAGATCCACAATGATCAAAATGCGAATGTGTAATTACAGATATTATTGGTTTGTCAATTTCATCAATAATAAATTTTTTGAGTGANCTTAAGCCCATTCCAGTATCAATTATCAAGTCAAATTCTTTTCCACGNACATGCCAAATATTACAACGCATGAAATTGGCNACATATATTTCCTGAATAAGAGAAATACCTTCAGATATTTTAAATATTTTGTAATACATAAAANATCTTCTCTAAATCTGCAAAAAAGTAGCTAGATGAGTTCCCATTCATTTTTTAAAGGTTTAATTTTTAANGCAGNTTCAATCATATGTGAAATTTTAAGAAGTTTTTCATCTTCACCAAATTTTCCAANGATCTGAATAGAGTATGGTAGATTTTTCTCATTAAAACCAGTAGGAATTGTTATAACCGGTAGGCCTGTATAACTCCAAATAGAGTTCATTCTATAATCACCTGTTGTTTTGATTCCTTCNGGNGCAAAATCTGGCGCTACTGGAGCAATCCATGCATCGATNCCTTTTTCAAGCATCAGTGATTGAACATAAATTTGNGCCTTTTTAGCTCTTTTNAGNAAACTTATGAATTCTTCATTTGATATATTTTTACCTAACTCAATAGTTTCTTTGCTTATTGGCTTGTAAAGCATTTTNTATTCTTCAAACCATTTTGAATGGATTGAATAAAGTTCTGAAAATGTTATTTTATCAAGGTCATNATTATGCTTTGAGATGTTCTTTACTAATTGTGTTTTTTTAATTTCAAATTGATTTTCTAATTTATTACNAACGTCTAAAAATTGTTTCAAAATATTTGGATTAGCTANANTCAAATAAGAGCCNCCTGGCAACCCTAAAACCGTTTTGTTATTNATCTTCCATTCATTNAATTTCCAACCNNTGACGATTACAGGCANTACTAAATCAAGTAAATTCAAATTTTTTGATATAATGCCAACATGATCCATAGATCTTGAAAATAATAAAACCCCATCTCTATTAATACGACCAAAACTTGGTTTATATCCAATTACTCCACANTAACCAGCTGGTCTTATTATTGAACCNCAAGTTTGAGTGCCTATTGCTATATCACAAAACCCNGCAGCGACAGATGCNCCTGATCCACTTGATGAACCACCAGGTGTGTGCTTNAGGTTTCTTGGNTTTCTCGTTTTACCAGGATCAGATATTGCAAATTCGGCTGTTACAGTTTTGGCAATAAATTGAGCACCAGCATTCAATAAATTTGTAACAACACTCGATTGCTTCCCATTAAANAGNTCAGAGGGTAATTTTGAACCGCATCTAGTTTGATATCCATCAACATTAATAATATCTTTTACTCCAAATGATATATTATTAAGAGGCATTGATTTGCTAAATTTGGATCTGTTATTTAAGGATTTTAATATTTGNGCTTTGTTAAAAGTTCCTNNAACAAACGAATTAACTAAATCTTCATATTTNTCTATATTTTCAATGTTTTTTTCTAATGCCAAAATTGTTAATNTCTCTTTTTCAAAGGTTACTCTNTATAAAATTANTTATTATAATATCCTGCTCTCACCATTGCNCCAATAAAGTTGCAGATAAGNCTTTCAGCATGAACAAAAGTTGTGTTTCCTTTTTCAAATTTNGGTGAAATTTCTACAAGATCAAATCCTACAACTCTTCCTTTTTTGACTATTCCGTGAATTAGTTCTCTAATCTGCATCCAATTCAAACCCCCTGGTGTAGGTGCATTTACAGCAGGCATTATTGTTGGATCAATTCCGTCAGCGTCAACTGTTATATAAAAATTTGAATCATCAGGAATTTTTTTGAGAATATTTTTTATTCCAACATCATGAACTTCGTATGCACTAATTAAATTAGAACCGTAAGCTTTTGCGTCTTCAAACTCCTTTTGTCTTCCACTTCCAACACCCCTTAACCCAATCTGAAAAATAGATTTTATGGACTTTAATTCTGAAGCTCTTCTTATTGGACTAGAATAACCTTCTTTTTCACCATTTACTTCATCTCGCCAGTCCATATGAGCATCAATTTGTATTAAAACAACTGGGTTTNCTTCAGGTAANGCCCTCATTATTGGTATTGGAATGCCATGATCCCCTCCAATAGAGATCAGNGTAGTGTTAGAGGAAAATACCTTTCTTGCAACCTCTTCAGCCCTTTTATAATGTTCCCTGGGGTTTCTGAAATNAGCTGTGACATTTCCAAGGTCAATAATTTTGATATTTTTGTTATCAAGTAATGATCCTCCNAGGTCCCAATCAAAATGATTAGTTGTTCTTGGCTCATCCCATGCAGCATCTTGTGCATTTTGCCGAAGAANATCTGGGGCCGTGCTNTGATCATTAGCTAATTCATTTGGGTAGTATGGTAAACCATAAGGAACTCCTAAAATTGCAATTTGGGCATCTAAGTTTTCTAAATCTAAATTTAAAGGGAACCCAAGAAATCCTTTTGNAATGCCTTTTGGTAACTCTGTAAGGGGTACACNATTTTTCATTTTTATTCCTTAANATACAAATATTGATTGTTTATAAATNANTTTTNNCTGATATTGAAAAGNACTACCAACCATTAAATCGATTCCAAACTTCAGTTACTTTATTTTTATTGTTTATAACATAATAACTGCTATGGGCCGCTGCNGTAGCACAAGCATGGTTAGGAAGTATCCGCAATACTTCACCTATTTTAAAGTTTGGTAGTTTGGCATTACTTCCTTTTCTTACTTGAATAATACCATGCTCTTGCTGGACATTAGTAACAATTACGTCNTTAATTATTTCACCACTCTCGTAACAAACCTGACCATATCCATAGTCTATTTTTTGTGATGAAGTTCCTCTGTCTCGTGACAGTGCCATCCAACCAGCATCAATAATAACNGCATCAATTTCTTTATTGACACTTATAACAGANCTTAAAACAGAAAGCGCTATTTCATCAACTTTACAAACACCAACCCCAGATTGAACCAAATCAAAAAAAACAAATACACCCGCTCTTAATTCAGTAATATCATTGTTTTGANAATCTGANAAAACTGTTGGTGTAGAACCAATGGTTACCAATTCGCATTCAATTGACGCATCCTTTAGAATTGATACTGCACAGAGGGTCTGTTCTACCTCATTTTTTGCGCATTTTNATAAATCTTNATGATTTGANAGACCATAACTTTCACCAGCATGNGACATTACGCCTCTAAATAATCCTGCATCATTTAGGCATTTACCAATTNCACATAGTTGATGTTTCGCATTTGGCNTNATGCCTGATCTATGGCCATCAAAATCCAACTCTATGACAGCTGAAATTTTTANCCCTGTTTTTTCANAAAAACTTACTAAGTCCTGTGCCATTGAAATATGGTCAACCGAGACTGTAATTTTACAATTTTTTGATAAACTATTTGCAATACGCTTTAGTTTTGAAGGAACAATAGCAACTGAATAAAGAAAATCACTTATTCCACAATCTTTTAACTGTTCTATTTCTTGCACGGTAGATACCATNGCNCGTGAACCAAATTCATTTATAAATTTCTTAGNNATTTCTTTNCATTTTACAGTCTTTAGATGTGGNCGGAAATCGAGACTTTTTTTGGAGATTAAAGATTTAACTCTTTGAATATTTCTAGATAACTTATTTTCGTCTATTAAAAGACAAGGAGTAAANAATNCNTCTAAATTTTGCACAGTGGNAANACCCCNATATAAAAATAAGATTAAAAATAAATTTTTATTCTAAACAAAATTATAAATTTTTCTATTCTTTTATCATAAAATCATAGTCCAAAAAGCTTGACTAAAATTACAAATCATAGACTANTTTANTAGTCATNNAATAANATATAAATATTTTGTNNTAGNAANAGNTCATAAATTTGTTGTCATCAACGATGGAGATAAAATTGACCGAATCAANTAAAATTGAANCCCAATCCACCTTAAATCAAGAAAGAAGGGACCCACATTTAAGGAATGGCTCAAAAAGTGATGACCAAAGGTTTCATCCATTTCAAGACAAATCCTTTATAAAAAACAATGAAATAATGGCTGGNTTGGCATTAGGTGAATTAGAAATGTGGACACATAGGTTTATTGGGAAACCAAGTCAAATTAGAGAGTTTGAAGATATTGGGACTTGGTGNAATAAAAGNAATGCNNGAGTTTATTTTATGAATTTAATTTTTTATAACTTTTTTAGTGGTNTNGTAACTACAAAAAGTATAGTGAGTAATCAAATAATGATTACAAGAAAAGCNGCAAGTGATATGGTTGACAGTGCTCTNNATTTNAAAATAATTGAGTATTATACAGATAAAGAATTTCGTGCCACAGACAGGTATATAGAATACTACCTTACTTATACAAGATTAGTTGCAAAAACCTACATTCCAAAACTAACTAAATTGTTAATGCAATTGCATACAATTAACAATGTCCCAGAAGCTAAAGAATCATTCAAAATTCGTGAATAGTGAGTATACAANAAATTGTATACTNACTATCACATTANAAAAAAAAATAGTTGTTTAGTCATTTTGGNATGGTAACATTTTNATATGAATAAAGATAAAAGATATTATTTTATANTGAGATTCCTAAAACTTTTTGGCCTTATCGGTTCCTGTAATTGCGATCAAACTTTTATTAAAGCATCGTTATATCCAAGCAATATTATCTATTGTTATAATTAAAGAAATAGGAATTAAAATTTAAGTTTTATCTTTTTGAAATATTCTAATTAAAGTGCATTTACGCCTAGATTAATAAAATAGGCAAAATTGTTTAGGGGATAATTAATTAGAAATGTTAGTTATTTAAATTTTATTAATATTTATGCCTCAAACACCTTAAATGCTTAAAAACTAATAATTAAAAGGAGTTGTAGGATGAAAAAAAATAATAAGATCTTCTCGTTTATAAGCTTAATTTTATCTTTATCTATCGTATCTTTTGGAATAAATGTTCACGCTGAAACAACATTTGAAAAGATCAAAAGAACAGGCAAGGTAACCGTTGGAACAGAAGCTGCATTCCCGCCTTTTGAATTTGTTGAAGACGGAAAAATAGTTGGTTATGGTAAGGATATATTAGATTACATAATAGCTGATTTAGGAGCAGAACTAAACCAACTTGATCTGCCTTGGCAAGGTATTCTTCCAGGTGTATTAGCCGGTAAATTCGATTTTGTGGCTACAAGTGTAAGCATTCGAGCAGAAAGAGCTAAAAAATATGCTTTTACTGTTCCTATAGCTGAAGGTACAAACTGGGTAATGAAGCGTAATGGTGACGCTTCAATTATGAGCCCTGATGATTTGTCAGGTAAAGTAGTATGTACCCAACTTGCCTCTGGCAGTGAAAAAGCGACCAAAGAATGGGAAGCTGATATGAAATCTAGAGGTTTGAAAGGTTATAAAGAATTAAAGTTATTTACTGCCCATCCTGAGGCGACTTTAGCTCTTGCAAATGGAACTTGTGATGCTCAAACTCAAACTGTACCAAACTTAGCTGTTGTTGCGAAGAAGCAAAAAGGCGTATTTGAGCTTGTTGGTCCAATTACTGATAAAACGTATATGGCATGGGTTACTAGGCCTGAAGACACAGACTTAAGAGACTATATAAGTTCAAAAATTCTTGAAATGCGTGATAATGGAAAAATTGACGAAATCCAGGATAAGTGGTTTGGATTTAGAATGCCTATTCCAAGCGATGGTCATCTTCCAGAGGGTGCACTTTAAGATAAAAAATCATAGGATTGCTTAAAATCCATAAGCAATCCTATGGAAAAAATTAAAACCAATTTAAAATAATGAAATTTGATATAAGCTATACCTTTGATGCTATTCCCAGACTTCTTGAGGGTGCATTCATTACAATGCAGGTAGCAATTTTAGGCTTTATCCTAAGTGTGCTTCTCGCAACAACAATAACAATTGCAAGAACATCACTTAAATCAAAAATTTTTAATTTTATAATAGCCTTTTATATTAGCTTTATTAGAGGAACACCTATTTTGGTTCAAATATTTCTAATATACTATGTTCTACCTGTTTTTGGTCTAAATTTAGGGCCTTTCACTGCAGGCATATTAGCAATTACACTCAACAGTGCCGCGTTTGTAACAGAAATACTAAGAGGCGGTTTAGCTTCTGTACCCACTGGTCAATTTGAAGCCGCAAAATCACTTGGTATATCAGGGTTTGCATTGTGGAGAAAAATAATTCTTCCACAGACATTTATTACCTCAATCCCACCTTTAGTTAATGAATTTACTATGGTCCTGAAAGCTACAGCATTACTTTCTCTAATCACTGTAGTTGAATTAATGAGAGTTTCACAGCAAATTTACAGTGCAAATTATCACCCAGTTGAAGTATTAAGTGGCACTTTTATTATTTATTTTTTAATGTGTTTTGTCGTAAGTCGAAGTTCTGTTTTTCTTGAAAAAAAATTGAAAGTGAAAAGGGCTTGAAAGAGACATGTTAGAGTATCAAATATTTTTTGATTATGGCCCGATGATTTTATTAGGGTTTTGGCTCACTCTTAAAATTGTTGTATGTGCAATTGCACTAGGAATTCCATTAGGATTATTTTTGGCTCTAGGCAGAAGGTCTAATTTTATAATTGTAAGTTTCTTCTCAACCAGTTTTATTGAAGTATTTCGGAATACTCCCTTTATTATTCAAGTTTTTTTATTTTATTATGTACTTCCGTTTTATGGGTTTAGGCTCTCTGCGGAGTATGTTGGAATATTAGCTCTTGCTGCATTTGGAAGTGCGTATTTTGCTGAAATTATAAGAGCAGGGATTGATGCAGTTCCTAAAGGACAACTTGAAAGCGCTAGAGCTATTGGAATGACAGATTGGCAAGCTATGAAAAATATTATTTTGCCTCAAACACTATCAATTATTTTGCCTCCTTTAACAAACCAAACACTTACTCTAATTAAAGAGTCTGCCATTTTATCAACAATCACAGTGCACGAGTTAACAATGACTGGACTTATGGTGCAAGGTGAAACTTTCAGACCCTTTGAGGTTTTTATTATGGTTGCTTTGCTTTATTGGGCCTTGAATGAGACGATAGCAACTATTATGCGAAAATTTGAAAAAAAACTTTCTAAAAATAAAAAACAAATTTTACCATCCAAATCACTAACTAATAATTTTGGGAAAGATGGTTTCTTAAGATGACTTTAAATTTTTTAGAAATTAACAACCTGAATAAAAAGTTTGGTGATATTAATGCTTTAAAAAATGTTTCCCTTAACGTTCAAAAAGGTGAGGTCATATGTATTATTGGTCCAAGTGGATGTGGCAAGAGCACACTATTGAGAGCAATCAACTGGCTTACACCACCCGATAACGGACAAATTAAACTGGAAAGCAAAATTGTTGGATCAGAAACTGGAAAGCTTAGTATAGGACAAACTAAATTATTAAATGACCTTCGTGCAAGGATGGGTATGGTTTTTCAACAATTTAATGTTTGGCCACATTTGAATGTTTTAGATAACGTCATCAAAGCTCAAATCGTTGTGGCAAAAAGAACTAAAAATGAAGCAGAAACTAAAGCAATAAAAATCTTAACTGACGTAGGTTTAAAAGATAANATTGAAGAATGGCCTGATAATCTCTCTGGCGGACAAAAACAAAGACTTGCAATTGCAAGATCTTTAGCAATGGATCCAATATTGATGTTACTCGATGANCCTACTTCTGCACTTGACCCAGAACTAGTNGGTGAAGTGTTAACTGTCCTCAGAAATTTAGTNAATGACGGAATGACAATGTTAATTGTAACNCATGAATTAGGTTTTGCATCAAAATTTGGAGACAGAATAGTTTTTATGGATAGCGGTGAAATCATTGANGAAGGACCTCCAAATATAATTCTNAAATCTCCAAAAACTGATAGATTAAAACTCTTTTTGGAAAAACTAAATATTACATCACTAAAGGATTAGAATCNTAAACTTTATTAAAAGACTTTAAAAATAATAATTTCTCANAGAGGATNAAAATATGTCAAATAAGCTTACTACACCACCAAAAAAAGAATTTCAAAGTTTCCATAATTTCCCTATTGTAAACGACTTAGATAATTTTGAAGCGGACATAGCTTTTTTAGGCATTCCNTTTGGGGACCCTTATTCTATGGGAGAAGCAAGTAATGATCAGTGTACAGCTCCAACNCATATCAGAAGGTATTGTGAAAGAGCTTTAAGAGGTCTCGATAGATATGACTTTGATATTGGTGGAACACTTTTAAATGGAGAAGACATTAAAGTTGTTGATTGTGGAGATGTTGTTGGAGAGGCTAAGGACGTTGCNGGAAATCANAAACGCTCTGAGGAAGCAGTAAGAAAAATTTTATCCTCAGGGGCCATGCCTATTATTTTAGGAGGAGATCATGCTATTCCTATCCCTGTTTTTCGAGCACTCGAAGACCATGGGCCAATAACTCTAGTACAGGTTGATGCTCATATCGATTGGAGAGATGTGTTTCACGGAGTAAGTTATGGTTTATCTAGTGTTATTAGAAGAGCTTCTGAAATGAANCACATCAGTGAAATTTTTCAAATTGGACTTCGCTCAGCTGGGAGNGCAAGACCTGAAGAAGCGCANGCTGCTCTTGATTACGGATCAAACTTAATAACTGACATAGAACTTCAAGAAGTTGGAATGAAAGCTATTTTNGAAAAAATTCCTGATGGGCACAATTATTATCTNACTATTGANGCAGATGGAGTAGATCCAACTATTATGCCTGCAGTAGCAGGNCCTGCTCCAGGCGGTGTAAATTATTCACAAATGCGGACATTAATACANGGACTTGTNAAAAAAGGAAAANTNTTAGGAATGGATATAGTTGAAATAACTCCAAGTAAAGATGTTAATGGNATTACAGCTATAACTGCAGGAAGATTTATATGCAATTTAATTGGTTCTGCAGTGAGAGCTGGTTACTTTAAAAAGTAATTAANCCCTNATTTTTTTTAATAAATTTTAAATGGTTTAAAAGATTATGAATACAAAAAAACTAGCTATTCATGAACTTTCAAATGGAATTAAAANATTAAATTCTATTTCCATCCCNGAANAAGTNAAAAACTTTGCAAAGAGACTTATAGTAGATATTTTTGGAGTTACATTAGCTGGATCTAATACAGATTCATCAAATATATTTTATAATGTTGCTAATGATGTCTACTCTTCTGGAAAATGTAAAATAATTGGAAGAGATACAACTATTAACGCTGCTGGTGCAGCTTTTATAAATGGAACATCAGCGCATGCTCTAGATTTTGATGACAATTGCTATGCAGGAGTTGTACATGGGTCAGCTGTTGTTTTCCCAGCAGTTCTTTCCTATGCTCAGCATAAGAACTTACCAGGAGANAATTTACTAAAGAGTTTCATAATCGGCTTAGAGGTTGAATTTGCTGTTGCCAAAGCTTTATCAAATAGTATTTATGATAAAGGCTGGTGGACAACCTCTNTGCTTGGATCNATCGGAAGCACTGCAGGNGTAGTGTCCCTAGCTGGCCTCGGGATNAAAGAAATTGAGAATGCACTTTCAATTGCAATTTCTGGAGTNGGTGCTATTCGTGCTGTGAGGGGGACTAATTCAAAACACTACTACTGTGGGAAATCAGCNGAAAATGGCATTATNGCAACAGAAATGGCNCTTTATGGTGCAACTGGACCAAAAGACGTTTTTGAAGAAAAGAATGGGATATTATCCGTTTTAAATGATGNTAATTTTGAATATGAGCACATTCAAAATATTGGTATAAAATATAGCCTAATAGAACCTGGAGTAGATATAAAAAAATATCCTGTATGTTATGCAAGCCACTCAGCAGTTGATGGGGTTGCTTCGATTTTAAATTCAGAAAATTTAAACATTGAAAGTATATCTAAAATTATATGTTTTGTGCCTCCAATAATTGAGTCAAATTTAACATATAACAACCCTAAATCTCCTAAAGAAGCACAATTTAGTCTCCAGTTCGCTCTTGCTGTTTTTGTCAAATTTGGGTCAATAAAATTAAAGCATTTGGATACAGAATATATTTTAGATCCAGAAATTAAAAAATTAATGAATAAAATTGAAATGACAGTATGTGATATTTCGGATTATGAAGATTTTTCTGAAATAATTTGTCCAGAATGGACTAACATTAAAATATTTACAACTAATGGCAAAATTTTTGAAAAATTTGTTGCTTACCCTATTGGATCAGCCCAAAGTCCTCTCACCGATAAACAAATATTCAGAAAATTCAAATCTTGTTTTGAGTTTTCAAAAAACAAACTAAATGCTGATACAATCTATGAAAGACTAATGAAAATTGAAAATGTAAAAGATTGCAGCGATTTATTCTAAGGTCAATAAATCTATTATTTCTCGGAAAGAATGTTATAATTGAAAATTAGTAATAGTTAGATATTTAATAATTAATTATGGATAAATTGCAAAATAATAGTATAATTATTGACTGTTTGCAGTATGCAAATTGGTCCCCAAAGATATTCAAGGAAATGCACGAAGGTGGGATTGATTGTATTCATGTAACGATTGCTTATCATGAAAATTTTAGGGAAACTATTTTAAATTTAGAAAAGTGGAATTCTTATTTTTTAAACTTTTCTGATTTAATTGTTCATGCAAAATCAGTTGATGATATTATTAAAGCTCAAAAAGATAATAAAACTGCAATTATTTTTGGTTTCCAAAACCCTTCTCCGATTGAAGATGATATAGGTTTAGTTGAAATTTGGCAAAAACTTGGAATAAAGTTTATGCAGCTAACCTATAATAATCAGTCTCTATTGGCCACTGGCTGCTATGAAAATAATGATACTGGTATTACTAGAATGGGAAAAGAAGTAATAAAAGAAATGAACAGAGTTGGAATGGTTATAGATATGAGCCATTCATCAGAAAAATCTACGTTAGAAGCAATAGAATTTTCTTCAAGACCGATATCGATTACTCATGCGAATCCTGAATTTTGGCATCCTGCAAAAAGAAATAAATCTAACACTGTATTAAAAAAACTCTCTGAAAGTGGAGGGATGATTGGTTTCTCGTTATACCCACATCATCTAAATAAAGGATCAAATTGTCAGTTGGATGATTTTTGCAAAATGATAGCAGATACTGTTGATATGATTGGTATTGAATATATTGGAATAGGAAGTGATCTTTGTCAGGATCAACCAGACAGTATAGTTGAATGGATGAGAAACGGGCGATGGACGAAAGAAAAGGATTTTGGTGAGGGCACTTCCGAAAATCCAGGTTTTCCGACCCAACCAAANTGGTTCAAAAATAATACTGACTTTGAAAATATNAGGACTGGCCTTAGTGATTTTGGATTTTCTGAAGAAGAAATTAAAAATATAATGGGAAGAAATTGGTTGAATTTTTTTGAAAAATCATTTTAGAAGAAGTTGTAATGAAAAACTTAAATAGAAAATTTAAATTTGAACCTCAATTTCGAAGATCGCCTTCAGAGGTTATGACGCTAGAAAAGATGGGTAGTTGCTTCCCAACTAGGCTGTCTTTTATGCGCATTCTTTTAAGAAAGTTGATAGAGAATAAATCTCAAATTAAAACTCATCTATGGTCTATAAATAAAGAAGGTTATGGACACGCAGTTTATACTATAAACGTTGATCAAAAAAATTATTCTTTAATAGCNTTTTCAAATGCTTTGGATGATTCCATGAGAACTGACAGGGTAATCGCATCTGCTTGGGATGCATCTTTTGCATTNTATGATGGAATACCTAGTATTAACGATATTAACAGATTNAAAAATAACCTTCCAAAACAAGAAGCNGGAAGATATGGGATTAAAGAGTTAGTAATAAGCCGTGCAAATAAATCTGTAAGACTTTTTAAAACGGTTGTTGAGATGCTCTCGAAAGGGAAACAGCCACCGATAAGCTTGATTAATGAAATTGGGTATTTCATGAGAACCACAGCTGTTTATGGCAATGGTAAATTTGGCATTAGAGATAGAGATCAGATTAAGTCCAAACCTTTGTTTTCACCTCCATTTCAAGCAGAAATGCTTACTGTTTATTTAATACGCCATTTTTCAATGGANCTCGTTCATCATGTAGCTAAATGCTTAAATCCAAAAACATTTGTTCGTCTTGATAAAAAAATTCAACGCCATATAGGGATTGGAAATTCTACTGGTCTTGGTATGGCTCCCTTTTTGGTAAAACACCCAGTTCTTNTAAATAATTGGGTGATGGTAAAAGAGCATGCTTTATCTAAGATGCTTAATAAAAAAGTTTTATTAAATCCTGAAAAACTTACAATTTTAAGATTAATTAAAAGAGCTCACANCCATCTAAAAGAATGGAAGACANAAGATAAAAGACAGAAAGAAAGAATTGAAACACTNATTAAAGAGTGGNATGAAGTATCTTTGGCGGTTAATAATGATTTTCTATCTAAAGCCCATCCTTTAGAAGGACTTTTTAATCTTACTAAAATTCGATCAAATGAATGCCATGAATTGATGATCTCTCTTATAATCGAAATNGGAGGAAATGAAATTGATAGCCTCACTCATTGTCTAGAAAGCTCTCTTGGNGTTAGATTAAACCCTGAAATGGATGTGGCAAAATTNATTGAGTTTTTAGAAAGTAATTACAAATGGGCTTTTAAAATTGACTTTGATTTAGAACNTTCAAANGCTAAATTTTGGTATGTTTCTGAAGAAAAATTAGAACCCCGTTTGGGTGATAGGTTTAANGAAGATGGCTCAGAATTNGAGCAACCACTTGATATAGCTAAACAAGTTCAACAACTTTTGAAAGACTTAAAGGCATTTNCAAAAAAATCTTGTNTTGCTGAATTTCTTATGAAGTACCCGAATCACAGATATATTGTCAAAAGAGTTCAAACCAATAAATGGGCACCATATTCTGAAATTCAAAGNAATTTNATAGGAAATAANTGTCTTCCTATAGATATGTTAAGATTCAAGTTATCATTCTTTGGTGCATCTAAATTTGACCCTAAATCTGATAAATGGACAAGGGTTAACCTNTTTCAAGGTGCGCCTTTACCAAGTGAAATTTCAAAAAATGCCNNAGATGATTGGTGGCTTCCCNCACTGAGNAATNATTAATGTTATGCTCTTTTACAGAGCTAAAAAACTTAGTTTTTAACTCTGGGGTTGGATCAAAGATTGAAATTGGTATATGTGAAGAAATNTCNGAAGCCGTAGCCAAATTGGANCTTTATGGCTTTAATGCNTCTAGTGAAATTCTAAGTTGCTTCCAAAATATNNNNCNNAAAAATAACAAAATAGAGTTTTCNAATAAATTAATAAAATTTGGNAATAGCCAGGTAATTTTTGAAGGTTTNTCTGGAATAGATTACTTTAGAACTGGATTATATAATGAAATATTATTTGAAAAATTAGATTCNCCATTAATTTTAATNGGGTTAGCTCTTATTAATAATGTTCAGAATTTTAAAGTTATTAATGAATCTTCAATTATAGGATACGTTGATNATGATAAATTTTTTTGCAATGAAGATCTCAATGGATCTTATNCAAANATTTCTNTCAAAAAGGAAAAGATGTTACCANTAAAGTTTAATTCGTCTAAAAATCAGATNAATTTAGACCCNAATGCTTGGNACCAATTAGANAATATATCAAAAAAAATACTCGTNCCTGANAGTACAATATCAAGAAACTTTGGAGCTGGAGCNGGAACTACAGATAATGATTAATNAATTTCAATTANAATTTAAATTTGAAATAATNTATGNTTGTTGTTGAAATATCAATTTTTACATATAGATTANNAACTTTAATTAANAATTTTTAATCAAATCTTAATAAGAGAGGAAAATTAAATGAAAAAATTTTTAACTT
Organism: SAR116 cluster bacterium; assembly: GCA_002684695.1. Taxonomy (GTDB): domain Bacteria; phylum Pseudomonadota; class Alphaproteobacteria; order Puniceispirillales. The sequence goes on along the minus strand of NYVQ01000010.1, from coordinate 4,335 downwards.
CCACACTGGCTGCTGGTGTATTGGCATTATTGTCAAATCAAGCCGTTGCAGCATGTGGTTCTATGACAATGGCTGATATGAACTGGCCATCCGCAACATTAATGGCTAATGTTGATAAAATAATCCTTGAAGAAGGTTATGGATGTGAAATTGAACTAGTAACTGGTGCAACCACTGCAACTTTTGCTTCCATGAATGAAAAAGGCCAACCAGATGTAGCGCCTGAATTATGGATTAATGCCGTAAGGGAGCCCCTTTTTGCCGCAATGGACGAAGGAAGACTTCATTCAGCAAAAGACATGCCTATTGGTGGATTAGGTGAAGGTTGGTGGATACCAAAATACACTATTGAGAAAAATCCAGAACTTAAAACTGTTTTGGATATTTTAGAAAGACCAGACTTATTTCCATCAAAAGAAGACCCTTCTAAAGGTGAATTTGTTGGTTGTCCAGCAGGATGGGGATGCCAATTATCAAATATTAACCTCTTCAGAGCTTTTGAAATGGAGAAAAAAGGTTGGGTCTTAGTTGATCCAGGTTCACAAGCTGGGTTAGATGCATCAATGGAGAAGGCTGTTAGCAGAGGAGAAAATTGGTTTGGTTATTACTGGTCTCCTACTATACCTGTTGCACGACTTGGAATGGAAATGATGGACTTTGGAGTGCCTTTTGCTGGTGCAGAAAATTGGGATGGCTGTATAGCAAAAGCTGAGCAAGATTGTGCTGACCCAAAACCATCAGCATGGACACAATCTGAGGTTCATACAGTCGTTACAACTAACTTTAAAGAAAAAGCTGGACCTGCAATGGAGTATTTTTCAAAACGTGTTTACCCAGGAGATGTAATGGGTGCTATGCTTGTTTATATGGATAGTAACCAGGCTCAAGGGATTGATGCGGCAATTGAATTTTTAGAAAAACATGAAGATGTTTGGACATCTTGGGTAACTCCAGAAGTTGCTTCAAAAGTTAAGTCTTCTTTATAAAATTCTAAATTAAATTTTACCGTGACCCACTGGGTCACGGTTTATTAATTATTTTTGGGTAGTGAAATGGACTTTTGGACAGAAATACCGAGTCTTGGAAGAAGCGATTTAAGAGATTTAAAAAAAGGAATTGATGCTTCGTTTAAAAGTTTCTCAAGAGAATATGGAGGGAATATAGAGGCTTTCTTTGACCCTTTATACTTTTTCCTTGTAAAACTTGAAAAGATATTGATTGCAGCACCTTGGCCAATAATCTTAATCATTGTTGCAGGATTAGCATACTTAGGTTCAAGAAGTTGGAAATTGGCACTCGGGTCAGTTCTTTCTTTTGTAATCATTGGTTATTTTGGAATGTGGAAAGATATGATGGCTACAATTTCACTTATATCAGTAGCCACCATTATTTGCATAGCTATAGGTATTCCTTTAGGAATATTAATGTCTAGATACGATAGGGTTCAAGCGGCAATTACACCTGTACTCGATCTTATGCAAACTATCCCGATTTTTGTATATTTATTACCAGTTGTTATGCTCTTAGGTATTGGTAGGGTTCCTGGTTTAATTGCAGTAATTGTTTATGCATTACCGCCTATTATTCGTTTAACAAACTTAGGAATAAGATTAGTTGACAAGGATGTTTTAGAAGCTGCTGATGCATTTGGATCTGATTATAGGCAAAAACTTTTTTCTGTTCAAATACCCTTAGCACTTCCAAATATTTTTGCTGGNGTCAACCAAACAATAATGATGGCTCTAGCTATGGTTGTTATAGCTTCTATGATTGGNGTAAAGGGCCTTGGAATGCCAGTTNTACAGTCTATACAAAATCAATATCTAACCTTAGGTCTTATGAATGGTTTAGCAATTGTAGCTCTTGCTATTATTTTTGACAGAGTNTCACAAAGATATGGAAAGCGTCTTCAGGCTCATAGATACGGTAAAGAGCATGAGTAAAACAAAAATTGAAATAAAGAACCTTTATAAGATATTTGGGCCAAAAGACAAATCCTATGTCAAAGCAGTTAAAGATGGATTNACTAAACAAAAACTNCTTGATGACCATAATCANGTCNTAGGTCTTGATGATATTAACCTTTCTATTCCTGAAAAAAAAATCCAAGTTATAATGGGTCTTTCAGGTTCTGGAAAATCNACCTTAATACGACATGTTAATAGGCTGATAGAGCCAACTTCTGGTGAGCTATTTGTTGATGGTGAGAATGTATTGAGCATGTCACAAAATCAACTCAGAGAATTTCGAAGAAAATCCACTTCAATGGTTTTTCAAAAATTTGCNCTNTTGCCNCATAAAACAGTTTCCCAAAATGTTGCTTATGGANTGACNATACAAGGTGTAAAAGAGAGTATNGCAAAGGAAAGAAGTCACAGATGGATTGATCGTGTTGGTCTTTCAGGATTTGAAGAAAGATACCCTGCTCAACTTTCAGGAGGCATGCAACAGCGTGTTGGTCTAGCAAGGGCTTTAGCAACAGATGCTCCCATTCTTTTAATGGATGAAGCTTTTTCTGCACTCGATCCTCTTATTAGGACAGATATGCAAAATATACTTTTAGAATTACAAGANGAACTGCATAAAACAATTTTATTTATTACNCATGATTTAGATGAAGCTCTTAGAATTGGAGATAATATTGCTATCTTACGTGATGGGAGAGTTGTCCAAGANGGTGACCCACANGAAATTATAATGAAACCTGCTGATGCTTATATAAGAGACTTTATAAAAGATATTAATAGAAGCAAGGTTATCGAGTTACGATCAATTATGAATAAAAAAGTTAAGGGATCAGGTAAAGGCCTTAAACTAGATATGACTATAGATGAAGCTTTNCCAATTCTTAATACATCTAAGAATAATTCTTTTTCTGTAGTTGATAATAATAACAAAGTTTTAGGTAGCGTTAATCTTGATTCAGCTATTAATGCTCTAGCTAAAGACAGCACAAATGACGTAGCGGAAAGATATAAATAGAGAACTTTTCTAAAGACCAAATTGTGAGTTTACAAACTTTCCAATTNTTAACCCGCTATTAAATGCAGCTTCAANATTTGCTCCAATACACCAATCCCCTCCAGCAAATAAAGTATTGTCTTGANTATTTAAAAATGATTTTCCTAATGTAACTCTCGTTTGTGCNTATAGCCATCTATGTGCTTTTAGGTATTCTNTTTCTATTTTCTCATTTAATTGATTTTCTAATANATTAATAATTTTTAGTTCAGCTTCATNGGNTTCTAATGAGAGATTTCTANTAGTCCACTCTGAACTAGTATGAATTATATATGAGTTTGAAACCTTATTTCTTTNTGGTTTAGANGCATTATAAACAATTAATGAAATNTNATTATTATAAAATCTATTGTAGCTATTAGCACTTAAAGTNTTTTTAGTTATNAAAATTAATGACCAACANGGATCAATAACNACAGCCGATANCTCTTCAACTAAAACTTTTTCTTGGGGTATAATTTCTTTAACTTGATATGATGGAATTGCAAAAATAACGATATCAAANAACTGCTTANATTCAAAATTTTCNAGACTNACNAGCCATTTTTTATCNATTCTAGTTATTGTTTCAACTCTTGAAGAAAATTTAATATTAAGCTTTTGAGCGTGCAATTTTAGCAANTTACTCATACCAGGANTNCCAACAAAAATTTCATTTTGTTTTAAATACTTAGCATCCATTCCTATTGGAGACCANTGTTCAGCAAATCCCTCAGAAACACATAAATCTAAATANTTTTTGAATGCTGNNGTATTTGTTGTAATATATTGAGCCCCATGATCAACAGAAAGATCACTATTGATCCTTCTTGTTGCCATCCTGCCCCCTAAACCACGGCTTTTCTCAAAAATAGTAACTTCAAATCCTTTTGAAAATAAATAATTGGCACAAGTTATGCCACACATTCCAGCACCAACTATAGCTATGTTCTTCATATTGAAATTTCCATTTATTTAAAAAAAATAAAATTTAAGGCTGAATTTCTTTGCCATCCCATGCAAAAACTTTCCCAGTATCTTCACTTCTAAGATTAAATAAAACTTTCAATAAATAATTTACTGATTCATCAGGCGAGAACAATTTTTTTTCAGGAACATTACTTTGAAAAGGTTTGGATAAATTACTATTTACTGTTCCTGGATGCAAACCAACTAATATAGCATTTTTGTTTTTTCGACCTACTTCTATAGATAAATTTTTAATCATCATATTTAATGCTGCTTTTGACGAACGGTAAGCATACCAACCACCAAGCTTGTTATCAGAAATACTTCCAACTCTGGCTGACATAAAAGCAAAAATACTTTTATTAC
>NYVQ01000009.1 GCA_002684695.1 SAR116 cluster bacterium | reverse complement strand
AACAATAAAAATTATAATTATATCAATTCTAAAGTTACTTTTATTTTTTTTCAAAAATTAAGTTTACCTTTGAGTTAATTTATAAGAAAAGAAAATTTATTTGTTAGAAAAATTATCATCACATACCACTAGCGCGAACTTCCTGGACCTCTGGTATATAATGTCTAAGCATATTCTCAATCCCCATTTTAAGAGTTGCAGTAGAACTAGGGCAACCAGAGCAAGCGCCTTTCATGAGCAAAGTAACAATTCCATCTTCAAAACTTTCAAATTGAATATCACCTCCATCCATTGCTACTGCAGGTCGAACTCTTGTTTCCAAAAGTTTTTTGATTTGTTGAACCGTGTCACTATCATTAGTTTCATCAGTTGATTCATTATTATTCACCAATAAGACTGAATCTCCACTTGCGTAGTGCTCCATAATTTTTCCTAAAATTGAGGGTTTCAATGAAAACCACTCTTCATTTTCTTTTTTTGTTACTGAAATAAAGTCACTTCCAAGAAAAACTCCATCAATGCCTTCAATATCAAATAATCTAGAAGCTAAAGGAGAGTTTTGAGAAAGATCTTTGCTTTTGAAATCAGCTGTTCCCGATTTCATAACTTCTTTCCCTGGAAGAAATTTTATAGTAAGTGGGTTTGGTGTGTCTTCAGTTTGAATAAACATAAATACTCCAATATAATTATTATTTAATATGGGATAATTTGTTCTGAATTTCAAGGTTTGATAATTATCTTACACAACCTATAATGTTATAGACGTCTGAAAGAACTGTTTGTGAAATACTAGATGCTTTATTAGAGCCTTCTTTTAAAACCTTTATTAAATAGCTTTTATCATTCATAAGTTTTCTTAATTCATTATTAATTGGTTCTAATACAGAAACAGCCAAGTCTGCTAAAGCAGGTTTAAAAATTCCGAAGCCTTTTCCACCAAATTCTCTCAAAATATCTTCTTCATTTTTCGACGATAAAGCCGCATAAACACCAACTAGATTCCTAGCCTCAGGCCTTTCTTCAAGTTCCTTGATTGAAAATGGCAAAGGATTAGAATCAGACTTAGCTTTTTTAAATTTTAAAGAAATTTCTGTAGATGTATCTTTTAGATTAATTCTTGAATAATCTGATATATCTGATTTACTCATTTTTGATTTTCCATCTCTAAGACTCATTACCCTTGAAGCAGTTCCAAAGATTTGAGGTTCAGGTATTGGAAAAAAGCTTTTGTTGTAAGAAGAATTGAATGCTAGAGCAATATCTCTTGTTAGCTCAAGATGTTGTTTCTGGTCTTCACCAACTGGAACATGCGTTGCTTTATACGCTAAAATGTCGGATGCCATTAAAGTTGGATAAACATAAAGACCAACACTGGCATTTTCTTTATTTCTTCCGGCTTTTTCTTTGAATTGTGTCATTCTATTTAGCCACCCTAATTTGGCAGTACAATTAAAGATCCAAGCCAACTCAGAATGACTGGACACTTGTGATTGATTAAACAAAATTGAACTATCAGGGTTTATTCCTGAAGCTATTAACCCAGCGGCAACTTCAAGAGTATCATTAGTTAGTTGTTCACTTGTTCTAGGAACTGTAATAGCATGTAAGTCTACTACACAATAAATACATTCAAAATCTCTTTGCAAATTAACCCAATTGCGAATTGCACCTAAATAATTGCCTAAATGTAAATTACCCGTCGGTTGAACTCCTGAAAAAATTCTACCTTTCATAAATCTAACACTCCTAAAAGGTTAACGTTTTATAAAAATATTTTTAATTGAATTAATTTTTATAAACCTAAAAACTATCATTGCAGAAAACCAAATGATCATTGATATAAAAATTATAAGAATTAAACATAAAATTAAATTTAAATTTCCAAATATAGATAATAGTTCAAATAAAATAAAATAAAAGCAAAAACCTAAAAATAATAAAACGATTAGTGGTTGAATTATGTTGAAAGAAACCCTTTGCTTTGAATTTAATAATATGAAGTAGCAGATTAATGTAAGGTACGATGCAATTGATGTTGCTAATGCAATTCCATAAAAACCAAATTTTTGCATTAACAAAATACTTAAAACTATATTGATAGTTACAGAAAAAATTGAAATTCTAAACGGTGTTAAAGTATCATGCATTGCAAAAAATGAAGACTGAAAGATTTTAATGCTTATAAATGCAGGGATACCCAAGCCATATGCTGATAAAGCTATTGAAACATTGTAGACATCAGTTTTTTCAAATGCTCCACGTGCATAGATGCCTTCTATAAGAATTTCAGGAATTGCTAAAAAGGCAAAACAAGAAGGTATAGAAAACATAAAACCAACAACCAGACTCTTTTCTATACTTTCTCTAATAAAAATTATTTCATTGTTTGTCTCTGCTTTAGATAAGTTTGGCAAAAGTGCAGTGCCTAATGCAACACCGATTATTCCAAGAGGAAGTTGAGATAATCTATCTGCATAATAAAGATATGATATTGAACTTGCTCCAACGATAGATGCCAAAATTGTATCAACTAGCAGATTCACTTGCAGAACACCTGCCCCAAAAGCTGCAGGCAAGAATTTTTTCCAAACCCCGTGATAATCAAATGTTTTTTTTGGAACTACAATTTTAAGAAGTATATTTTGTTTTTTTAAGCAATAAAATAAAAAAATTAATTGTATTATTCCAGCAAGTGGAACCGATAAAGCAATTATAAAATCCGATTGTTTTAAGGTTAAAATTAAAATTGATGCGATAATTAATGAAATGTTTAAAATTATAGGCGTTGCCGCTGAAGGCATAAATTTTCCTGAACTTTGTAAAACAGATCCCCATATTGCTATTAAAGATAACATCGGCAAATAAATTATTGTTGCTCTAGCAAAAAAGACTGCTGTTTCAAAAGCTTCAGTGTTTTTTATAAATCCAGGTGCTAAACCAAAAATTATATAACTCATGAAAAATTCAGCTAAAATAATAAATATTAAAATATAAAAAAGAATTATACTTTGTACATTAGAAGCAAATTCCTCTGATTGATGTTTTGATTGTGTCTTCTCAATATGTGTAAATGTTGGAAGAAATGACTGAACTAAAGCTCCCTCAGCAACTAACCTTCTAAACATATTTGGAAGTTTGAATGCCACAAAAAAAGCGTCAGAAAAAGGCCCTGCACCTAGTGAAGCTGCTATTAATACATCTCTAACAAAACCAAATATTCTGCTTAATGCTGTCCAAAAACTAAAATTAATGAAGGCTTTAAAAATTAAATTTTTCATGTTTTTTTTCTAACACTCTAAGAGAATTTTTTTCAAACTTCGTATAATTACGTCTTCTCTTGTTTTGCTATCTATTTTCATACCGAATATGTCTTTAACATAAAATACATCAACTACCTTATCACCATAAGTTGATACAGAAGCAGATTGAATTTGTAATCCTAAGGACTTTATTTCTTTTGTTAATTTATACAAAAGCCCAGGTCTGTTTTTTCCATTTACTTCTATTATACTGTTCGAGTTGCTTAAATCATTGTATAACATCACACGTGAAACGTTTCTAAACAAATTCAAACCTTTTGATGAAGATTTCCACAAATTAGCAATCTGCCGATCTGGATAAAAACCTTCAGTAAGGTTTTTTATTATTGATTTTTTTATTTTATCAAGTTTTTCATAATTTAAAATGATCCTTTTACCAGGTGACACCCAAAAAAGATCAACTGCTATTCCATCTTTTCTCGTAAAAATTTTCGCGGTTTGAATTTCAATTTCTTGAATAGTAATTGCACCAGCAATATCACTAAACAAACCTGAATGATCAGGAGCCATCACTACTATTAAGACTGAATCTGTTCCTTTCAAAGATTTATAATCTAAATTAATTAGGTTATTATTAGAAATATTTTTTTTGGTTGTTTGCGCCAACCAAGTATGAGTTTCAGTGTCTATAGATGACCAGTAATTGTTGGGGTATTGATCAGAATAATTATCAAGGTCTTCTGCTGTCCAATTATGCAGGGTTTTCTTTATTTTATCTTTTGATTTTTCAGGATTAAGCTCCAAAATCTGATGTGGGTCTGCACCATATAAAACTTTTTCGGAAAATCTATACAAGTCTCTCATTAAAGAGGCCTTCCATGAGTTCCATTTATCTGGCCCAACAGCCAATATATCAGCAACTGTCATAATTAGTAATAATTTTAGTTTTTCAGGTGATTGAACTTGATTAGTAAAATCAGTAATTGTCTTTGGATCTGAAATATCATAATTGAATGCAATTTTACTCATTAAAAGATGGTTTCTTACCAGCCAAGTTATATTTTCTATTTCTTCATTATTTAGAGAAAGCTTTAAACATATTTCTTTCGCAATCTCTGAACCAATTATTGAATGATCCCTTTTCCTCCCTTTACCAATATCATGTAGAAATAATGCAAGGAAAAGAACTTTTCTTGATTTGATTTTTTTCACTAATTCAGATGCAACTGGTGCTATGTCAGATAATTCACCTTTTTCTAGTTTATGCAAAAATCCAATTGATCTTATAGTATGCTCGTCAACAGTATAATAATGGTACATATTAAATTGCATTAATCCTATAATGTTTTTGAAGTCTGAAAAGATTTGTCCTAAAACTCCAGTTTCTGTCATTAGTCTTAGAAATTCTTCCGTATTCTTCCTAGACAAAAGAATATTAATAAACTTTTCTTTCCAATCATTTTTTTCTTTAACAACTGAAACTTGTTTTATTGAAATTTCTATATGATGAATTGTTGAAGGATGAATTTCCAAACCTCTATTTTGTGCAAATTCAAAAATGTCTAAAATAAAATTTAAGTTAATAATAGATAGTTTATTTTTGATTTTAGCGACATTTAAATAAAGTTTTCCATCAATTATTTCAAAATTCTTTCTATCCCAAACGTTCTGATGGGTAGTAATTGAATATATTGATCTAGTGTCATTAATAGTATCCAACTCATTTAAAAACCTTCTTGTCAGTCTTCCAACTTCTTTTGTGACAAAATAAAATTGTTTCATAAGCTTTTCAACGCCAAGTGTATTGGAATCATCCTTGAAGCCAAAAAATGATGCAATTTCTTCCTGTGAAGATAGATCCAAGATATTGTTATCTTTATTTGAGATATAATGAAGGCAACATCTAATAGTAGTAATAAATCCAAGAGCTTTATAAAAGTTTTCTAGTTCTCTTGCCAAGCATTTATTTATTTTCTTAATTTCTAGAAAATTAAATATTTTAAAGTGATATTTTGTAATCCAAACAAGTGTGTTTAAGTCCCTTAGGCACCCCTTTCCCTCTTTGATATTAGGCTCTAACATGTACCGCGAACCACCAGATAATTTATGCCTTTCTTCCTGCTCTTTAAGTTTTATAATTTTGAAATCAGATTTTGTATCGTCTTGCAATAATTTAATTTTGTTTTTTAGTTCCTCGAAAAGATTTGTATTCCCAACAAGTTTCCTAATATCGAGAATGGACGTTCTAAAATTAATATCCTTTTCTGCATCCTTTATTGCTTGACTAACAGTTCTAGTTGAATGACTAACTTTAATTCCTAAATCCCATAGAATATATAAAACAAAGCTTATTAATTGATTTCGAGTTTCACTTTTTTTTGGTCCAGTTAAAAATAATAGATCTACATCACTATTAGGAGCCAATTCTCTTCTACCAAAACCTCCCGATGAAATAACTGCTAAATTGTTAAGGCCATTTGTGGTTTCACTTGAAAATTCAAATAGTATTTTAATTATTTGTTCTATTAAATGAGAGTTTGAGGATAAACAAAATAGCCCATCTTTTTTGTTTTTAAAATCCTTCTTAATAATCGATTGGCCTTCTTTAAGGACATCTGCAAATACAGAAGTTAGATTACTTTTTAAATTAGAATGGTGTTTATTTTTTGATATATTGTCTTGAATTGAAGGTATATTGATTTTAATTGGAAAACTTATCTTCTCAGTATTTTGATTAATAAACTCAAATTTATCTTTTAAAAAGTCCATACTTAGATTCTTTTTATTAAAGTAAGTCTATTAAACATTATCAGATAGTTTCTTTAATTTATATAAGATTTCAAGTGCTTCTAGCGGTGATATTTCATCTGGGTGAAGATTCTTTAATTCTTCAAGGACTAAATTATTTTGAGGTTTTTCAGATTTTTCTTCCCCAAACAATGGTAATTTTTTGTCTAAATCACTTTCTTTCTCAAGATTATTTAAAATACATTTTGCTCTTTTTATCACTTCATCAGGAATACCTGCAAGTTTCGCAACCTCAAGCCCATAAGATTTGTTAGCCGAACCCGGTATGAGTTTATATAAAAAGATTATTTCTTCATTAAATTCTTTGGCCTCAAGATAATATAATCTGAGCTTATTCAATTTTTTATCTAGCTTTGTTAATTCATGATAATGAGTTGCAAAGAGTGTCTTACATTTAATTTTATCATGGATGTTTTCAATGATTGACCATGCCAATGATAACCCATCCCAAGTTGCTGTTCCTCTCCCAATTTCATCAAGAATTACAAATGATTTTTTTGTTGCAAGGTTAAGTATTGAAGCTGTTTCTGTCATTTCAACCATAAAAGTTGATTGACCTTTAGACAAATCATCACCAGTGCCAACACGGCTGAATATTCTATCTGAAATTCCAATATTAGCTTTTTTAGCTGGAACAAATGATCCCATTTGAGCCATAATATTAATAAGTGCATTTTGTCTAAGAAAAGTTGACTTTCCTCCCATATTTGGGCCGGTAATAAGCCAAATGTTTTTGTCATCTAATCTGCAATCATTACCATTGAATTTTTGATCTGATTGATTCTGTAAAGATTGTTCTACTACAGGATGCCTTCCATCCGTAATTGAAAAAATGAATTCATCAGAAATCTCTGGTCTACAATATTCCCATGAGGTTGCTAAATCTGCAAGACAAACGGAAACATCTAGTGTAGAAATTGATGAAAAAATATCTATCAAACTCTCTGATCGACATAAACATTTGCTAACTAAATCGCTATAAATCTCTAATTCTAATTCTAGAGCTTTTTTAGAAGCTTCAGAAATTTTTGCCTCAAGATCTGCTAGTTCTGTTGATGTAAACCTGGAAGCTTGCGCTGTACTCTGCCTATGAATAAAAAATGGATTGCTTTGGACTTTTCCATCATGTGCTCTTCTTATTTCAACATGATAGCCCAAAACATTATTATACTTTATTTTCAGTGATTGAACTTCAGTTAAATCAATATATTTTTGTTGTAAAGACAAAATGTGGTTTTTTGACTTGTCTTTTAGTTCTTTAAATTCATCGAGCTTTTTAGAGAAACCTTTTCTAATAAAATCACCGTCTCTAGCAAACAAAGGTGGTTGGTCTTCAATAGCTTTGTTAAGTTTGCTAACAAACTCAAAATCAATCTTGAGTTTTCTAATAATATTTTTAATTTCGTTTTTTTTGTACTTGAACTCATATTTCGTTATTAATTTTAAAATCTCTGATGCTTTTTCGTATCCAAGTTTAATAGATAATAAATCTCTTGGACCACCTCTATCAAATTGAAGTCTTGTAATTGATCTTTCAATATCAGGTATATGTTTTAAAATTTCTTTTAATTTAGTTCTTAAAGATTTAGCCTCTAAAAAATTAGAAACTGTATCAAGTCTTTCATTGATTAATACTTTATCAAGTAAAGGACTATTTAATCTTTCTAAAAGAAGTCTGGATCCACCACTTGTGAGAGTTTTATTAATTATATTAAAAAAGCTTCCTGTTTTATTACCAGATTGTGTTTTTATCAGTTCAAGAGACTTTCTTGAAAAAACATCAATTTCCATTATTTCTGAAGTCTTCCATTCTGTTAAATTCTTTAAAAGAGGTATTTTGCCTTTTTGAGTTAAATCTATATACGCTAGTAGAGCACCAGCTGTTGAAATACATGATCTATTGAAATTTCCATAAGAAACTAAAGAGTTAACCTTATAAAAATTTTTTAATCTTTTCTCACATGATTCACTATTAAAAAGGCTATCGGGCTGGAAAGTAATACACTCACTGAAAAATTTTGGTTTTTGATCTTTCATTTTATAGGGTATAATTAGTTCTTGAGGAGATATTCTGTCTAAAGTAGTTTCTAGAGAGCTCGCAAGATTTTTATTCAATCTTTCTGTAAAAAAAACTCCTGTAGATAAATCAACCCATGAAATTGATTGCTCACCTCCTACTTCATTCCATGAACACAAAAAATTGTTTCTATTATCTTTTAAGTAATTTTCTTCTAAAATTGTTCCTGGTGTTAAAATTCTTACAACCTTTCTTTCCATTGGTCCTTTTGTTTTCTTTTCAGAAACTATATTTGGCTTAACTTGCTCACAAATAGCCACTCTAAAACCCTTGCTTATAAGTTTATTGATATAGCTATCTGCACTATGAAAGGGGATACCACACATAGGAATGTCAATATTATTCCATTGTCCTCTCTTTGTAAGGGTTATATCTAAAACGGAAGAAGATGTAATTGCATCATCAAAGAACATTTCATAAAAATCACCCATTCTATAAAACAAAATTTCATTTAAATGCTCTTCTTTAATCTTTATGTATTGAATCATCATTGGAGTTAATCCAAAACTTTCAGAACTTGGTAATCTTAAGGTTTTTTTGAAATTATTCATCTTTGATAACAATTATCTAATTCTGTCTTAATATATGAAAGATAGCCAAATAAATTATTCCTTTTAAATAAAAAATATTAAGTTTTTATGACTATATAATTATTTATAATTTAATTGTTTTTAATCACTCATATATATGTTTTAAAGTATATAGTTAATTACTAAATTATAGATAATGATTNAAAAATGNAAGTAAGTTATTCAGATTAGGAACGCTTAAATGGAAAAGTTTGTTGAAATTAAAAAAAAAGAGGCTCTTGANTATCATAAANATGAAAAACCAGGAAAGCTTGAGATTCAAGCTACAAAAACTTTAAATAGTCAAAGAGACCTGTCNCTAGCTTATTCTCCTGGTGTTGCTGTTCCTTGNGAAGAAATAGCTAGAGATTCATCGACAGCATATGAATACACCTCAAAGGGTAATTTAGTAGCTGTTATTACAAACGGTACTGCTGTTCTTGGCCTTGGGGATATTGGTGCACTTGCATCAAAGCCTGTTATGGAAGGAAAAGCNGTTNTGTTTAAAAAATTTGCTGATATTGATTCNATTGACCTTGAAGTTGATAGTTCAGATATTGANAAATTTGTCAATTGTGTTGAAGTCCTNGAACCTTCTTTTGGTGGCNTAAACTTGGAAGATATTAAAGCTCCAGATTGTTTTATTATAGANCAAAAACTTCGTGAAAAAATGAAAATNCCTGTTTTCCATGATGATCAACANGGAACTGCAATTATCACTGCNGCTGGNCTAATTAATGCTTTNCANCTTACGAATAGAGATATCNGAAAAGTTAAAATTGTATGTAACGGAGCTGGNGCTGCNTCTATAGCGTGTGTTGAATTACTAAAAGCTCTTGGTGTCAAAAATGATAACATTACTNTANTTGATAGAAAAGGNGTGATTTATAAAGGNAGAACTGATGGNCTTAATCAATGGAANTCNGCTCATGCNNTTCAAACAAAAGCAAGAACTTTAGAGGAGGCATTAGTNAATGCNGATGCNTTTATNGGTTTATCAAGTGGTGGGATTTTAGATGCACAAAAAATAAAGNATATGAANCCNGANCCAATTATATTTGCNATGGCAAANCCTATTCCTGAAATAATGCCTGATGAAGTGAGAAAAGTTTTCCCAAAGGCAATTATAGCTACGGGNAGGTCAGATATGCCTAACCAAGTTAATAATGTTNTAGGTTTNCCATATATTTTTAGAGGTGCNTTAGATGTNAGAGCAACAACAATTAATGAAGAAATGAAAATTGCTGCTGTTAANGCTATTGCAAATTTGGCTAGAAAAAATGTCCCTGACGAAGTAAGTNACGCTTATGGACAAGATAAAATGACATACGGTGAAAACTATATTATTCCAGCGCCNTTTGATCCAAGATTAATTGTTGAGGTATCTTCAGCTGTTGCAAANGCNGCAATTGAAAGCGGCGTGTCTTTAAAACCAATAAAAAATCTAAGNTTNTATAAGAAACAGCTNGCAAGAAGACTTAANCCAACNGCAAGTATGNTGCAAATGGTATCTGACAAAGTTTCAAGNGTTGGTAAAAAGATTGTTTTTGCAGAAGGTGAAGAAGAAAGAGCTATCAAATCTGCACTTATTATACAAAGTAGCAACTTAGGAAAACCAATTTTAATTGGTAGAGAAGAATATATTAAAAACACAGCTAAAAGAATTGGTCTTGATGGTATTAGTAGNTTAGAAATACATAATGCTGCTTTATCAGATAAAAATAAAGCTTACAGTGATTTCTTGTTTAANAAGCTTCAANGNAAAGGNTATNTNTATAGGGATTGCCAAAGAATGGTTAATCAGGACAGAAATGTTTTTGGGNCTTGTATGGTTGCAATGGGTGANGCAGACAGTTTAGTAAGTGGTTTAACAAGATCATTTAATGACACATTGAACCATATAACTCGTGTTATATCAGCAAAGNATAAAAAATCAATTATAGGNATGTGNATGGTTGTTANTAGAGAAAAGACTGTTTTTATTGGTGACACTAACGTTTTAGATAGACCAAAACCTGAGGAACTTGCTGACATTGCAGAACAAATGGCNTTTACNGTCTCAAAACTTGGNTANAAGCCTAGAGTNGCATTTTCTAGTTTTGCAAACTTTGGAAGCCCNTCTTTACCTTCTACATCTTCTGCAAGAGAAGCTGTAAANATACTNCAAAACAGATCAGTAGATTTTGAATTTGATGGAGAAATGTCTGTTGAAATAGCTCTAAACTCTGNCCTAATGAAAAAGAATTATCCGTTTTGTAANTTAACNGATGAAGCTAATATACTTGTTATGCCNGGTCTTCATTCAGCNAATATATCTTTTAAATTATTGCAAAACTTAGGNGGTGGATCTGTAATAGGGCCAATNTTGCTTGGAAGCGAATATCCANTACAGATTGTCCAGATGGGAGCAACAGTTAATGAAATTACAAATGCAGCAATATTTAGCGCATATGATTCNCTATAAATTTAAATANTNTCTAAAAGAGATTTTAGATTTTCAANTGGTCGAGGACCAATNTGGGAAATAATTTCTGAAGCAGCAACAGAACCAAAAAAACCACATTTTTCAGCATNTAACCCTAAACANCGTCCATGGAGATAGCCTGCAGCAAAAAGATCACCTGCACCTGTTGTNTCAATNACNGATTTTGGTTNAAAAGANNCAATNTCATTCCAAACTTTGTNTTTAAANACAGTTGCTCCTTTGGCACCTAGAGTGATTACAGATTCTTCNCAGATTTCTTTAATTTTTGATTTTGCACTTTCCAAATCACACTCAAACAAGCTTTTNANTTCATCTTCATTACAGAATANAATATCAACATGNTNNTGTATAAAAGAAATGAAGTCTGACCTNTGCCTTTCTACACAAAAACTATCTGAAAGAGTCATTGATACTANATTTTGATTNTNTTTAGAAATATTTGCAGCTTTNATAAATGCTTGCTTTGCCTTTGGNGGATCAAATAAGTANCCTTCCANATANACNATTTTACTTTTCCTTATTTGNNCTTCNTCAACNTCATTTTCNTCAAGGTTAACACAAGCACCTAAAAATGTNTTCATAGACCTTTCTGCATCTGGNGTTACTAAAATAATTGANGANGCAGTTCTNGGNCCCTCATTTGTTANAGGTGTCTNAAAAGANACACCAACTNTTTCAATNTCNTTTTTAAAAGTATTCCCNAGTTCATCATTTTTAACTTTTCCAATAAAAGCNGCTNTTGAGCCAAAAGANGCTATTCCAACTGCTGTGTTAGCTGCAGAACCACCTGATACTATTGTGGNTGTTTTTAAATTATCAAATANAGTTTTTGANCTCTCTTCATCTATNAGNTCCATAGATGATTTAACAATTTTAAACTCTTCCAAAAAANTATCNTCGCATTGTGCAATAATATCAACAATTGCATTNCCAATTGTAGTTACGTCAATTTTACTATTGTGTTCCACTTTTTTTCCTTTGAATTTGAAAATTTGATGTTAATAANTATACAAAAATTTACNGGTTANAATTACTTTGAACTTACAAATATCAAATTTTTANAAATTATCAATACTTCTTTTTCTTTTNTCANGTTGCCAAGAACTNCAAGAATTAAAAATTTATAACAGCAACATCAATCCTGNTACTTNATATCCTNAAGATTATGNGNANAAAGAAAGTAAACTGAAANATTTTGANAANAANACTGACATTNTTGAAAGTAAAAATAATGANATAAGTAGCCCTTACAAGATTACATATAATTTTCTAACACAATTAAAGTCCTATTTGGGAACGGTAAAAAAAATTGATATTATAAATGAGACTGAAAAAAAAGTTCTAAGACAAGGTTATGATACTAAGCCCTACGTAAATATAAATTTTAATATTTATAATTTTATTCAAAGTCAAACTTTTAAGGGAAAGAGCCTATACTATAAAAATAATAGGTTCGAGAGAAAAATTATTAACCACTATGGCTTTCTTAAACTTAATAATTTAGATCTAATGCAAAAATCAGACCTTTATAATTCTCTGAATCAACCAGATTATAAAAGAAAACAAAGTGGTATTTTAACTTTACAATACCGATTAAAAACTTGTGTAATTGACTTCTTTTATAATGAAGATAATGAAAGAATGATATTTTATGATATTAGAAGCAGAATATATAATGGTATTCTATTTAAGGATGATTGTGAATTGGAATTAAATATAAGAAAAATATATAATTAATTTATAATCCTAAAACTTTACTCATATCAAATAATCCTTTTTCTTTTTGAGAGCACCAGATAGCTGCTTTGACCGCACCATTAGCGTAAATTTTTCTATTGGAAGCTTTATGTGTCAGCTCTATCCTTTCATCATCATGAGCTAATATAATACTATGGTCACCTACCACAGAACCACCTCTTAAAGTGGCGAAACCAATTTCATTCGTTTTTCGTTCGCCCACTTTTCCTTCTCTAGATAATTTAGATACTTTTCCAAATTTTAAATTTTTAGTATCCGATGCAGCTTTCCCCAACGCAAGAGCGGTTCCTGATGGAGCATCGACTTTATTCCTGTGGTGCATTTCCAATATTTCAATATCCCAATTGTCATCAATTGATGCCACAGCTTTTTTAACAAGTGAAAAAAGAAGATTTACACCTACACTCATATTAGCGGAAAAAATAATTGGTGCTTTCTCAGAATTTTTTTTAATAATTTTTTCTTGATCAACTGATAGACCTGTTGTCCCAATGACGTGACCAATTTTTCTTTCTACTGCTAAAAAAGAGTGATTTATAGTAGATTCTGGTGATGTAAAATCAATTATAACGTCACCATCTAGAAGTTTGTGTGGATCAGAAGATATTGGGACGTTAACTTTACTAATACCAGATATTAAACCAGCATCTGCACCAATTATTTCAATTTCTCTTGGGTGACATGTAGCTGCAACAAGATTACAGTCAGGATGCTTATCAATTATATTGACAAGCATTTTACCCATGCGACCAGCCGAACCAGCTACAGCGATTTTAACATTCTTTTTAGACATAGCAGTTTTTAAATAAGGTTGAGTTACAAATGTTTATAGTATTATTTAATTTCTATTCCAAAACTTTTTTAACTTTTCTGAAAAACTATCTGTTTGTGGACCTTTAGAATTACCTTCATTTGAGAATTCTTTTAAAATTTCTTTTTGTCTTTTTGTTAGGTTAACAGGAGTTTCAACTAAGGCTTCTACATAAGCATCACCTCTAGAAGTTCCTCTTAGACCTGGCATACCTTTTCCCCTGAGTCTGAATCTTTTACCTGATTGTGTTCCTGGCTCATAGTTTATTTTTAGTCTACCACCGTCAATAGTTGGTACTTCAAGATTTCCTCCCAGTGCAGCACTTGCCATATCAACTGGAACTTGACAGTAAATGTCTTTCCCTTCTCGTGTGAAAATATTATGCAGCCTTACTTGTATAAAAATATACAAATCTCCTGAACCAGCACCTCTGGGACCAGCTTCCCCTTCACCAGAAAGCCTTATTCTTGTTCCGTTGTCAACACCTGGGGGCACATTTACTGAGAGTTTTTT
>NYVQ01000008.1 GCA_002684695.1 SAR116 cluster bacterium | reverse complement strand
TGTCAGAATAGAGGTTTAAAACTTACTTCACAAAGAGAAGTTGTTATTTCTATACTTGAAAGTTCTGAAGACCACCCTGATGTAGACGAACTTTTTAGAAGAGCAACAAAAGTTGATAAGTCAGTTTCAATTGCTACAGTTTACAGGACTGTAAAACTTTTAGAAGATGCAAATTTCATTGAGAAACATGAGTTTGGCGATGGAAAAGCTAGATACGAAGAATCAGGTGAACATCATGAGCATCTTATTGATGTTGAAACAGGTGAAGTTATTGAATTCATTGATAATGAACTTGAAGAGTTGAAGGAAAAAATAGCTCTAAAAATGGGTTACGAACTTGTAGACCATAGATTAGAGTTATTTGGTAAAAAATTGAAAATTAATTAAACAAGCTTAATTGGTCTAGCGTTTAACAATCTCCTGTCATCTCTATGATGGCTTACGATAATCAAAGTAAGGTTATATTTCTCAGATGTATTTTTGATAACTTTCAAAGTTTCTTCTCTTGTCTCCTGGTCTAGTGAACTAACTGGCTCATCTAGTAAAAGAATAGGTTTCTTAGTCATTAGAGCTCTTATTATAGACACTCTAGCTTCTTGACCACCTGAAATTTCATTGGGCATCCTTTCCATTATCTTGGTTATTCCTAATTCACTAAATAAGCTAGTGATATTTTCCTTCTCTCTTGGAGAAATTTTAAGGTTTGCAGATATGCCTAAACACACATTGTCAAAACATGACAAATGCTCAAAAAGATTATTATTTTGAAATATAGTTGAAGTTGGCCTTTCATTTGGTTGTAAATTATCAATCCTTTTATTGAGCCATAAGATTTCGCCTCTCTCAGGCACCAAAAAACCAGAAATTAAATTAATTAAAGTACTTTTTCCAACACCACTTGGGCCTTCTATTGTGACTACTTCACCTTTTTTAATAGAAATATTAAATTCAAATTTTTCTTCGATTGACCAACTAAATTGAACATTATTTAAACTAAGCATTCTTTCCCCCTACTATCCGGGAAAAAATAAAAAATAATAGAAAACATAAAATAATTAATAAAGTTGAAGTTGAGGCTGCTTCACTCATTTTGTAAGAGGCCATATACTGATAAATTAACCATGGTATGGTTTGAAAATTTTGACTTCCAAATAATGCTATCACACTCAAATCTCCTAAAGATAGGCAGGCTGAAATACCTAATGAAAACCCAAATACAGGTTTTAATGAAGGAAAATCAATTTTCAAAAACCTATTCATTCCACTAATTCCAAGAGATGAGCAAAGCAGATCATGCTTCCTTCTAAGAAAAATTGACTTTGATTGAATGATATTTACGGTAAAAGGCAAGCAAAGCATCACATTGGAAAAAATTAGAATCAATACCGGAAAATAACTGTAACTAAGAAACCCTTTCAATATTATGAACAAACCAGTCCCCATAACAATAGCAGGTACAGCTAAATACATCAAAATACTAAAATTATAAAATTTAAGTAACAAAATTTTGTTATTCCCAAATTTATTTTTAATTATTAAGTTTGTTCGCGCCTCGCAGATAAACCAGGACACTAATAAAGAAAGGAAAGAAGAGCATAATGCTATGCCTATACTATTCAAGAAAACATTAATTATTTTTTGATTTTTTAAAATGCTTATTAGTTCAGGATTTACACCAGCAATTATTAATAAAACCAAAGGTGAAAAAACAATAATAAAATAAATAGAAATTAAAATTACAGTAAAGGAATAATTTAAAAAACTTTTTCTTTTAGGGGTTTGATATTTATTAGCAATAGTTTTTACTTGAATATTTGAAAAGTCATTTTTTTGAAAAATATCCAAAATTATTAATATTATTAAACATATAAGTAGTTGAATAGTTGCTAATTTAGCTGCTGAGTTTAGGTCAAAGTCATACCTTACTGCAGTGTAAATAGCTACTTCGAGTGTACTTGCAGATGGCCCTCCTCCAAGCATTAATATAATTGAAAAAGATGTAAAACATTGAAGGAAAACAATTCCACATAGTAAAGGTATAATCTGCTTAATAAAAGGCCACTCGATCAATTTAAAAAAATAAAAACCTTTTAAGTTAAATTGCATTGAATTTTTTAAATAATTTTCAGGTATTGAATCCAAACAACTATAAAATACTCTTAGGAAAAGAGGTGCATTAAAAAAAACATGTGCTAATAAAATACCCAATAAACCAAATACAACTAATTGCCTATCTCCAAAACCAAAAATAAATTCTATATAATTTAATAATCCATTCCCACCCCATACTTTAATAATACCGATACCTGCAACAACTGTTGGTATTACAAATGCAACNGAGCTNAAAGATAGAAANAATATTTTTAAAGNACGAGACTTNATANTTATCAAAATTTTGGCNACGAACACTCCTANANANAATGAAATTAAAACTGAGATANTTGANTGTATTAGTGTAAATTTTACTATCTCAAAAATTTCTCTGTTNGATAAAAAACTTGTAGAATGCCCNAAACCACTCATTAAAAGTGATAAAATNGACCCTATAACTATAAAAATTAATAATAAAGTTATANAGAAACCTAGGTTATCTATAACTTTATTTTGGTATTTAAATGTTATTGTATCGAAGCTCTTCGCCACTCACTTATCCATTCTTTCCTATTAATTTCTACTTCATCTGGTTTCATCAGTAGTGAAATATTTGGTTTATCAAGATTTTTGAATGTATCAGGAAGCGTTATATCTGTGGCAGGGTACATCCAATTTGTAGAAGGTATTACACTTTGGAATTTATCACTTAACATAAATTCTAAAAAATCAAATGATAGTTTTGATTGAGCTCCTTTTTTGGTTACAGCGGCAACCTCAATTTGTAAGTAGTGACCTTGGTCAAAGATTGCAGCTTTATATTTTTTCTCATTTTCAACCATCTGATGATATGCAGGTGATGTTGTATAGGATAACACAAGATCACCCTCACCTTCAAGAAAAAGGCCGTAAGCTTCAGACCAGCCTTTCGTGACAGTTACGACTTTTGGTGACAACTTTTTCCAAATTTCGTCTGCTTTATCTTTATAAATAGCTTTAACCCATAAGAGTAAACCAAGACCAGGTGTTGAAGTTCTAGGGTCTTGTATGATGATTCTAAGAGAATTATCTTGTTTAATTAGTTCATCAAAATTTTTTGGTGACGTTATTAAATCTTCTGAATTATAAATAAAAGCAAAATGACCCCAATCAAAAGGTAAAAAAACTTCATCATTCCAATCCACAGGAAGGTTGAGGTTCAAGGGATTAATTTTATGTTTAACCAATAAATTTGTTTTTTTTGCTGTTGAAATAAGATTATTGTCGAGCCCTAAAATAATATCAGCATTTGTTTCCTCAGCCTCTAATTTCAATCGACCAAGAATACCAATGGATGAGTCTATGCCTACAAACTCAAGATCGCAATCGCAGATTTTTTCAAATTCTTCTTCAATTTTAGGTCCTGGTCCCCAATCAGAAACAAAACTGTCGTATGTATAAATAATAAGTTTGTTTTGATCTGCAAATGTAGTTTCACCGTAAATGAAGTTTGTTATTAGAAAAGTGATTAAAATATATATTTTTTTCATTTGATGCTCCAAAAAATAATTTGATTAGCAACTAGAAAAGGATATTTTGGAATCAATAAGTTTTGAATTCCTCTTTCCTACGCCAGTACTAACTAGTTCAGGTTCAATGGGTTTTTCTCAGCTTATTAAGCACCCCAAGAGTTATTTAATTTAAACTATAAAATTTTTAATATGGCAAGTATAAATAAGTATGAAACATTTTAATCATCTTGAAACTGTCATTTTAGTTGGAGGCAGTAAAGTTAAACTTAATACTTTAAAGGCTATTTCAAATCAACATTCTGTTTACGCTGCTGATAGTGGCGCTAATATTTTAATAGATGAGCAAATAAATTTTGAATCTGTCATTGGTGATATGGATTCTATTGATTCTAAAATTTTGAAAAATAAAGACCATAAAGCAATTTTCATTGAAGATCAGAACTCTACTGATTTGCAAAAATGTTTGAATACTATTAAAGCAAAGATGTTCATAGGATTTGGTTTCTTAGATCTGAGATTAGACCACACTCTGGCATCACTAACAGCAATTTGCCAGCATAATGTTGCCCGAGCAATAATATTAGTTGGAGAAATAGATACTGTAATATTTGTAAAGGGAGAATGGTCATGTAGTATTCCTTCTGGAACAAGGTTATCGATTTGGCCCCTTTCAAATCAACTTTTTTTGGAAAGTTCGGGTTTGAAATACTCTTTAAAGAATCTCAATATGGATCCTATTAATTTAATAGGAACTTCTAATGAAACAGTCAAAGATAGGTTTTCAATCAAGCCAAGTAATGAGTACCCTACTCGATATGTTACAATTATACCATCTAAATATTTTATGAATATTTATAATGAATTCATCAATACTTAATTATAAGTGTTTTGAAATCTCTGATGCTGTGTCAGCCATTCTATTTGAAAAACCCCATTCATTATCATACCATGACAGTATTCTAACTAATTTTTTTCCTGTTACAAATGTTTGATCTGTATGGAATATTGATGAGTGGGGATTATGATAAAAATCTGTAGATACAAGCTTCTCATCTGTATAGCTAAGAACATTTCTTAATTTATCATTATTACAGGCTTTTCTAACAACGTCGTTGACTTCTTCAGCTGTTGTCTCTTTCACTGAAGTAAATGTAAGATCTATCATGGAAACGTTTGAAGTTGGAACACGAACAGCTACACCCTTTAATTTACCTTCTAATTCAGGAAGAACTTGACCAACAGCTTTTGCAGCTCCTGTAGAAGTAGGTATCATATTTACAGCGGCAGCTCTTGCCCTGTAAATATCTTTATGGTCTCTATCAATTGTTGGCTGGTCACCAGTATAGCTGTGAACTGTAGTCATGAACCCTTCTTCAATTCCAAAGTGATCATTTAAAACTTTTGCAACAGGCGCCAAACAATTTGTTGTACAAGATGCATTTGAAATTATATTATGTTTAGAATTAATCTTTTCCTCATTAACACCATATACAACTGTGATATCTGCATCTTTTGCAGGAGCCGAAATTAAAACCTTGCTTGCACCAGAAAGGATATGCTGCTGACAGTCTTCAGCACTATTAAATTTTCCTGTACACTCCATGACCAAATCAACATTATTTTTGTCCCATCTTATTCCATCTAAAGTTTTTTTCTTTGAAAATGCAATTTTTTGATCACCAACAATAAGGTTTTTTCCTTGAACGCTTATATCATGAGGAAAAACACCGTGAATTGAGTCATATTTTAAAAGATGCGCACATACTTTGAGAGCAGATCTGTTATTAATGGCGACAACTTTTATGTCTTTTCTTTTTGACTCAATAATAGCTCTTAGGACATTTCGTCCTATTCGCCCGAAACCATTTATTCCAACTCGTAATGTCATGTTTCTTTTTTTTGGTAATTAAATTTGTATCTGTTTATTAGATATATAAATTTTATACAACATAAATAAATTAAAAAAAAATTAGTTTAATATTTATTAATTTTAAATTATATAAATTGATGAGTTATCTTTATTAAATAATAAAAACACTTATACCTTAACTTTTTATGCAAACAAAAAATTCAATTTTTACTCCTGTACTAATTGGCGGTAGCTTAATACTATTAATTAGCTTTGCTATCAGATCGTCATTTGGCTTATTTCAAATACCAATAGCAGATGACTTCTTATGGCCAAGAGCAGAATTCTCTATGGCAATAGCAATACAAAATTTAGCATGGGGAATATCAACACCATTCTTTGGAGCTTTAGCTGAAAAGTTTGGTGACAGAAAGGCTATATCGTTAGGTATTATTTTATATGCAATAGGTCTTTTAATAAGCAGTAATGCAGTAACNCCAGAAGCTCATCAAATGCTTAATATTNTTATTGGNTGTGGAATTGCAGGTACAGGTTTTGGNCCTATTTTAGCTGTNGTAGGAAGATCNNCAACNCCAGAAAAACGNTCTCTTGTTCTTGGNTTAACAACTGCNGCTGGATCNGCTGGGCANGTAATAGGNCCACCTTTCACNAGCGCTTTGCTTAATACAATGACTTGGTCATCAGTTATGNTTGTATTAGCAATTGTTGTTTTAGCNACATTAATTTGTCTTTTAGCCATTAAACCNGANAANAAAGCAAATANTATTGAGATTAATGANAACTTATCNGATGTTTTNTTTAAAGCCATNAAAGACCCCACTTTTTCNATGTTATTTTTAGGTTTCTTTTCTTGTGGTTTTCAACTTGGTTTTATAACTGCNCACTTTCCAGCTTTTATTACTGAAGCATGTGCATCAATACCACCAAATAGTCTAATAAGGTCTTTAGGAGTAAATACAACTTCAACTTTGGGCGCTTTTTCAATAGCTGTTATTGGTCTTTTTAATATTATTGGTGCAATTACTGCAGGTTACTTAGGCAAAAATTATACAAAAAAATATTTGCTTTCTACTATTTATTTAGGGCGAACAATTGCTTCAATTGCTTTTATAATATTTCCTATTACAGTTGAGAGTGTAATAATTTTTTCAATAGTCATGGGCGGTTTATGGTTAGCTACAGTTCCGTTAACTTCTGGTGTAATAGGGTATATTTATGGAATACAATATATGGGCACGTTGTATGGTATAATCTTTCTTTCACATCAAATAGGTTCATTTGTAGGAATTTGGCTAGGTGGAAGCCTTTACGATACCTTTGGCAATTATAATTTAGTTTGGTGGATCGGAATTGGTGTTGGTGCTTTTTCTGCAATAATACATTTACCAGTAAAGGAAACACCTCTTTCTTTGAGATTAGCTAAAGATACAATAAATTAATTCTCAACAAATAAATTATTCCAATAAGGATAAAATTTCATTTAAAGGTTTTTTAATTTTTGCAACTTGAGGAACAGTAGCTTTTCCTGAAGCATGGCCAACAGTAAGTATCATGACAGGCTTATTGCTTTTTGGTCTGCTGCAAAGGTTATTTAAAAAATTCATTGGGTTTGGTGTATGTGTTAAAACAGATAGTCCAGCGTTATGAAGAGCTGTAATTAGAAATCCAGTAGCAATTCCAACGCTTTCTGGAACGTAATAGTTTTTATATTTTGTACCATCATCAAAAGTTCCAAATCTTTCAGCAAAAACAATAATTAACCATGGGGCAATTTCTAAATGTGGTTTGTTTGCATTTGTTCCAATTGGCTCGAGCGCCTTAATCCACTCATCACTGGCGCCTCCCGAATAAAATTTTTCCTCTTCAATTTCGGCAGCCTTCCTTATTTTTCTTTTAACCTCGGGATTAGAAATAGCTGTAAAATGCCACGGTTGGTGATTAGCTCCACTTGGAGCTGACCCAGCTACTAGAATAGCTTTTTTTATAATTTCAATGTCCACATGTCTTTGAGAAAAATCACGGATTGTATGCCTTTTAAGCATAAAATCTGAAAAGTTATTTATAGAAATTTTCATTTTCTCATCTGATAAGGACACCTTATCAGGAACTGGAATTTTTTCATACTTAAGATTTTTTTTGATAAACATAATTAGTTACGTAACAGTTTTTCTATTAATATTTTTATAATTTTTCCAAAGTTCATTTTTTGATACTTGATCAATAATTTTAATTGCTTTCAAAATATCATTTTCATCCAAATAGAGTGGAGAGAAACCAAACCTAATTAGATTTGGAGCTCTAAAATCACCTATTAGTTTTTTTTCAATAAAAGCCTGCATGAATTCATAACCGTTTTCACATATATATGATATTTGGCCTCCTCTCTTATTAGGATCTCGAGGACAAGCCAACTTAAAGTTTAAAGATAATTTATCTAATTCAGAAATAAAAAGTTCAGATAAGACTATGGAACGCTTTCTTAATTCACTTAGATCTATGTCCTCCCAAATATCAAGTGAATGCCTCAGTGCAGAAAATGAAATAATNGATGGCGAACCTATTCTCATTTTGTCAATGCCCATAGAGGCTTCATAATTNAAANTAAAATCGAATGGTGATTTATGACCATGCCAACCAAATAAAGCAGGTTCAACTTCATTAATGTATTTAGGGGCTACGTATATAAAAGCAGGTGAACCAGGACCACCATTTAAATATTTATACGTACAACCAACNGCAAAATCAGCTTTTGTNTNTTCAAGACTTATTGGTAGAACACCAGCACTGTGTGCTAGATCCCAGACAGTCAGNNCACCAAACTTNTGNGCAATCTCTGTGANCTTNTTCATGTCATGGAGNCTNCTGGTTCTGTAATCAACTTGAGTTAACATAACAACTGCTACATCTTCATNAATTGTTTCAATTACTTTTTCGGGNTCAACTATCTTAATTTCATATTTATCTTTGAATAACTTTAAAAGNCCNTGNGCTATGTAAANATCTGCAGGGAAATTTCCATTGTCTGTTAAAATATACTTACGCTTACTATTTAGTTTAAGAGCNGANGTTAANGCTTGAAANACTTGAGTTGAGAGTGTGTCAC
This sequence comes from SAR116 cluster bacterium, assembly GCA_002684695.1. Classification (GTDB taxonomy): domain Bacteria; phylum Pseudomonadota; class Alphaproteobacteria; order Puniceispirillales. The sequence continues at coordinate 9,457 of NYVQ01000008.1, read as the reverse complement.
CTACNATAATTGAATTCNTTGGNGCNCCNACAATTTTTGATATTTGATTGCCTATANTTTTAGCTTGNGANAACCANCCTTTNGAATTCCAACCTTTAACAAGTTCTTTTGNCCATTCATCCTCTAAAAAGGTTTTTATTTCTTTTGTCATGGATTTTAGAGGGGGGCCTAATGAATTTCCACANAAGTAAANAGTACCTTTNGGTATTGAAAATAAATCTTTAAACTGCGCAAAATTAGNCATAGGNAACACCTCGGTTATAAATCATTTCTTAGTTCCCATAACTCCGGAAAAAAGTGATGACTAGTTACTTTTTCTAACCATTCTACACCAGAGGATCCACCAGTTCCTGATTTGTAACCAATTATTTTTTTTACGAGTGTAAAGTGACGCCACCTATAAATTGAAAATTGTTCATCAAAAGAGATTAATGTTTCAGCTAAAAGGTATTCAGAGTTCTTGCTTGAAGACTTTTTATAGATTGAAAGCCATGCATCTTTTACAGAATTTTGACTTCTATAAGTTTTAGTCCAATCTCTTTTAATTGCTTTTTGTGAGATTTTATACCCCCTCCTATTAAGATAAAAAATTACTTCATCATATAGACTTGGTGTTTCAAGTGATTTTTTTATTTCAGGCCATACATGAGGAACATTTTTGTGAGCGGAAGCCATTTTAACGCTTTTATTTCCAAGAATAAATTCTACATGGCGATACATAAATGATAATTGTCCAGATGCAGTGCCTAGAAAATCTCTAAATTCATTGAAGCCTTCTGGCTTAATTGTTGACAATATATTCCATGTATCCGCAATATATTTGATAAAGCAAATAGCTCTTTCAAGAATTGTAATTGTATTATTTATATTATTTTCTTTTATTTGTTCTCTTGCATTATAAAGTTCAAAATGCAGCCCTTTGTATAGTATTTCTTTTACTTGACCCACAATATAAAAACACATCTCATCGTAACCTTTAGACCTAGGATGTTGAAGTGACAATAAAAGGTCTATACTTTGATAATCAATATAGGGATTCGACAATCCTTTATATTCAGTCAAAGGTGACCCGTAAGTCTTTTTTGAGGTTTTAAATCGACTTTCGTCATTTGATAAGTCCATTTCTCTTGGAAGTGGTGAGTTGTTGACTTTTGTAATATCTACAATATTTGGAAATTTTGGTTTATAATCTGGCATAGATCTAACTTTGCATATCCAATAATATTTTTAATTCATTACCAAGTTTTTTGTCAAAATTAGCTAAGTCTAAAATAATATCAAAATGGTTCTTACCTATTACCTCCAATGATCTAACAGGAACACCTTCATCAATCAATTTATTAACAAGAATTTTGCTTTGTTTTTTGAATTGTTCAGTTTCATTCTCTCCCCAAGCAACAATTGTAGGGGGGAAGTTTTTTAAACTAAAATTAAGTGGACTGTTTCTGTATGCTTCATCCTTACTTAAGGAAAGCGCCTCATCAATTGAAGTATCTATTAAAGGCTCAATATCATATATTCCAGAAACCAAAATGTTACCTAAAATTTTTATTTTAAGTTTATCCAAAACACACATGGCAACTAAATGAGCTCCTGCAGAACTACCTGCTAAAATAATTTTTTTATTATCATAACCTAAATCACTGGCATTCATAAACAACCATTCAATAGCATTTTTGCATTCTTCTACTATTTCATCAATTGATACTTTGGGTGCCAAAGAGTATTCAATGGCAGCGTAACCTACACCATTTTTTGCTGCTTCAAATGAAGGGAAAAAGGAGTCTCGTATTGACAGTTCTTGCCAGTAGCCACCATGAATAAATACTAAGATTGGATTTAAAACATTTGACTTGGGTCGACTTATTTTTGTTACTTCAATAACTTGATTTTTTTGAATTCCATATTGATAAATCTTTGACTGAGTATGGGCACGCGCAGTTCGGCTTTGACTTTCATACTCATAAATAAAAGGTTTATAATTCCCCCCTATCATTGAGCTTGGAGAGTACTCCCTATCCCTATCTGAGGCAGAGAATTTTTCCCATTCCAGTTTATCGGTCTTAAGAAATTTTTTTGTCTTCCAAATTCCATTATTCATAAATAAATCTTTATTTAATTAAGCCGCTANCATTAAATGCNTNNTTNATNNTTTTTTTCTCCTCATCNGTAAGCTCTAAATTAGGAAACCTAGTTCTTCCACCNACTTGACCTAAAAGCTCTTGCCAATATTTTTGATGTGCATGAGGTTTGCTTNCTGGNTTTGAAGAATGAAAAGCTTTTCGAACAGTATCTAAACTATCGCGAACAACTTTAGCTTCCTNAAAGTTTTTATTAAAAGCTAAATCAGTATATTTTTTCATTCTTTTATCATTTTTTGTTTGAATTAAAAATGGAGGNGAAGAGCATAGATAAAGTTTCCAATCTAACTCAACNATATTTTCGTACCAGTCACTTTCTGATGCAGTNCTNACAATAATTCGGTCATTAGCTAACGTTGTTANTTTTTTATACATGTCTCTTGGAACAGAATATTTTATNGCAACTATATTCTCAANATTAGCTATTTCATTGCATAACTCTGGTTCCATNAGGTATCCGGAATCAGGGTGGCTCCACATTGCAATACCTATATTTAATTTAGAAGATAGTTCAGAGTAATAATTTTTTAANACCTCTGCTCTATCTNAAACGAAATTCAAAACNGGTGCATGAACTACTATGTAATCAGCACCAATATTTTCAGCGTATTTGCCTAATTCNATAACAGTATCAAANTTTTGATCNGAACAAGAAACTATTGTTTGTGCTTTTCCGTAACACTCATCAACAGCTATCAAAAAACTTTTCTTCCTTTCCTCAATTGACATTGAAAAAAACTCACCCTGCTTTCCAGTTACAAAAAAACCATCTATTTCTAGNTCATCTATCCAATGTCTTAAATTTGATCTTAAACCTCTCTCATCCAGTGATAATTCTTCATCAAAAGGATTAAGTGCAGCAGCCCAAATTCCTTTCATNTTTTGAAAAGCATACTCTTTAGCTTCTTTTTTTGAGTATTTCATTAATTTATTAGAGTTTGACCCATTCAGGAGGAGGCTCTTTGCCTGGATGCACTTCACCACATGACTTGCATGTTCTAATATCTACAGAATTATAAAATTTTTCATAGATTGGCGGAAAATCATCAACGATTGAAACAAGGTCGATTTCATCTCTAAACACTAATCCACCACACTTAAAACAATACCATTCCAGGGCATCAAGTAAACCTTCAGGTCTTGCAGGTTCAATTACTAAACCTATTGAACCTTCTTGAGGACGCTGAGGGGAATGCCTAACGTGAGCTGGCAATAAAAAAATGTCNCCTTCCCTTATAGGAACATCATAAAACTCATTACCATCAAATAACTTCAATAACATATCACCTTTAAGTTGATAAAAAAATTCTTCAACTGGGTCATCATGGTAGTCTGTTCTTTTATTGGGNCCTCCAACTACAGTAACCATTAGGTCAGCTTCTTTAAACACTTTTTGGTTGCCAACAGGTGGTTTAAGGTACTGTTGATTATCGTCAATCCATTTTTGAAAATTAAAAGATTGCAGTCTAGCCATTTNTTCCTCCCAAAAATATTCATAANTAATNACTAACTTNAGAGCTGTTTTAAAGGCAAGATATATTATTAAGTTAAAGGATAAAGTTACAATTANTAAATTTATATATTTTTTGAAATTGGTATAACATTTTCTGAGTTACTATCTTCNGCTTCTTGATCTTGTATCAGTCTATCAATTTCTTTTTNAACAAGTGCTTTATAAATAAAATCTCTAAATCCTAANTATTGATTTTTAAATTTTTGGGGTAGTTTGGTAATCTTACTTCTAACGTTAACAAGATCATTTTTTAATATGGCTATATCTGAAATTGTTGGCCCTATTATAACATCAACATCAGAAAGTGCAGATGTTAATTGATCTATGTGCAATTGATTTGCAGGTACTTTATTAGGCATAATAACGAGATGAGGCGATCCCCCACCTCTAACCTTTTTAAGCCCGTCAAGTGTTTTAACAAATTCAATAGTAGCTCTAATTTCAATTTCACTTAAATTGCATGGTATTAAAATAGCATTGCATTGCATAATACAATTCACAAGCTGCCTTGGAGGGTGAGCCATTGTATCAATTAAAATTATTTCTTCTTCTCGCGTAAATGCTTTTAATTTTTGATCTAAAAGGCTAACTCCTAAGTTAGGAGAAGCATGGTTAAAAGGAATGTAGTCTAATTCAATCTTAGAATTTATATCGTTTAAAATTGAAACAGAACTTTTTTGACTATCAGTATCTATTAATTTTATTCTACCATTAAATCTAGTTTGTGAAAGACCTAATGCAGAAAGGATACAAAGTGTAGACTTTCCTACACCCCCTTTTGAGTTTAGAAATGCTATTTTATAACTGTTCATATTTTGTATCCTCACTAACTATTTTTGAGACTAATTTTGCAGATTGATTATAAATTTCATTAATTGATTCTAAATGAGCGATTTTATCCTCGAATACTTTCTTATGCTTAAAAATTTTCTCTTGCAATTTAAGAAGTGACTCATCTACCTGTTGTAAATTGCTTTTAATTTGAGACCTCTTTTCAGTAAGAATTCTTAATTCACTGATAAAATTCATCAGTTTATCTGGAGATGTTTCATCTAAATCATTTGAATTTGATTNGTTAGTGTCCAAACCTACTAATTTTTGAATCTGGTCCAAACTNGACTGAGCTTCATTTAAATAACTTTTATTATTGATATCTGTCTCTTTTGGGATATCTGATATTTTATNAATAACATCATTTGCATCTTTAATATCGTCACCTAAAATNTGAGAGAAATTGTTATGGAGTTTCAATTTAAGATTTGAAATAGTTTCATCTCTCAAATTACTCTCGTCCTGCCTTATTTCATCTTGAGGTGATAACTTGTTGAGTTCTGAAACTTCATCATTTTGAAGATTTTGTAAATCAAGTCTTTGAAACTTCATCTTTCTTTTNACAGAATTTATATAAAAATTTGACATANCATTATTAATCCAAATAAAAAACTAATAATAACAGATAATTATAGAGTTTACATCACCTANATATTGAAANGTTANGTGTATGTAATCATACATGTTGTGTTTTTATAATTTTGTGATATTTTTTTTATTCACTTAATTTAGCAAGTATTTATGTTTTTTATTCCATTATATGATGANAACCCATCTAAAAAACGTCCNNTAGTNACATGGGCTTTGATTNNAATATGTTTTATAATTTTNATTTATCAATTTAATCTNTCTCANAGGTCAGAATTAAATTTTATTTATAAATACGCTTTCATNCCTGACTACTTAAATAACTATTACATTGTAAGTAAATTAACATCCTTAGACCCNATNTTNACACTAATTACCTCAGCATTTTTGCATGCAGGATGGATGCACATTTTAGGAAATATGCTCTATNTATATATTTTNGGTGATAATGTNGAAGACAGTATGGGAAAATTGAAATTTTTCTTGTTTTATGTCATTTGCGCNATTNCAGGAAGTCTTCTCCAATACTACTCAAACCCNAGTTCAGAAATTCCAATAGTTGGTGCTTCTGGTGCAATCGCNGGTGTTTTAGGCAGTTACCTTATTCTCTANCCTAAAGCAAATATAAAAGTTTTTATGTGGATAATAATAATATTCAGAACAATTAATGTTCCAGCATGGATCGTNTTGAGCATATGGATCATGGGTCAGTTTTTTTCACTTTCTAACAGCACCTCATCTGGTGGTGGCGTTGCATACTTTGCACATATTGGAGGTTTTTTTGCTGGAATGATACTCACACCAATTTTGAAAAATAAAAATAAAACCTTATTTAATGAAAGCTTAAGCTCTCCCTGGGAAATTAAAAGAACACAAAAATCTGATCTTAAAAACACTTTTACTCACGGAAGAAAATCATCATTACCTATTTTTAGAAAATCAAAGGGATCATTACCTAAATTTAAAAGATGAAGTAGTATTTACTCTATTATTTCTGGTGTTTCACCAAAAGTTTTAATGAAGTTTTTAACTTTAATTGAAGCCCTCTGGCAACTGTCTTTATTCAGCGATCTGACGACAATATTAGTTCCTATGACACCTGACTTAAACCATGGGTAGCATCCAATTTCTATATTATCATCTGCGTTTTCTATATTCTGGAGTTCTTGAGCCAAATTCCCTTCTCCTATTTTACATGCAATAGAAATTGAAACCATTTTTGAACCGCTCTTTATATTTTTTAGAATACCGTCAAGCATTGCCTGCATAATTTTTGGGACACCTGCCATAACAAATACATTTTCTATATTGAAACCTGGCGCTGCACTCACAGGATTATCAATGAGTAACGCTCCTTCTGGAATATCAGCCATTTTTAATCTAGCTGAGTTTAATTCTATCCCAGTTCCCTTATAATGATTTTTTAGCCTTCTCAATGCTTCTTCATTTCTCAAAACAGGGACGTTAAATGCTTTAGCAACTGCGCTTGTTGTAATGTCGTCATGCGTTGGGCCAATACCACCTGAAGTAAATACGTATTCCACTTCCTTTGATAGTTTTCTTATTGTTTCAACAATAGTATCATGGTCATCCATTATTATTCTTGCCTCAACCAATTTGATGCCATGATTGGTCAATTGTTCAGCTACCCAGCCTATGTTTTTATCTTTTGTCCTTCCAGATAAAACCTCATTTCCAATCACTAGCATAATTGCTGTTGGTTGAGTATTGATTGTCAATTAATTCTCCACTAAGTTTCAATAAATACAAGGATCTGACAAATGCAATTATCACAAACTTTAAAGTCAGGAAAGCTTATTAAACGCTATAAAAGATTTTTTGCTGATTTAGAATATGAGAATAATATTATTACAGCTCACTGCCCAAATCCAGGGAGCATGACTGGTCTTAACCAGCAAGGCCAAGATGTTTTATTTTCGACAACTGACAATGCTAAAAGAAAATTAAAGTATACACTGGAATTCGTTAGACAATGTGAATCTTGGGTTGGTGTTAATACTCAGTATCCNAATAAATTAGTAGCTGAAGCATTACAAAACCAAATCATACCNAATCTNAGTAACTACTCAGAGTTTAAACCAGAGTTTAATTACGAAAAAGGNATCCGCTATGATTTTTTATTAACCGGATTGGATAAAAGGCCATGTATTGTAGAAGTTAAAAATGTCCANCTAAGACGCAATGTGAATGATCGTATAGGTTTGGCTGAATTTCCAGACTCTGTTACAGACAGAGGCTCTAAGCATTTGAAGCATTTATCTCTTGCAATTTCAAAAGGGTATAGGTGTATGATGCTTTACGTGGTGCAAAGAACAGACTGCGAAAANTTTGCAATTGCANGAGACATAGATCCAGTTTACTTACAAAATTTTANNGATGCAGTTGAAACAGGTGTTGAAATTGAAGTTTGGGGTTGTGATATTTCACATAAGGAAATAAAACTGTCAAAGCAACTAAAGCTAATTTAAGTNCCTTAATATTTTATGAATAATCACTCTATAAAACTTCATAGTCCCTCTGATTTTGAGAGCATGAGAAAAGCAGGTCAGTTAGCTTCGGACGTTTTGGATTACTTAACNCCATTTGTTGCACCAAAAGTTACTACNGGCTTTTTAGATGACCTGGCTCACAAGTATATTATCAGCAAAGGGGCAACGCCTGCTCCNCTAAATTATAAGGGCTTTCCTAAATCAACATGTATTTCTGTTAANCATGTCGTNTGTCATGGNATACCCGGTGACAAAATATTAAAATCNGGAGATATATTAAATATTGATGTNACGGTCATACTNGATGGATGGTACGGTGACACAAGCAGAATGTTTTTTGCTGGAAANCCTACTGTCAAAGCAAAAAGACTNTGTGACATTACTTACCAGTGCCTAATGANAGGTATCGAGGCATCAAAACCAGGCGCNACACTAGGCGATGTAGGCCATGCAATACAGTCACTTGCTGAAAAAGAGAGNTTTTCAGTTGTCAGGGACTTNACNGGACATGGGCTTGGTCANGTTTTTCATTGCCCNCCGTCTGTACTTCACTTTGGAANNCCCGGTGAAGGGATCAAACTAGANNCTGGAATGATNTTCACCATAGAGCCAATGATTAATGCAGGTGGATANGCAACTAAAATTTTATCAGATGGATGGACTGCAGTAACCAGAGATAGATCTCTTTCTGCCCAATTTGAACATTCTATAGGAATTACTGANGAGGGTGCAGAAATATTTACNTTGTCAAAAAGGAAATATNATTTTCCACCNTACGATTTATAGTAATNTTTTTAATANTAAATTTATTAAAANAATNTTNGATTNNAATCTNTATTAATTTNTATCCATTTTTTTCTTTATGGATCCTACAAATGCACCCATAAATTTAGANATATTTTCTTTTGGTGGAGATTGTTTGTGCGGCTTCATTGGCAGCTTCTTTAAGGTTTTCATTNGCCTTTTTAATGTANGGNTTGGCTTTAGNATACGATTTCTCAGCAGCNTTCTGGACTTCCTTTCGGACTGTAGGATTNGTTGCAACNATCTTAGCTGCCATAAAGAGTAATCTTGATAAAGCCATATTTAAATATAAAAAAATTGCAAATTCAATCTAACTCTTGCATAAAAAAACTTCAATATTAAAATAAATTTTCATAATTTATTCATAAAGGAATGCAATGATCCCTCGATACTCACGTCCCGCGATGAAAACAATTTGGGATGAAGAAAATAAGTTTAAAATTTGGTTTGAAATAGAAGCTCACGCAGCTGATGGCATGGCAAATCAGGGTACTATTCCAAAAGAAGCTGCAAAAAAGATTTGGGAGCTTGGAAAATTTGAAATTAGTAGAATTGCTGAAATTGAAAAAGAAACAAAGCATGATGTAATCGCATTCCTGACTAATTTGAGTGAGCACATTGGACCTGAAGCCCGTTTCTTGCATCAAGGCATGACTTCTTCAGATGTCTTGGATACCGCTCTCTCTATTCAAATGAAGCAGTCCAGTGAATTATTAATTGAAGGAGTTGAAAAATTACTTTCATCTATCAAAAAGAGAGCCTTTGAGCACAAATACTCAATTTGTATCGGCCGAAGTCATGGCATACACGCTGAACCAACTACTTTTGGATTAAAATTAGCTGGTTTCTTTGCTGAATTTGAACGATCACTTCACAGATTGCAAACGGCAAAGAAAGAAATAGCTGTTTGCGCTGTTTCAGGTGCAGTAGGAACATTTGCAAATATCAGCCCTGAGGTTGAAAGACATGTTGCAAAACAAATGGGACTTGAGGTTGAACCAATTTCAACTCAAGTAATACCAAGAGACAGGCACACAGCTATTTCTTTCTTTGCCGTTTGCAACCTGTTA
>NYVQ01000007.1 GCA_002684695.1 SAR116 cluster bacterium | reverse complement strand
TCACACCAGATATCGTACTCGATCCACCAAGCGTTGCCGTCAAGGCACCATTAAGCGTGATCGCTCCAGCGGTTAACTGATCCGATGTTATATTTATGTTATTCAGTGGTGCACTATTACCAACTGAACCATCTATCCGTAAGTCACCATTTCCTGAGTCTAATGTTAATGTCCTAGTACTAGTATCACTATTGATAGTCTGATAGAATCTAATGCTATCATTTGTAGCAGTTATACTTCTGTCACCCCCGTTTACTTCAACTGGCATATATATATGTAATTCATCGCCTATTGACATATCCTCATCTAAGACAAATTTTGTATTTGTTGTTGATCTTCCAAGATAAAGTTTGTTTATTAATGTCCCTGTAAAATTAATATTTGACATTGATAGTGTTGAACTGAAGTCTGTGTTTGATGGTCTAATTTGTATATGCCCTGGTCCTGTAATGGTTGTGTTATTTAAAAAAGAATGCGGACTATCATTTGTTAATCTGAGATAACCAGATTTTATAGTTGTTGCTCCTGTGTAATTGTTATTTCCATAAAGCTCTAGCCATCTATTACTACCACCCCCTTTTGAAAAACTTGCAGGTGAAGTTCCATCTAATATCCCACCTGCAATACCGTAATTTGAACTTTGTGAATTACCGTAAATATCAACATCCAGTAACCCCGCTAATGTAATATTTGAGCTTGCTTTGAAAAGTTTTGAATCAGAAGTTAAACCTGATAATTCACTGTTTCCACCTACAGCGCCCGAAAATACAATTTCTCCGCCTGATGATGTCCCAGCTGATACTGTAAGAGACCTTGCCGTGCCATCACTATCGACAGTACTTTCAAAAAATATATCATCATTGCTTGTACCCGTTGTTAGTGTTCTGTCACCACCAGACAATACAACAGGTCCATTATACCTTTGATCACCAGTAGTTGTGATGTCATTTGAAATGTTTATCGTTTGTGAATTTCCAGTTTTACCCACTGTGAGTAAAGCGAAATTACCAGCTAATTTGGTTGTTGATATAGCTGAAGAAAAATTACTACCTGCTGACTCAATCGTCAAACTTCCATTGCCTGTTATGCCTGATGTTGCTGATAAATATGTTGTTGGATCATTGTTAACAATTTTCAGGGTTCCAGTGTTGACTGCAGTTGAACCTGTAAAGGTATTATTGCCGCTCAATGTTAATATNCCGCNTTGNGNNTTNACAAGNNTTGCNGCNCTTGCTCCATCTGTGATTGCTCCAGAAATAGTGCTNGTTGTTGAATTGTTTACAGTCAGAGCTCCGTTTAGTTTAATGGCNTCAGATGTCAAAGCCCCAGTTGTAACAGTAAGACTACTTANCGGNTTTGTNCCACCAACAGNTGCATTTAAATTAACCTGACCTGAAGAACCNGTGCTTGTATTAATTGTAAGCCCTCTAGCTGTNCCATCACTATTGATAGTNCTTGAAAAGTTCACTCTATTNTTTGTATTTGTCGTAAGNGTTCGGTCTCCACCTGTTATAACAACCGGTCCATTGTATTTTTGCCACGCTTGACCAGTAGTCACATTAGCTGCAAGGTTAATATCTTCAGAATTTCCGTTTCCTACNGTTAATCCTTGCCAAGTAGTACTTCCACTTCCTCCTCCCATCCATACGTAACCCCCATTAGTTGANAAATCATNNTTAAGATTGACACCCCCACTTCCATTTGCGTCACTGTCACTCCAAAAAACNAGATCTAGATCGTTATTGCTGGAGGAAATGGTTGAATTGACTGTGACATCGTTATGAGCTTTTAAAGTTAAAGTGCTGTCACTGCCACTGGATTTTGCTATTGCAGCATTNACAATTATATCACCATCACCATTTCCGTCACCAGTAGAACCACCTGTTTGAATTGTGACGTCTCCATTTGTCAGAGCTGTACTAATATCACTCGCTAAAACTTCACTTGTAGNATTNGATGTGTATGTATCATCACCTGGATCANTATCACTAAANGCAGTGCCTGTTNCAGAAGAACCAATTACAATGTTAAATGGATCTAACAACCACTCACCAGACTTCCCATGCANTGATTTTACGGATGTTTTTATGCCTTTTGTAATCAGTTGGTAGCCTGAGGTTTCTATCTTACCACCATCACCAGAANTTGAGCCCCCTTTTGCTAANAAAGTCCCTTGAGCTAAAGTTTTAGATTNAGGATTTTTAATATCAGACCAAACNACGACTGTTCCACCATTGCCGATTTGTTNAGCACTGGCATCAACCAAAGCACCTTTTTTGACAGAGGTATAAANTGCTTGCCTTGTTCCTTCCTTACCTTGCCAGTCACCNCCAATTAATATTTTTCCTCCAGAAGTATCTGACTTTGCAGAGAGTTTTGCNTTACCTTCAATAACAANTTCNTTACCAGTAATTGCTATCAGNGCTTTTTTATCTNCNTTTGTTTTAGCTGTAACCTCTCCAGCNAGCTGGACACCTCCATTGTCTCCTGCATCAATTGATACAATTCGTGAATTTATCTTTCCTGAATTTCCAATAAGCCTGATAACACCATTTTCACTTACCAACTTTTTTGCAGGAGCCGGTGATGCTATTGTTTGNTCTACCANGTCNTGGACAGCTGAAGCTTTTAANATGACCGATCCGTTTTCAGCANAAATTCCNCCAGTATTTTCAATTGTATTTTCTAAATTGCTTGCCCTNACTGTAACAGATANTGTTCCACCCTNACCAAAAGATAACTCAGCNTTATCACCACTAACTAAAGCCACNGATCCCAATCGTGCTTCAATAGTNCCATCATTNTTTACATCAGTTGCCATTAAAGCNACATAATCACCNTGAATTTTTCCTTTGTTTACAATTTTGCCTTTTGTGTTTGNNGAAAATTTTANACTTTGAGAATTNAAATCNTCNTCATTTATNTCCATTGTNGAGGCAACAAGNCCNCCAACATCAACCTTTGCATCCTTTCCAAAAATCACTCCACCAGGACTTTGNAGAAANACCTGTCCATTTGAGGTTAACTGNCCATAAATTTTTGATGGATCAGCTGATCTAACCTTATTCAACGAAATAGATTGAGATGAAGGTTGATTGAAGTTNACCTCAGCNTTTGATCCAANNTTAAANGTNTCCCAACCAATAATTGTTTTTTCAGTTGTTTGATTAATCTCCATTTTNCCTAANAATGACTTTATNTCAGCAGAGCCATCGATAAGTGTNCCGTTTGAAGGTAATGANGATATCGATATCTCTTCAGCAAAGAGAAAAAANTTAAAAACTGTTAGGAATAAAATTAAATTCAAACGGAAAAAGGATCTTGAGATCAGAGAGNGACTCAAAAAATAACTTTTTAATTCCTCTTTTTTAAGCTTGTGAACTTTCAACTCAAAACCCGTCNAAAAAAATAAAAAANTTNATCTAATNTTTTTTGAAAAAGAGTAATTCATTCCCAAAAAATTTTTTTTACCCTACGGGTAAAAAACTTTGGATTTTACTTTGAATTTTTATTCTGGTGAAGATTGACTCATAAATCGAAAACTGACTCTTTCGATTCTTTAAAAAATTATTTCAAAAAGTTTGAAATTTCTGTTTTCACCAGCAGTTTCTCGCATCAAAATTTTTAATTGTGTAGCTTGAATCACATCGATTCGATTAGGGTAACTTTTATACAATTAGATGAGTTTTATAAAACAACTTAACTTATCGGACTGAATAGAAATTAAACGTTTATGTTCACAAATTGTGAAAGTTTGTAATTAGTGGAGGCTTTTGAAAATAAAATACTTATGATTTTTTAAAATTTACGGTTGAAGAACAGCCAGAATCTTAGCTTTTTTAGAGTACCATCTCCATCATTACCATTATTGCTACTTCCAGGGTTTTTATCCATTCGCCTTCCAGCGTAAAATCCAAAATCATAATCATCAGAATTGATTAAATTAAGCCCAATTCCCGCCCCTTTGAGTTGATAACTATTTTCTAAGTTTTCATTTTCTGAATTCCAATTATTCCATACTCTGTTATGCAATGTTGTTGCCCCGTGGTCATAAAATATCAAGCCCTGCCAATTATTAGAAAAATTCCTCCTTATTTCTGTTCTTAAAACAGCTCCTGTATCACCCATTCCCTCACCTGTTGGATAGGCTCTCACCCCAGATGGGCCTCCCAATGAGAACTTTTCCGATGAGTCTAAATTATCAAAAGAAACCTGTCCATTAATTGCAATATTTACATAATTTTTTTCACCAACCCGTTGAAGTCGGCCTAGACTATATTCAATTTTTGAAAAATCACCGTGTCTGTTTGCCGTTTGACTATCCATTGAAAGATCAGTTTTATTACCAGATAGGTTTAAATTACCTCTTTTAAGAGAAATATTACCAAAATTGACATTTAATCCCGGAGAACCATCATCAAAATTTAGATCTATACTTGCTACATCAACTGTTTTATCAGCGCTTACTCCTGCCAGTGTTTTATCCTGGAGTTTTTTGTGCGTTAAAGAAAAACCAGTTGTTAAATTAATTTTCCCAAATTTTGGAAGCTTTTTAAATAATTTAAAAGCATAATTATTCGCCGTACCTTCAGCTTCTACATCTTTAAACTGTTTACCCAGCTCATAATCTAGAAATGAGTAACTCAAATCTGCCCTTGTTCCGTCAAAGCTTACAGGAAAATTAAATCCCAAAGAGGTATAAGTAATACCTTGAGATTTTAAACTCGACAAAGAAAATCTATCACCAAAATTGAACAACCCATCTAAGTTAAATAAGCCTGAAAGCCTTGAATCTCCAGCAGAATTTGATCCATGGTTATCTAGACGTACAGATCCTGAAATAAGTTCTGTATTGCTCATACTTACAGCAATATTGGTTTCTCCAGCCCCCATTCCTGCAACAAGTGATGCAGCGGCAGTTATTCCTGGAACATCATCCAAGTTTTTGATTGATTCCTCTAGTTTTGGAACATCAAGCATTTCACCTACTGCCTGACCTCTCAAAATATACTTTTTTGCATTTTCTTTTGATAAATTCAGTTTTTTATCAACGTTTTCATTTTCAAAAAACTTAACAGAACCAATTTTTCCTTCTAAAATTTGAATACGTACAGCACCTTTATTTAGTTCTTGTTCAGGCAAATAAGCCATTGCCCAAAAACCTCTCGATCTGTATTCTTTACTGACCAATGATGTTGCGAACTCTAGATCATTGAAATTTAAATTCTTATTAACAAAATTAGATAAAATTTGTCGTAAATCTCTAGATTTAACCCTTGTGTTTCCTCTGAATTCAAATCTTTTTACAAAAACAGTAATATTCTCGTCAACTTGAGAAGGTTCTTTTACTGGTTTTGTAGCCTGCCCCCACTTATCCAATAATGATCTATCTGCAGGCATACTAGAAATTATATCTCCAGCCTTTGGCTGACCCGCATAAGAAAAGGGAGAACTTATTAAGCCTGAAATGATAATAATACTCACTCCAATAATGTTTTTTTGACCAATTAATTTTTTATGATTAGAATTTTTAGTCTTAGTGAGTTGATTTTTATTATTCATTTCTTTGAAAATTTCTAAAAAATTTAAGTCAAATATGATTATACATCAGATAATTTTAGTAAACTACAAAAATCTAAATTTTATGGAGGTTATTTTATTTTGAATTTTGATTCATACACTAAAAATAATTAATACAATTTATTATATTAACTATAATTTGTTAAAATATATTTTTTTCAATATTTACAATATATTATATAACTTATTTATTAATTAATCATGCCTCATTTGATCCAAATATTTGATCTAGTTTTATTCTTAAGTAAGCAGCCAATTTCGGGAATGGAGGAAGATTATTAGCCTGAGGAAAATTACTTACTATGTTCAGCCTAGTATTATTAACTTTTAGTGCAGAATCTATCATTGCAGCACCGAAAAGAACACTCAATCCAAGCCCACCACCGTTATAGACACCTGCATAATAAACCTTGTCATTTAGTTTTCCAAAAACTGGCTTCCCATTTCTAGAAACAGATATGAGACCACTCCAAGAATTTTCAAAGTCAATATTACAAAATGTAGGAAACCTTTTCAGAAAACCTTCTTTATGTTTCTCAATGCATTTTTTAAAATTTATTTTAGAATTTAATAAAGGCTCACTAGTATTTCTGATCATTATACGATGATCATTTGTATATCTTACTGTTGCACCAGTTGGCTTAACAGACAAGACCCCCCAAGGCTTTGGGTTGCCAATTTCAGAACACTCTTTACTCGTCAAGGGCCTTGTTATACTGGATGTTAAAATTAGTGGTATTGAACGATTTTTTTTTATTTTCAATTCTGGCAACCAAGCATTAGTTGCAATTATAATTTTTTTTGCTTTAATTTTAAAACCCCTTGATGTGAGAGCTTGTGGCTCACGATCAATAAAAAAATTTACTATTTTAGTATCCTCATAAATATTAGAATTTTTGCATATTTTGAAAAAAAGACCTTGTAATAGTTTTTGAGGGTTAAGCAATATTCCACCAGATGTTTTTATGGCATATTTATAAAAATTTGTTCCTAATAAGTTTAATAATTCCTCTTGATGATACTCATCAAAATCAATACCAACTTCACTTAAAAGGCCACGAAACTTTCTAAGTTTATAAAACTCATTATTATTTGCAGCAGCATGATATTTGCCTTTAGCAGTCCAGTCACAGCTAATATTATTTTCAGTTACCATATTTTTTAACTCAGAAATACCTGCTAAATTGAGTGCATATTTCTGTTTATAATCCTTAATGTTTGATATAGTAGTTGCGCCATTGTTCAGGGTAGAGTCTACAAGAAACCCTGAATTCCTAGAACTTGAACCTTGTCCAATTCGTCCCGCATCCACCATGATCACTTTGTCGGTTATATTATATTTTTTTAACTGGTTTAAAGCTGATAGGCCAGTTAGACCACCACCAATTATTAACCAATCTGTATTAATATCTTCATTTAATGATGGAAAATTTTTATTTTTAAAATTCAAATTTGGATTAATTTCCCAACCAAAACTTTGAAATGTGTTCATTTTATTAATATATTAATAGTTAATTTCATAAAAATTATAGAGTAGCTCAAAAAATGTGGAAGGTAAATTATCATATTGTTTTTGAATTAATTAATGGTAANATTATNCAAAAAAATAATTCAATTAATATTAAAAANCCTNNAGTAAACNCAGCANAAGAAGCTGAAAATTATATNNTAAAAAAATATAAACATAGTTTTCAACCTCTCGTAAACAAAGATGATATTTTTATNCCTATAAAAAAAGAAAAANTTNTAATAGANTNCATAAAAAAAGTANGTTGAATGTNNAATGANTAATAATAAAACNCCTGGNGAAGTTTTCAGAGANCTTTTAAAACAAAANACNCCTCTTCAAATAGTTGGTTGCATTAATGCNTATTGTGCTGTTATGGCAGAAAAANTTGGTCATAAATCTATTTATTTATCTGGTGCTGGAGTAGCNAATGCATCTTTTGGCATTCCTGATTTGGGCATCACTAGTTTAGGNGATGTTGTNGAAGATTCTAAAAGAATAACTGGNGNAACAAATACTCCATTACTTGTTGACATAGATACTGGATGGGGTGGTGCTTTTAATATTTCAAGANCTATCAGAGAGCTTTCAAGANCTGGCGTTGCTGCCATTCACATTGAAGATCAGGTAGGACAGAAAAGGTGTGGTCACAGACCCAATAAAGAGATGGTTTCAACTGAGGAAATGGTTGATAGAATCAAGGCTTGTGTAGATGCAAGAGAGGACCAAAGTTTTTTCATAATGGCTAGAACTGACGCATTTGCAAATGAAGGAATGGCAAGTTCAATTGATAGATCGATGAAATATATTGAGGCGGGTGCTGATGGAATATTTGCTGAGGCTATGACAAATATAGACTATTACAAAGAGTTTAAAGACAAGGTGAAGGTTCCTATACTTGCAAACATGACTGAATTTGGAAAAACACCACTAACTGATTTAGATCAACTTAAATCTGTTGGTGTAGACATGGTTCTCTATCCACTAAGTGCTTTTCGGGCTATGAGTAAGGCTGCTTTAAATATATATCAATCGCTTATTTCTGATGGGCATCAAAAAAATGTAATTGATAAGATGCAAACTCGAAATGAGTTATATGATTTTCTGGACTATAATTCTTATGAAGAGAAACTTGACCAACTATTTAAAGCAAAAAAATAGTTAGCTTTATTATAATTTTTAAATTTTTAAATAGTTCTCGACTAATCTAGACCAAAAAGTCGCACCAATGACCAATAAGTTATCATTAAAGTCATAACTTGATGCATGAAGAGGGTTTGCAAAATTACCTTCAGTGCCATTACCAATTAAAATGAAGCTAGCAGGTTTTATTTTTGAAAAATGAGCAAAATCTTCTGAAAAGGGTATTGGCTCTCGATTTTTAATTATTTTCAAACCTAAGTCTTTTGCAGCTTTAAATGACTTTGAAAGAGGGTTTTTTGAGTTTACAGTTTCAGTAAAGTCATTTCTAAATTTTACTTCAATTTTAACCTTATGAAGTTTTGATATTCCATTGCAAATTTGTTTCAAATTTTTTTGAATATTTATTCTATCAATAGAGTTGAAAGCCCTGAAATCCCCTTTTAATAATGTATTTCCTGGCAAAATATTTCTTGATCCATCAGTAATAAATTCTGTAATAGAAATAACTGATCCTGTTCCAGGTTTTAATTTTCTAGAAAGAATTTTTTGGATAGCTGTTACAATATCTGAACCTACTAAAATACTATCTACTCCCAAGTGAGGCATGGAAGAATGACCTCCCTTACCTGTAATGTTAATTTCAAAAATCGTTTCACTTGCACAAATCACTCCTTGCCTTGAAGAAATTTCACCTAATGGTGCTCCAGGCAAATTATGTATTCCAAACACTTCTTGGGCAGGGAAACGTTCAAAAAGTCCATCATCTATCATTGCTTTTGCACCGAGCCCATGTTCTTCATTTGGTTGAAAAACAAAATATACTGTCCCTGAAAAATTGCTTTTCTGTGATAGATGTTTTGCTGCCCCTAATAACATAGTTGTATGACCATCATGCCCACATGCGTGCATTACTCCAGAATTTTTTGATGCATGTGTACTATTGCTTGTTTCTATTATTGGCAGTGCATCCATATCCGCCCTAAGCATTATTTTTTTATTACTGGTCCCTCTTTTAAGAACACCCACTAATCCTGTTTTTCCAATACCAGCATGTACTTCCAAATCTAGAGTTTTTAATTTATCAAATATCTTCTTAGATGTTCTTACTTCTTTGAAACCTAACTCAGGATATTTATGTAAATCTCTTCTAAATACTTTTAGTTCTTTATATAAGTATTCAAGGTCTTTGATATAAACTGGCATTTTATCCATTAATTATCACATCATCTATACTATTTGGAAATGGGGTTATACACTCATAACCATCGTCTGTAACTATGAAACTATCACCTACTTGAACCCTAAATTTTGAATCTAAAGTTATGGACCCGTCTATTGCCAAAACCATTCCAGGCTTAATAATTGTCTTATCACCATAAACAATTTCTGGTTTTTCTAAAAAACTAAACCCAGTGGCCCTACCACATCTAAAAGGATAGTCAAATCCTGCTTCGGAAATTACTTCTGCATACGATTTGTGAATGTCTTCAGCAACTGCACCTGGTTTCAATAATGATAAGGCAATAGATTGACTTTTAATTGCTAAATCGTAAATTTTTTTTTGATATGTATTTTGAATTTCTCCAAGCCAAAATGTACGGTCAAATCCAAGCTTAAAACGATTAAAGTTAGTCATCCCACAGAAACATAAAAAAACTGGGTCACCAAATTTAATTTTTTTTGTTGACGCTCTATGATGAGGCATTGAAATATTTTCCCCAGATGACATTATCTGAAGAAAATGAGTGTTTGGAGACATATTAGTATCATTATAATATGTTTTTAATAATTGTGCAGCAACTCTGGTTCCAGCAGCAGAAGTTGCTAAGGCTACTTCATATTCTTCAACACCCACGGAAATTGCATTCTTACCTGCATTCATCATTGCAATAGCAACCTCACCTGCATGACGAGCTAGATTTAGTTCCTCTTCTGATTTTATCATTCTGATATCAGAAATTATAGGAATGATATCCAAAGAAATATGATCAGATAAAAGAGATTTTATATAATTGTGGATTAGAGATGGTATTGAATTTTTTTCGAATGAAATTGTAGATACTTTATCAAAAGCACTTAATAAGTAACTCCTCCATTCATCATTTTTTCCATCATTCCAAAAACTCATCTTATCTACACTAGCTGACACACAAGCCATATGCTTTTCCATTTCAGGTGTTATAAGATGGCTTTCATTTTCTTTGTAAACAAGCAAAATTGTCGGTCTTCCAAAATCGATGTGGAGGTAATCATAGTATCCAGTAAAATAATAAATTGAATCTTCATCGGTAATAATAGCTAAATCTATGTTATTAAAATCAAGTTTTGATTTTAAAATATTCATTCTTTTTTCAAAAATTTTATTTTTCATTAATTTCCCATAATATGTACAAAAATAATTCTATTCTTCTTTACTTCTCTATGTTCGAATAAATAAATACCTTGCCAAACTCCTAACTGGATTTCACAATCTATAACACTTAGTGTTATGTTTGAATTTGTTAGAACAGACTTTATATGAGCAGGCATGTCATCTTGGCCCTCTATGAAATGGTTATAATTTCCATTCATAGGAACAAGGTTTTTAAAAAAAACCTCAATATCTCTCATTACATCGGGATCAGCATTTTCTTGAACAATTATAGAGGCGGTTGTATTCAAAATACTCAAGTTAAGCAAACCGTTTTTAATTTTAGATTCATAAACTTTGTTTTCGACAAGTTTTGTAATATTTTGAATTTTTATTCCTGAAGATAAAATTTCAATTTTATTAGTGTATTGTTTCATAAATTAAATTTACAAATAAATTATTTTGTCTGTTTATTAATTCAAATAGTATATAATTATTTAACTAATAAAATATAATATTTTATAAATAATTAAAATTGTCATTATGATTGATCTTATTCCCATAGATGTTTCAACCTTTGGTATACTTGGCTGTGTAGTAGCAATTGCATTAGGTGGATTTTTAAGAGGTTTTCTTGGTTTTGGCGCTGCTTTACTTATGGTCCCCATTCTATCTAGCATACTTACCCCAGCAGTTGGGCTTGTAATAATGTATTTAGTAGAAGTCCCAACAGTGTTGTATTTGATGCCACCTGCTCTTAAAAAAGGTAAAGTTAAAATTGTACTTCCAATGATTTTGGCTCTTCTTGTAACAATTCCTATAGGATTTTATTTTGTTGTTGCTTTAGACCCTGAAACCATAAGGATAGTTATATCTGTTATGGTTATCTTAATGGTTGCCCTACTTGCCAGTGGTTGGAAACCAAGAGGTGAAATTAGTTTGCTCACAATGATTATTGGAGGGTGCTTCTCTGGACTTGTTAATGGAGCAGCAGGTGTTGGCGGACCGCCATTTGTTACAGTTTTGATGGCAAGAAATGATGATGCTGAAATTACCAGGTCAAATATTATAATTACAATGGGATGCATGTCTTTATTAACCACACTAACTCAATTTTTTTATGGAATGATGACAGTTAATTTATTGATTATAAGCATATTTGCTTTTCCAATTTATATTGGATTTACATGGCTAGGTGCTAAATATTTTAATTCTTCAGGAAATAGTTATTTCAGAAAGGCCGCATTAGTCATGTTGATATTAATTGCTATAATAACAATAATAATTAATATTTAATGTAAATCTCCAATTAAGATATTAACTTACATGAAAGAAAATATAGATATTGAAAAACTTTTACCTGCGGTAAAAAATGCAGGTATTAAGATTATGGAAATTTATAATTTAAATCCTGAGGTTGAAATTAAAAAAGATGGAAGCCCCGTTACAATTGCCGATAAGGCAGCTGAAAAAATTTTGCTTTCTAAAATTAAGGAATTATTCCCTAATATTTCAATTGTTTCAGAAGAAAATCCTGATAGTCATTTAATAAAAACTTCAGAAGAGTTTTTTCTTGTTGACCCTTTGGATGGTACCAAAGAATTTTTAAAGCGTGATGGCAAAGGTTCATTTACTGTAAATGTCGCATATATTCGGAATAATGACCCTGTTTTGGGAATTGTATTTGCCCCTGCCTTGAACAGACTTTTCTATACAAATATCAATGGTATTGCATTTGAAGACAATGTAAATGGTATTAAAAAAATTAAAGTTAGACAGTCTTTGAAAGAATCTATTGTAGCTGTTGCAAGCTCCTCTCACCAAGACAAGAAAACTGCAGAATGGCTTCATAATAATAAAATTTTTAAAACAGTGTCAGTTGGGTCTTCTCTAAAATTTTGTTTAGTAGCTTGTGGAGAGGCAGATGTTTATCCAAGATTTGGACCAACAATGGAGTGGGATACTGCTGCAGGAGATGCTGTTTTAAGAGCCGCAGGTGGTAAAGTTGAAAACATAAATGGTACAAAATTTAAATACGGCAAAAAGAATTTTAAAAATACTTCTTTTATTGCGAAAGGTGACTTTTAGATTTTTCATAAACATTCAAGTAATTAGCTTGAAATTCTTTTTCACTATTATTGATTTCGACAATTAAATTATTATTTTTTTCACTTGGTGAATATATAACACCAGTGTTGGGAGTATATTTCACCCAATTTTTTTTCTCAAGATGCATAACTCTTCTTCTTACAGTTTCAAGAGGTATTGCAGAGAGATCAGATAACAAAGTAAGCGTTAATTTTTTTGTAGAAAAATTAGTCCCAAAAGAATTATTCCAATAATCTAGAGTTTTTTTATATTCAGTGGTTTGACTTTTCAAATTATCACTCAAAAGAGATGTTAGGTGATGCCAACAAACGATTTGTAAAATACAACTATCAATAGCACCTCCTAATTTTTTATTTATTAAACTTTGCCTAAATACAATCGTTTGTAAAAAACATAGATGTATTGTTGAAAAATTTTTGTCAATAAAGTCTGTAGTAACTTTCATTTCTTTGCTCAAAAAAATATAGTTTTATAAATAAAAAAATATCTATATTTCTACTATACACATATTTATATTAAATTTAATAAATAGTTTTATTTGGATATGCAAACTTTTAGAAATAATGAAAATTTAGATATTTTGGTAAATGCTGATAAATATTTTAAGAAAGGCAAGCGTTTTGCCATAGCTACAGTTATAAGCACTTGGGGAAGCTCACCTAGGCCGGTTGGAAGCCAAATGCTTGTAACAACTGACAATGAAATAATTGGATCAGTGTCTGGAGGATGCATAGAGCATTCAGTTATTCATGAATCAATTGGAATAATTAATGGTGCTTTACCTAAAGTATTGCATTTTGGTGTTGGTGATGAGAAAGCTTGGGAAGTAGGATTAACTTGTGGAGGAAAAATTTCTGTTTATGTTGAGGATGACAAATCTATTGCAAATCTTCTAAAAAAAATGATTTCTGCTATTAAAAGTAGAGAAGAATTTACAGTTTTAAAAAATATAAAATTTCACGAAAATTTTCTGTATTTTCAAGCTAAAAATAAAATCTATGGCGTACATAAAAATAACTTGGTGAAAGACTTTCATTTTCAGGATATAGAAAAGGGTATTTCAAAAGATAAACAATGGTTTGTGAATTCATACTTGCCAGAAACAAAAATAGTGATTGTGGGAGCGGTTCACATCACTCAATACTTGGCAAATTTATGTAATATTTGTGGGTTATCAGTTGATATTATTGACCCCAGAGAAAATTTTGCTACAAAAAAAAGGTTTAAAATCGGGAAATTAATAAATCAATGGCCTGATGAATATTTCCAAGAAAATACAATAGATACTAATACAGCTATTGTAACTCTTACCCATGACCCCAAATTAGACGATCCAGCCATATATAATGCATTAAATAGTAGTGCTTTTTATATAGGTTGCTTAGGCAGTAAGAAAACACATTCTAGTAGAATTAATCGGTTAAAGAAAAAAGGATTTACTCAAAAAGAAATTGAAAGAATTAATGGCCCAGTAGGTTTAAATATTTTTGCTAAAAAACCTAGTGAAATTGCCATATCTATAATTGCACAAATTATTCAGTTAAAAAATAATTTATAGTGTTCATTAGTACTGGATAAATAATGACTGATGCAATAATTTTAGCTGCAGGAAATTCAAAAAGATTTGGCTCAACAAACAAGTTATTTACGCAATTATATTCAAAGCCATTAATATCTCATGTGGTCAATGAAATATGCAAATCAAAAGTTAAAAATATCTTTGTTATTACCGGGAAAGATCATGACCAAATATGTGACATTTTAAATAACTATAGAGTCAACGTAATTGAAAATCAAAACCATATTTTTGGAATAAACTCTTCTATATCATTGGGCATTAAAAATTTAGACCCTATAAGTAGTTCAGTTATGATTTGTTTGGGCGATATGCCTTTATTACTTAGTAAAGACTATAATAACCTATTAAACTTCAACAATAATTTTGGTGGGAAAAATAAAATAACAGTACCATTCAATTCTAATCAAAATGGCAACCCAGCAATATTTGGAAGTANATTTTATAAAAAACTANTNTNTCTTAAAGGTGATGAAGGTGGGAAAAAAATTATTGATGAAAATAANAATCATTTGGTAAAGTTTTTTACTGATTTTAAAGGCTTTTATTATGACATAGANGTTAAAAATGATATTTTAGAACTTTCCTTNAAATAGANATTATTTTTTATAGTTCATTGCATTCTTATTCCANCCNTCATTATTANTCNTGGNATCTTTATTTCCGTATTCANTGGCATTTTTATTCCATTTATCTTTAGTTTGATTTTTTAGTTTNTTTGAGNNGTNTTTTTTATCAANCTNNTGATTAGGNTCNTAATTAAGTGCATTTTTATTCCATTTATCATCTGATGAAACTNTATTTNTTTCACCATANCCCAAAGCATTTTTATTCCACTTTTGATCAACCATTATATNCACCTATTATTTNAATAAATTTTTATACAACAATTATAACATTAATTAATTACTATGAAAATGACGCCCAACAGTTATGTTATTNNAGCCTATTTTCTCATTAATNTCATCTAATGCATTCTCTAATNTGTTTTTCTTTTGAATGGTTTTNTCCTCAAATTTNAACTCATNGTNGTCAGAGCTTTCTTCCATAAANTTTGAGANCCCGACTCCTATAAGTCTNTAATTTTTANAGTTTTTNAGTTCCTTNTCTAATAANTCTTNAGCCTTTGAATAAATGTGATGAGCCATGTGAAAAAGCTGATTTATTGAAACAGACCTTGTTATTAATTTAAAATTAGTTGTTTTTAATTTTAATGTTAGTGTTTTGCCAAAGAGATTTTTTTTCTTTAGNCTAAGCGATAATTTTANGCATAGTAAATGTAATTCATTTTTNAGTTTATCNTCATCTTTTTTATATGAAAATGTTGTTTCAACTGAAATACTTTTTGTTTTATTTTNTCTAATTACAGGNCTGTTATCAATACCCTTNGAAATATTNAGAATTTTTTCTGCGTTNCTNCCTAAAATANTCTTNATNTCTTTTNTTGGTGAAGATTTTAAGTCTCTGCACAAAAATANGTTAANTGAGTTCAATTTTTTGACNGTAGATTTTCCTAAGCCAAAAATGATAGAAACTGGTTTTTCTGAAAGCCATTCTTCAGCNTCNTNCTTNCCAAGAACAAAAAATCCGTTTGGTTTATTNTGCTCAGAAGCTAATTTTGCNAGAGATTTATTATATGATAAGCCTATGGAAACTGTAATACCTATGCTTTNATAAATCTCTTTCTGTATTTTCAGCATTGATATCGCAGGTATACATTTATGAAGTTTTTGAGTGCCAGACAAATCAAGNAAAGCTTCATCAATTGAAATAGGTTCTATAATAGGTGTNATTCTTTCCATTATAAATCTAACTTNTCTACTTATTTTAGTNTAGTACTCCATTCTTGGCTTTATGATTAANAATTGTGGACAGAGTTTTTTTGCCNTAAAAATTGGCATTGCTGACTTTATACCATATTTTCTTGCTTCATAACATGCTGCAGCAACTACCCCTTTNTCACTACCTCCAACTACAACTGGTTTTTGTTGTAGATTTGGNTTGTCTCTTTTTTCAACNGAGGCATANAAAGAATCACAATCTAAATGAGCAATGTTTAAATCGTTTATNTCTTGATGACTTATGATATTGTTAGNATNGCANTTTGAGCATTTTAATGGGATTTGGTCACTTTCCCATTTCAATAAACAACTTGAACAAATATTTGTAAAATTTNTCAATTCTTTTCAAAATTCTTTTTTATTTAAAATGTATATACCGAATTATAAAATATCTATATATTTTTATATATGAATCTTGCTGCATTAAATTCNCCAANCTTTAGATTATATTTATTTGGAAGTTTTATAGCTCTTAATGGTCTGTGGATACAAAGGATTATTATAGGGTGGCTTGCTTGGGAGATTTCAAATTCNCCATTTTANGTTGGAATTGCTGCCTTTTTGAGTCTGGCTCCAACAATTTTTAGCGGCCCAATTTTTGGTGTCCTNATNGATAGGGCAAATATAAAAGNTGCTTTCTTTTTATCATATAGTGCAATGATTTTATGTTCTTCAATNTTATTTTTTCTCATTTTAACTNATTTANTAACTATAAAATCATTGCTTTTAATTTGTTTATTTATTGGAATTATAGCTTCGGCAGCTCANCCAATAAGAATGTCTTTAGCACCCAGACTAATTGATGAATCTCAAGTGCCATCNCTTGTTGCCTTGACTGCAGTTAATTTCAANACATCAAGGCTAATTGGACCAGCAATTGGNGGTTTTTTAATACAATATTTAGGAGCTAGTGGNACTATTCTCATTTCGATTTTNACTTACCTGCCAGTNATGGTTTTTATTATGTTTGTAAAACCTAGAGATTTAATTTCTGATGATAAAAACAGATCTCTAATTTTTGATTTTTTTGAAGGAATAAAACTAATTTTTTCTAACTCTGTTATTAANTTTTCAATAGTTTTGAGTGGATTAACAGCTTTTGTAGGTAGAGGAGTTTTAGAAACTTTACCTTTAATATCTGAAGGTGTGTTTAGTCAAGGTCCAACAGGATTAGGATTAATAACTGCAAGTGCTGGAGCAGGTGCTCTTTTTTCTTCTATAGCGAAAGCGCTCGGAAAAGCAGAAATTTCAGGCACAAATATTTCAAATAGTACTCTTTTTGCAGCCTTAACAATTCCCATTGTTGTTTTATTAATAGGATATGCAAACAGCTTTTTAATTTCTCTATTTTTAATTTTTATTTTAGGTTTTTTAGCAACAACTATTGGTATCTCTATACAGTCTAAAATACAACTTGAGCTTAAAGATGTTTTTAGAGGAAGAGTAATGAGTATATGGATAATGATTAATATGGGATCTGCTGCATTTGGATCAATTATATTTGGTTTGGTTAGTGATTATTTAAGNATTCAAANNAGNCACACTGTATTTGGTTATTCATTTNTATTTTTAATTGTATTTTTAATCCTATTTAATAATATTAGTATNAAAACTAAAACTGCATTTAAATAGTATAAANTCAATGAGCATTGAAGAAATTAAAAGAGACTTAACAATTCCAGAAAATTGGGACAGAAGTGGCCTTCCAAGTTGGACTTACCANAATAAATATTTGCTAAAAATAGAGGAAGAAGAACTTTTTCATAAGCACTGGCAATTAATTTGTCACCAATCAGATATAAGTAATATAGGAGATTTTATTACCTTTGACATCTGTAAAGAAAGAATACTCATTGTTAGAGATAAAGAAAAAAAAATTAATGCATTTTATAATCTCTGTAGACATAGGGGATCAAGAGTAATTCAAGATAAAGAAGGCAGNTGCAATGCTATAGTTTGCCCTTTTCATGGATGGGTTTATAATTTAGATGGTTCTTTGCGAGGGGTATCAAANCCTAGTTCCTTCCCATCTTTGGATAAAAAAAAGTTTGGTTTGAAAAAAGTAGAATGCGAAATATGGAAAGGTTTTGTNTTTATTAGATTAGGTAAAGGTCCACAACCTACTGTTAAAACATTACTAGCCCCTTTCTCAAAAGAGCTCTCATATTATAAAATTGAAGAAATGGTCCCTACCAGCAAAATATGGTCTCAATATTCTGATGTNAACTGGAAATCTGTTAGAGATGTTGACAATGAAGGTTACCATGTTGCTATGGCACATCCCTCATTGCAAGATCTATATGGAAAAAATTATTTTGATGAACCATTTGTAAATGGTATCTGTAAAACACANGCATCTTTCAGNGGGAAGNGTGGAAGAAACTGGAGCGTTAAAAACTACAAGAAGTTTACTACACCCGCCCCACATATCCCAAAATTTCTTCATAAATCTTGGAATTATTTTGGACTATTCCCAAATGCGGTAATAGCAGTGACACCAGAGAGCGTTCAATTTTATCAAGAATTTCCAATTTCAACTGATAAAACTTTACTAAGAGGCGGAATTTATCGTCATAAAAAAGAAAATAGAAAGCAGAAGGTGGCTCGTTATCTTAGTAACAGAATTGACAACCATACTGTAGAAGAAGATATTCAACTTACAATTTGGTCAAATGAGTCTATGCAATCTAAAGCATTCGATGGGTTTTATTTATCAGATTTAGAGTATGGAGTTAGATCACACCATGACCACTTAAGACAAGTTATCCCTATTCTTAATTCAAAAGAAGAACCAAAAGGAAATTCGATTTTTGAGTTAAATAAGAAGATGATCAATAACAATTGAAGATCTATTTTTGAAGATTGTCATTACAATTTTATTAATTGAAATATTTTCAAATAGCTTATAATAGTTATTTTGGGTCTAAATTATTTATAATGGTCTATATTTAGATTAATTAATATTATCAGACTATTCCATAGGACAAAGTTTGGGGGGGNACTTTGAATTTTTCAATAAAACCAGAAACAATAAAGGGATGGCGTTTATTATCAGTTCCATTCATATTTAGTCTGCTTCTTTTAGCTGCTCCATTGACTATGATGTTTTTATTAAGCTTTTGGACACAAGATTATCTGACACTTGATAAAACATTCACTTTAAATAATTATATTGAAGCTGCAACTCAACCAGTTTACAGACTTCTTTTTACTAGATCACTTTTAATATCTCTGACAGCAACTTTTTTCACTGTGGCTTTGGCATTTCCAATGGCTTATTTTATTTCTTTTCATTGTGGTGAAAGAAAAGCTTTGTGGTTATTTTTAATAACTATTCCTTTTTGGACTAGTTATCTAATTAGAATGTTTTTATGGAAAGTTATATTAGGATATAATGGTGTTTTAAATTCATTTTTATTGTGGTTAGAAATGATTACTGAACCAGTAACTTTTTTACTTTATAATGCAAATGCTGTTGTTTTAGCCTTAACACACGGATGGGCACCATTTGCTATATTACCAATTTTCGTTTCTTTAGAAAAAATTGATCGATCACTGTTAGAGGCTAGTAAAGACTTGGGCGATAGCCCCATAGATCAATTTTTCAGGATAATTCTTCCTTTATCTGCACCTGGTGTAATTGGAGCTGCCTTAATAATTTTTATTCCAACAGTTGGCGATTATATTACACCAAAACTTGTAGGTGGGACTGATGGCTTAATGATAGCAAACATGATACAGGTTCAATTTTCAAAAGCTAACAACGCTCCACTCGCTGCAGCTTTATCAATGTCCTCACTTATGATTGTTTCATTTATTTCTATAGTTTTTGTACTCTTTAATAAAAAATATTTGAGGAGATACTAACTTTGTCAAATTCAGGTAAATATTTAAAAATTTTTGCATTCAGTTATTTAGTATTTTTGTATGCACCATCCCTTTTATTGCCAATTTTTTCATTTAACAAAAGTCAGGTTATTGCTTTTCCATTAACTGGATTTTCTTTCCAATGGTTTGAAACACTTCTATATCAAGATTCTCTTCACCAAGCTCTAAAAAATTCTTTAATTGTTGCAATTTCATCATGCATACTTGCAACAATTTTGGGCACACTCGCTTCACGAGCTACAACACGATATGACTTTAAAGGTAAACAAGTATCCCTTACATTTATACTTGCACCTCTTATTTTGCCAGAAATAATAGTGGGGGTTTCACTTTTAATAGTTCTTATACAACTTGGAATTACACTAAATGTTTGGAGTGTTATTCTTGGTCATACATTACTGCTTACACCTTTTTCAATAATAATTATGAATTCAGCATTTAATAACCTAGATATAAGTTTAGAAGAAGCTTCTATGGATTTGGGTGAAAATCAGTTTGGAACATTCTATAGAGTTATTTTACCTCTGGTTTTACCAGGAATAATTGCGAGCCTATTAATTGGATTTACTTTGTCATTAGACGAATTTATTATAGCTTTCTTTTTGACTGGGACAGATACCACTCTCCCAGTTTATATTTGGTCACAATTCAGATTTCCAAAAAAATTACCAACTACAATGGCTTTAGGTACAATTCTTCTCATAGTATCGTTAATTTTACTCTCTTTAAGTGAGTACTTTAGAAGGAGAACGTCAAGGTCAAACAATTCTGTTTTGGAAGAGTAAATAGTTTGAGCGATAAAGAAAAATAAGGATAAAATATGAGTAATCAAGTTGAAGTGCAAAATGTAATTAAAAGTTTTGGTTCAGTAAAAGCTGTAGATGGAGTTTCACTAGAGATTTCAGAAGGTCAGTTTTTTTCATTATTGGGGCCATCAGGTTGCGGAAAAACTACTCTTTTAAGACTTATAGCTGGTTTTGAAGTCCCAAATGCAGGGAATATTTTAATTGATAACAAGTCCATGGACGGAATAGCACCTAATTTCAGGCCAACGAATATGGTTTTTCAAAATTATGCAATTTTTCCTCATCTAAATGTAGAGGAGAATGTTTCATATGGTCTTAGGAAAAAAAATCTTTCTAAAAATGAAAAATCAAAAATGATAAATGACTCTCTTGATTTAGTAGGTCTCTCTGGTTTAAATCTAAGATCTTCAAATGCACTTTCTGGAGGCCAAAAGCAAAGAGTGGCTCTAGCAAGAGCTTTAATCCTTAAACCTAAGGTTCTTTTGTTGGATGAACCTTTATCAGCTTTAGATAAAAAACTTCGTGAACAAATGCAATCTGAGCTTCGTCACTTACAAAGAGCTGTTGGTATAACTTTTGTTTTAGTTACGCATGATCAAGAAGAGGCTCTTACAATGAGTGATAAGGTTGCTGTTATGTTTGATGGAAAGGTCGAACAAATTGCTTCACCTAGAGAATTATATGAAAAACCGTCTACTCAGAGAGTTGCATCTTTTATTGGAGCAATGAATTTTACTAATGGAAAAATATTAAACTCAGGGAACGTAGTGAAAATTAAATCTAATATATTGGGTGAATTTGAATTACCAATGAACCAAATTTCAGGGAAACCAACTAATGAAAATATTGAAATTGGCATTAGACCAGAACGAATTAAAATAAACCCTGTTAAAACAAATTCTAAAGATTTAATTGACGGTAAAATTATCGATATTTCATATTTTGGAGAAACTACTTACTATAAATTAAAATGTGGAGAGAGATCTGAAACATTAAATGTTTCAACACAAAATTCTTTTGGCCAGATGGATTATAAAATTGGAGAGTTAGTAAAGTTTGAAGTAGATAATAAAAGTATAGTTGGTTTCTATAGTTAAAATCAGAGACAATTTTCATCGTCTCTGATTAAGATTAGTTTTATGTATTAATTAAAATCCACTTTTTATNAATTCCCACTCTTTAATCATTTTTTCTCTTAAAGCAGGTGATGTTGGTGATTGCCAAAGTGTATTCTTTGAGTANCTTTCTAATGAACCAAATCCATTCTCCTCTCCAATGGCATCCATNACTTTACTATTGGAATGTCCATAACCCCATTCGGTAAGAATATATTCAGCAGANGANTCAGCTAACCAAGCATCAATAAAGTCATATGCTTTTTGTTCAGAACCAGGNGCATCTTTCATCATTGTGTACCCACAAACCCATGTTGAAGCACCTTCTTTTGTTTCACGATTCATAGCAACTGGAAGTCCATCCCATCCAAGAGTTGCTGCAACTTCATTCCANGTCCATTCTAAAAGAATTTCACCACTTTTCATAAGTTCGGCNCCTTCAGCTCCGTCTGCATGATAAGTTCTAACATTCTTATGAACATCTCTTAAAAATGCTGCNGCCTTTTTAAAGTCAGCATCTGTTGACTTATTCCAGTCTCTAACGCCTGCTGCAAGAAAACCAAGAGCAAATGCATCGTCAACATTGTCCACTAAAGAAACTCTGTCTTTAAATTTTGGATCGGCCAAAATATAAAGTGAGGAAGCTTCTTCTGCTGTTACTTTTTCAGTATTGTATGTTAATGCACTTGAACCCCAGTCAATTGGAACAGCCCACTGTTGGCCATCAACATTCCATCCTTCCATATTTGCAAAATTAGGCATTACTTTATCCCAATTTGACAAACGNGAAGTATCAATAGGAACAATTATGCCTGCATTTCTCCACTTTACAACTGATTGAGAACAAGGATGTCCTAAATCTGCNCTAAAACCTGCTCTTACTTTTTGAAAAGCTTCNTCTTCATCAGAAAAGAAAGAGTACGTAGGGCTATCACCATATTTTTCTATATATGCTTGAAAAAACCCTGGGTCTTCATATCCTCCCCAATCAAATACAACTAATTCACTATCTGCTGCACTTGAACTAAGAGACAAACTAACTATTGCAAAGAGCCCNATTAAAGGACTAATTAATAAATTTTTTAANAGTCTCATTATTTCCTCCGTTGTAGACTTTTTATTTTCATGATATTTCACGATATATAAAATATTATCAAGTCTTTCTTATGAAAATCGATATTTATNTTANTCTTTTAAATTTTTAGNATAAGTAATAGAAATAAATATATGCNTAATAAAATACAAAAATTTGATGCAATTATTATTGGTGCTGGACANAATGGCCTTGTAAACGCCTGTTATTTACAAAAAGCAGGATTAAATGTCCTTGTATTAGANAAGAATGATTGGATTGGCGGTGCTGCTGTTAGCAGAGANTTAACACCAAATATTTTATACTCAAACTGTTCATATGTTTGCAGTTTATTTAGACCTGAAATNATGCGTGATTTAGAATTACCTAAACATGGTTTACAGATTATTGGAATTGAAGGTGGTGCTGTATTAACAAAAAATGGTGATTATTTAGCATCTTACAGAAATCATCATGCAAAACGTNAAGAAATGGCTAGGTTCAGTGTAAAGGACAGTGAATCATATGAGAGATACTCTAGAGATGTTACAAGACAATGCAGATTTATCCAACCATTGTTAATGAGAACTGCACCTGATCCTGCTAGTTTTAAAATTAAGGATATTTCTGAGGTNCTTTATCTAATAAAACAATTTAATCAACTTACAGCAGATCAAATGGCTGAAACAGTAAGATTTTGGACAATGTCAATTTCTGATTTCCTNNATGAGTACTTTGAGAATGATGTTATAAAAGCTTCTTTAGCTTTATCGGGGATTATTGGCACAGCACTTGGTCCAATGTCACCTGGNACAGCGTATGTGCTTTTACACCATTACATGGGTGAAGTTGANGGNTCTATAGGATCCTGGGGATATGCAAGAGGTGGAATGGGAGCCATAACTCAAGCACTAACGTCCTCCTTTAAGTCGTATGGTGGTCAGATTTTAACAGAATCAGAAGTATCTAATGTTTTAATAANAAATAATTCTGCAAAAGGGGTTGTCCTTAAAAATGGAAATGAATACTACTCTTCTACTGTTATTTCTAATGCTGATGTAAAAAGAACTTTTTTGAAGCTTGTTGAAGAAAAAGAGNTACCAGAACATTTTGTTAAAAAAGTAAGAAATTTTAAAATTAGGGGTTCCTCTGGGAAAGTAAATATTGGCCTTGATAGTATGCCTGAATTCCCTGCTATTCCAAAAAATGACCCTTGCTTAAAGGGAGATATACATTT
The DNA here is from genome assembly GCA_002684695.1 of SAR116 cluster bacterium. GTDB lineage: Bacteria > Pseudomonadota > Alphaproteobacteria > Puniceispirillales. Next base: position 26,509 of record NYVQ01000007.1, on the reverse strand, counting down.
TACTGACAGTATAGAGAGAATGGAAAAAGCATACGATGATTGGAAAAGTGGAACTTGGTCTAAAGATCCTTTTCTNGATATGATGATTCCTTCTGCTACTGACCCCACTATGGCTCCACCTGGGCAACATTTTATGAGCTGTTTTGTTCAGTACTGCCCTCCAAAAGTCCATGGAAAAGATTGGACACAGGAAAATAAAGAAATGTTTGGAGAAAGTGTTATTAGTCAGATTGAAGAGTACTCTCCAGGTTTCAGAGAAAAAATAATTCACATGGAAATTAGAACNCCAAANGAGTTAGAGGATGAAGTTGGTCTTACAGAGGGTAATATTTTTCAAGGAGAGTTAACTTTTGATCAACTTTTATTTAATAGACCAATTCCAGGATATGCTCAATACAGAAGCCCATTAAAAGGATTATATATTTGTGGTTCTTCAACCCACCCAGGTGGTGGTGTGATGGGAGCACCAGGTAGAAATGCTGCTGTTGAGATACTAAAAGATCTTGGGAAAAAAACATCTCATGCAAGAAGTGCTTATGAAGTCATATGATATAATNGTCATNGGTGCTGGTCANAATGGTATGGCAGCATCGATTAAATTAGCCCAATCAGGAAGAAAAGTATTNTTGTTAGAAAATTCTTTACAACCTGGTGGTATGGCCTCATCACATGATATTTGTGATGGATTTAAGTCACCNACTCTAGCACATTTAGTAAATAANTTACCTTCAAAGACAATTCATGAACTTAACTTAACTAAATTTGGATTAGAAACTAACAGCCATATAATTCCTTCAACATGTATAAATTCATCAGGTGAATACATTTCCGTTTTTAATAATTATAAATCTATTTCAGAAAATTTATCTTTAAAGGATAAAGAAAATTTAAAACATTTAATAAAGCGNCTTACATTTCAGTCAGGTTTACTGAAACGGTTTTTATTTGATACACCAGTAAACAGTAATAACATAACTTTTTCAAAGAAACTTAAATTTTTAAAAACAGGTTTTGACCTTAGGCTAAAGGGTAAAGAGGAGTTTCAAGAGTTTTTNAGAATGATTTTAATGTGTGTGGCTGATGTTNTAGANGAAGAAATTGACANTGATCTTNTAAAAGGACTAATTGCCTTTGATGCAACATTAGGAATTAATTTAGGACCAAGNTCACCTACATCACTTATGGGTTTGCTTTACAAAATTTCAGGTGAATTTAATGGACAAAGAGGTGTTCAAGTTCTTCCNAANGGTGGGATNAAAAATTTAGTANATGCTTTTTATAAATCCTCTATTAGTGCTGGCGTTGAAACAATTTTTAATCAAGAAGTTGATAGTTTAATACTNGAAGATAACAANGTNCGTGGCGTTANAACAAAAGATGGCCAAGAATATAAAGCAAATATTGTTTTGTCTTCAGTNAGTATTGTTAAAACATTCCTAAACTTTATAGGCCCTAAGAGATTAGATACAGGTGTTCTCAGAGAATTAAATTCTTTAAGATATAAAGGTAATGTTTCTAAGTTAAACTTGGCTCTCGACAAGGTTCCTGTATCTGATTTTTTAAAACTTGATCAGCTGAAATCTAGAATTGTTTATGCACCTTCGATTGATCATATTGAAGAAAATTTTAACCCTTCAAAATATAAAGAGCTCCCAAAAGACCCCAATCTTGAGATTTTATTTCCAAGCATTATCGACGAAACACTCTCACCTAAAGGTTCAGCGATAGCATCAATTATTGTTCAAAATACTCCATATGATTTGAAGGATGGATGGAGCAAATCAAAGGAACAGTTCTGCGAAAATATATTAACAAAATTAGAGTTGATTTTTCCAAATTTAAGGAAATCTATTATCTCTACTCAATTTCTTTCCCCATCTGATATTGAAGACCAATTTAATGTGCCAGGCGGTCACTGGCATCATAGTGAATTACAAATTGATAGAATGTATGCTCTAAGACCTATTTTTAAATTCTCAAATTATAACACCCCGATAGAGAATTTATATATTTGTGGTGCTGGAACTCACCCAGGGGGAGGGGTAAGCGGAATATCAGGTATCAACTCTGCAAATCAAATTTTATTGAACCATCAATAACTTATATGAAAAAAGATTTTTTAGAAAAAAGAAGCCATTTCAAACAACCTTTAAAAGTTACACCTTTCTATGAAAAATTTTTAGGTGAAATGACAGAGGGCTATTGGTATGACTGGTCAGGATATAAAGCTGCAAGTGTTATACAAGATCAAGAATTAGAATATTTTGCTATAAGATCAACTTGTAGCGTATTCGATATTTCTCCACTTATTAAGTATCGGATTACTGGAAAAGATACTGAAAACTTCCTCAATAAACTGACTGTTAGGAATGTTAGTTTACAAAAAATTAATACTGTTCAATATACCCTTTGGTGTGATGATAATGGAAATGTTTTAGATGATGGCACTCTTTTTAAATTCAATGACCAAGACTATAGACTATGTTGCCAAGAAAGGCATTTTCCCTGGCTATTAGACACCTCTCTAGGATTTGATGTAAAAATTCTTGAAGAAACTGATATTATATCTGGTCTTTCAATACAAGGCCCAACTTCAGCTTCAGTCTTAATTAAAGCTGGTTTCAAATTTATTGAAAAGTTGAAACCTTTTGAAATGCTTCAAGCTGATAACCAAGTATTAATCTCTAGAACAGGATTCACTGGTGATCTTGGATATGAAATATTTTTACCTAATAATCTTTCTCATAGTATTTGGGACAAAATATGGGAAGCAGGGAAGAATTTGGGTATTAAAGCAATTGGTTTTAATGCCCTAAACATTGCTAGAATTGAAACAGGGTTCATTGTTGCAAATTCAGATTTTATTACAAGTGAACACGCTGTTAGAAATAATAGGGCCCGAAATCCAGATGAAATTGGAATGTCATGGATGATTGATATGAACAAACCCTTTTTTAATGGAAAAAGTGCCTTAGCAAATATTAGAAAAAAGAATAAGAGTCGATATGTTTTTGCTGCATTAGAAGTTGATGGGAAAGAGCCAGCAGATGGTGCCATAATATATTTTAATAAAAAAGAAGAAGTTGGTATAATCACAGCTGCAACATGGTCACCAACTGCAAAAAAAAGTATTGCGTTAGCGAGCTTNAAAATTCCNTATGGTCATAAAATTCAATCAAACTTATGGGTTGAAATTTATGTTTTAAGAGAGCTAGAATATTATAAAATGATGAAGAAGGTAAAAATTGTAAAAGCCCCTTTTGTTAAACTTAAAAGAAGAAGTATTACGCCNCCAGAAAGCAGATGAAAATAAAAAACTCTTTAAAAACAAAAGATGATTTCGTTCAGTATGAATTTCTAAATACACCAATTAATATTAATAAATCAGGTTACATAAGATATGGAGCTGCGATGTATTTTTTTAATAAAGGGCTTATCTCAGAGGAGACATTAGAAGTATATCGAATTTGTTGTAAGTTTGATNATTATAACCCAAGAGATNTTTTAAAATCATAAATCANTTATTTTTTAACAACNAATTCATAAAAATTCCAATCGGTTTTAGTGGCTATTTTATCATAAAGCATTCTTGCATTGTAATTATTATCTTTCGTTATCCAATTTATATATGGCCATCCTTTATTCTCTCCAATTTGCCTAACTCTTTCAATTAAAGAAAATCCTATTTTGTAACCTCTAAATTCTGGCAAGACATAAAGATCGTCTAAGAAACCAATTTCACATGACTCTAAAGGACTTGGCATTGATCTGAAATGTGCAAATCCAATAAATTTANTATCTGATTTAGCAATTATACCTTGTAATGATTGCTCATCATCATTTATCCACTCCCAAGTTAGATTGAAATTGTCTTCAGGAATTCCAACTTCATAATACTCAGCGTATTTTAAATAGAGCTCCAACCAATATTTATGGTCATTTTTGGTTAAATCATGAATTTCAAAATTTATTNTTTTATTNACCATTAAAAAACCTTTAATTCACTTACTTCTATTTCAGCTTTATGATCNCTTCCATAGGCAACAATAGCAATAGTTCTTATACTAGATGGTTTGAAATTTTTTCGCATAAAACTACTTGATTTTTGAAACTCTGAAAACTTAAGTTCAACTTCTGACCANTTAGATGAAGCAAAAAACTTTTTGCCATAATATTGCCAAGGCAGAACTGATCCTTTCGTTCTAATATGAATGAAATAATCCTGATTGTTACCTCTAACTTGTAGTCTTATGCCTTCAAAACNATCCATCAGTTTATATCCAAGCTGTGCACGAAACTGAATAAAACCNCCATTATTTTCAGTTGTTACATCNCCAGTCATTCTTGCAAAAGAAATATTTTCCTCTGATAGAAAATCTAACTTTCCAATAGATCTTCCACCCATAACTTGGTCTGTAAAAAACTGCCAACGATTTTCAGGACTTGATTTAAAATTTTCCATTGTTGTCTCGCTATAAGCGCTTATTGAAAATACTAATAAAATAAATATAGTAATATATTTCATTCGTCTCACCTATAATACTNAAATCACTTTTAATAAATTAAAAAAATTTCANACTACATATTAGTATTACATAATGTAGCCTTAATTTCGAAATGTTTTTGCCTTCATTAAATTATATATTNNAANNTCANNATTATAAAAGGGGTGTTTAAAATGTTTGCAATATTAATAAGTNTGTCAGTATTTGGTTTTGTNATGACAGATAAGGGAAATGATAATCCGAGTTGGGAATTCATAGGATTTCAACCTTGTGTTTCAGGAGAAAAAAGTAGTGGCTTTGCATACTCAATAGGTGATCAAATATTTTTAAAACAAAAAAACTTAGATGGGTCTATAGGACCTATTTGTGAAAATTAATAAAAGANATAATTTTGAAAGTTATAATTTNATCAAAATGGNTCATTATATTTTCAGTTTTTTTTTCGAATATTTCGTNTTCTAATGAGGANTTTTCTGATGTTTGTACTTTTCAAAGTAGCACTATNGAAAAAACCGAGAANAAATGTATTTATAAATGCAATAATAAATTGAAGTTTCTTTTAATAAATAAAAAGATAAACTGTTATTCAGATTTAAAGATAATTGGTAAAAAGAAAAATTCAGAAGTTTTAATTAAACCAAAATTAAATTTTGGATTTAGTACGTTAGATGGTGTATCCATAGGCATTGGTTTAAAATAAATTTAATGATGTCTATTGCTTAAGAGGATCTAATAATAACACACCCTAACAATAAAATTTTTATAGCTATTTTTTCNATGCTTTTAGGAATTGTCTTCGTNGACTTTTATGGGGTTATTGTTAAATTTTTAGGTAATAAGTATCCTTCGCCTCAGTTGGCTTTCTTTAGAAATTTTTTTGCTTTATTGCCAATCATTTTTTTACTTTTAGTTACAAAAAGTTTTCCTGACTTATTTACAAAAATCTCTAGAAAATTTATTTTTCTTTGCTTTTTAAGNGGTATAAGTTTTGTCCTTATGCAAATATTTTACTACATAGCAATAATAAATATGAATTTTGCAACAGCTACAACACTAACGTTTTCTTCGCCCATTTTTATTGTAATTTTATCAATGATAATCCTAAGAGAAAAAATTGGTTTTTTTAGGTGGTTTGCAATTTTTATTGGTTTTGTTGGGGTATTAATAATTATGAATCCAACAAATGAAGTGTTTTCTTTATTCTCGATTTTGCCCTTGCTAGCTGCATTATTCTGGGCGATTTCAAATATAGTTTTAAAATTTATTCCTGAAAATATATCAAGTGTAAAAATTAATTTTTATTCAATAAATTTTTCATATTTAGGCTCAATAGTAATTCTTTTTTCAACATCTGAATTTTCAGGNGTAGAAAANAGNTTNGATTGGCTTCTTTTGATACTAGTTGGTATTTTAGGTGGNTTTGCATCAATACTTTTCAGCTACGCATATAGAGTAATATCTCCCAGTACTCTTGCTCCATTTGAATATCTAGGCATCCCCTCTTCTTTTATCCTAGGATGGATATTTTTTTATGAAGCTCCAATAGAACAACTTTTCCCTGGGGTNATNGGTATAGTAATAGCAGGATTTATAATAATTTGGAGAGAAAATAAACTNTCCATTAAAAGNNAAGATCCANAAAAACTACTATAATAATTTTCACTATCATTTACATTTTAAATTCTTTGATCTAATTTTGTAAAAAAATTNNGAATAATATGAATTATTTAGATAATGCTGATTGGTCCTTTCCTGTTCCNATATACTATGGGCCTGATAGAGTTAGAGAGTTACCNNGTTTCTGTAAGTCAAATAAACTAAATAGACCTCTTTTGGTTACGGATAGAAGTTCTGCAAACCTNCCGTTTGTGAAAGATGTTTTAACAAACTTAAATAATTCAAATTTAAAATGTAGTCTTTTTGCAGAAATAAGTCCTAATCCAGTGGATAAAGAAATTTATGAAGGAAAGTTGGTTTATAACAATGGTAACCACGACTCTATAATTGCTATCGGTGGTGGTTCTGGAATGGATGGCGGTAAAGCAATTAGTTTGATTGCCAATAATAAATTAAATATATGGGATTTTGAATATGAACAAAATCCAAATTCAGATTTGAAAGAATTCCCTCCATTAATTTGTATACCAACAACAGCAGGTACAGGAGCAGAAACAGAAAGTACCGCAATGGTAACTAATTCTGAAAAAGAAATGAAATTATGCATCTGGCACCCNAATCAAAAGCCTATAGCAGCAATTCTTGATCCGAACTTAACTTTAAGCTTACCAAAAAACCTAACTGCCTGGACTGGTGTTGACGCTTTGGTTCATGGTATTGAAGCTTATTGCGTNAATTCACTTTATTCTGTTGCAGATGGNTTGGCTTTAGAGGGTTTAAATTTAATAGGNAGCAATTTATTGGAAGTTTATAAAAATCCAAATAATTTATCAGCAAGAGGGGCTATGTTAATTGGCTCCTGTTTAACTGGTGTTTCTTTTTTAAAAGGGCTTGGACTTGTACACGCTATAAGTCATATGGTTGGTGCAGTATATAACACTCAACANGGCCTAACTAATGCAATAATACTTCCAAAAATTTTGAAATTTAATGAAGATGCAATTCAAAATAAAGTTAATTCTATGAACTTTTCATTATTTAAAANGCCGGGTGATTTTGATGAATTCTATAATCAAATATGCTCACTTTTAGATGAGTTGAATATACCCAGCAGCCTTGGTTCTATTANGGTNAATGATGATAGAATTAATGAATTAGCTAANAAATCTAGTAAAGACTCAGCTGCTCATACAAATCCAAAAACAGCAACTATTAGTGAGCTTGAAATNATAATTAAAGAATTAATAAAAAAAGCTCGATAAAGAGTTTGCTCTAAAATATGTTTTCTATAAAAAATAATGTAAATATATTTANTAGANAGTTTAAAACTAATTTTTGGAGAGAGTNAATTATTACNTTTGATTATATAATTNTTGGTGCTGGATCTGCAGGGTGTGCTTTGGCTCANAGGCTAACTGAAAATAAAAAACATTCNGTAGCTATTCTTGAGTATGGTGGAGGAGATCATGGACCATTTATCCAGATGCCTTCTGCNCTTTCATATCCTATGAACATGNNTAGTTATAATTGGGGCTACTCAACTGAACCTGAAGAGAATTTGAACNATAGAGTATTATCATGTCCNCGTGGNAAAGTTNTTGGAGGATCTTCATCAATAAATGGAATGATTTATGTAAGAGGAAATCCNGAAGATTTTGATCATTGGGAAAAAGTCGGAGCCTCTGGATGGAGTTTCTCTAATGTTCTNCCATATTTTAAAAAGCAAGAGAGTTCTTTCGAAGGCGATGCTAGCTGGCGTGGTAAAAATGGGCCATTACATATAACGAGAGGCAAAAGGGATAATCCTCTCAATCAAGCTTTAGTTAATTCTGCCAAAGAAGCGGGCTTTTTAGCTACTGAAGATTATAATGGATTCCAACAAGAGGGTTTTGGTCCTGCAGATAGAACTATTTGGAAAGGTTCAAGATGGTCAGCAGCTAATGCATATTTAAAACCTGCTCTAAAAACAAAAAAACTTAAATTGTATAAAAATGCTCTTGTTGATAAAATAATTTTTTCAAATAAGGTAGCTAAAGGTGTGTCGTTCATCCATAACGGAGTTTTAAAAAATATTTATGCGTCAAANGAAATTATTTGCTCTGCTGGAAGCATAAACAGCCCCTTAATTTTACAAAGATCCGGTGTTGGCCCTCCAGAACTTTTAAATAAATATAATATTAAATTAATCAAAGATATTCCAGGTGTAGGAGAAAACCTGCAAGACCATCTTGAAGTTTATTTCCAAGTTAAAAGTAAACTTCCAATTTCTTTGTATAAATATTTAAATCCTGTGTCAAAAGCCATAATTGGATTAAGATGGCTACTTTTTAAATCAGGTCTTGGTGCAACAAATCATTTTGAGACACTTGGTTTTATTCGTTCTAGGAAAAGCATTTCATATCCAGATATTCAATATCACTTACTCCCAGTTGCAATTAATTATGATGGGAGCTCTGCAGTCAAAGGTCATGGTTTTCAATTACACACAGGACCTATGAGGTCAAAATCAAGAGGTTGGGTAAGAATTAATGGCAGTGACCCTCTGGAAAAACCTGAAATAAAATTTAATTACATGAGTCATCCAGATGACTGGTTAGATTTTAGAAAATGCATTAAGATCACAAGAAATATCCTTAAACAACCTTCTTTTAAAAAATTTTGTGGGGAAGAAATACATCCTGGTAAAAACAAAACTTCTAACTACGAAATTGACCAATTTATAAAGGAAAAAGCAGAAAGCGCCTATCACCCTTGTGGTACTATGAAAATGGGAAGTAAAAATGATCCCATGGCAGTAGTTGATCCTGAATGCAAAGTAATTGGAGTAGAAAATTTAAGAGTTGTTGATTCTTCAATTTTTCCAAGAATAACTAATGGCAATACAAATGCTCCAAGCATTATGGTTGGTGAAAAAGCTTCAGATATTATATTAGGTAAAAACCCTTTGCCAAAAGAGAATTTAATACCATTTCAATCAAAATAATTTTAGTATTTAATCTCTATACTCAGGCTCTTCCTCATCTAAAACATCTAATATTGCTTTAAAATGAAGTTCTGATTTGTATTCTTCAGATTGTTGCGCTGTTTTTTCAGCAATCTCATCTGCTGAAATTGATAATTCTTTACCTGTTTGGAGAGCTGTTAAATAAATACGTGATGCTCTTTCAAAATAATAAATTTTATCAAAAGTCTCTGCAACATTTTCACCTGTTACAAGAATGCCATGCTGACCCATCATAAGTATTGAGTTATTTCCAATTTTGGAAGCTATCCTTTCTCCTTCATCTCCTATTCCAAGACCTCCATAATTAAGGTCATAAGAGACTCTGTTGTAAAACATCATACTTTCCTGATTTAAAGGAGGTAATTTTGGGTCTTTTAAACAAGATAATGCTGTTGAATATTGTGGGTGTAAATGCATAATACATTTTGCATTTGGAATTTTTCTGTGAATAGCTCCATGAATACACCATGCTGTTTCGTCAACGACAGGTCCAATATCTTTTGGCTCTGTTCTAGCATCTAGTTCAAGTATATCGCTCGCTTTAATCTTTGACCAATATTTACCTACAGGGTTCATTAAAAACTTTTGTCCATCTTCAGATACTGCCAGACTAAAGTGATTTGCAATACCCTCGTTCATGTCTAATCTTGCAAACCACCTAAAGGCTGCAGCAAGCTCTCTTTTATGATTTAAATATTCCATACTTACACCTAATTATTCATTCAATAAATTTGTCATTTATTTTAAAATTCTTCAACAAAATAAAATATTTTCATCATTGCAAATACATATTAAATTTGTAATATAATTTTGAAATCATTTTTAAATATTAAAATTTATGCCAGTTTCTGATACAGAACTTACAAATCCAAAGCATAAAACTCGTGAGAAAGCAGCAGCTTGGGCTGTTCATAGCTTTACAACATCAGGTATTGTTCTAGGTTTTTTAGGTTTGGTCGCAGTTTTTGAAGGCAAACAAGAGTTAGCTTTTATATTTATGGGACTAGCATTATTGGTAGATGGTGTTGATGGCACATTAGCAAGACTGGCCAAAGTAACTCAGGTTACTCCACAGGTTGATGGTGCATCCCTAGATAATGTTGTGGATATGTTTAACTACTCAGTTTTACCCGCATTAATGATATATTGGTTTGAAATGGTTCCAGAAAAATTTTCAATACCCGCAGCAGCTTCAATCATGGCAGTTAGTTGCTATACCTTTGCAGATACCTCAATGAAAACTAGTGACTATTATTTCAAGGGATTTGCCGCTTTTTGGAATCTCTTGGTATTATACTTTTTTCTTCTTGAGACAAGCCAAGTTACAAACTTAATAATTATAGGGATTTGTTGTATTCTAACCTTTGCTCCGATAAAATTAATCCACCCAATGAGAGTTAAGGCTTGGAGATCAATAACTATACCTATGACTGTATTATGGGGAGCAACAGCCTTTAGATTAATACATGAAAGATTTCAAACAAATGAAGTTAGTACAATTTCTAATCTAATATTTTGGCTATGGATAGCTTCCTCAATATATTTCTTTGCCATATCTGTTTTAAGAACAATTTCAAAAAAGTATTAAAAGATNTTTTCCTCTAGACCAATTGCCAAACTAAGACTTAACTCCGTACATTGATCAATAAATTTTTCATTCCAATTGCCTTGACATACTAAAATTTCCTGAATTAACTTCCATTTCAAACCCTTTAGTATTGAATTAAATTGTTTCAAAGTACCTGTNCCATCATGTCCAGCTCTAATCCAAATGGCTGTAGGAANACCTTCTTTCTTCTCAAGTAGGCTGTAATAAGTTCTATCAAAAAAATCTTTTGTNGCGCCNGCCATACTGGANAGATTTTCTGTAGTTCCAATAANCACACCGTCAGAATTCAAAATATCNTCAGCGTCAGTNTCAAAAGGACTTTTTACAGAAATNATTAAATTAGAGGTTTCTTTTAAAAGTATTTTTNTTATTTCNTCTTGGATTAGCACCGTATTNGGNGAAGGACTATGAATAATACACTGAAGCTTTTTCATATTATATGTNAATTNTTTCCATATTNGAAATAATTATTTGCNTTATTAGTTCTAGNTTTAACANAATCNNTTATATATATATACATTACGTTTCCTCCCAGAAATAAAACCTCACCTAAAAGGTGGGGTTTTTAATTTATTGTAACCTTATCCCCAATTGATAAAGTTCCTCCGGTAATAACAGAACAACAAACCCCACCTCTCCAACCCGGCTCCAATGCTTTTTTAAGTCCCTTTTGAGTTTTTTCCATAACATCACAAGGGTCAGTCACAAAACTAACTTTTAATTTAATATTACCGATTTGGATAATTGAGCCTTCTTTTTGGGGACCTCTTAAACCATTAACAAATAAGTTTGCTCTTCTATTTGTCCAATGAAGACTCTGATTGATTTCTTTACATGCTTCTTTCCAATCATCTTCAAAAAGAATTGTTATTTGACGGTTTCTTTTTTTACCTCTTGCATCACCAGCTATGCCATTTTCAATTGAGANTTCAGCTGAATTAAGCTCCTCTATNTCACCCATCAATTTTCTAGCAATTCCAATACCTATTACCTCAGGCATTACTCCCTCCATTAACATTNAGATNNTTAACTAAAAGATTTAATTAAACAATNTTCCTATGATAATTTTGAAGTTAAAATGAATTAGATATAAAAGCAATGNAACTTACTATTAAACNAGTTAAAACCCAAGTNANCNTANTAGATTTTCTTTTGAAACTNGAATTTAAGATTGATGAGGCNAGAAAATATTGGCCGACAGTGTAATTACTATTAACTAACATAATTTTCCTTTCAAAAATTTGACAAAATTTCTATTTAAAAATAAAAGCAAATCATATGCCACTTATTACTTTAANAACCTTATAAATNGATAAAAAATNANAATGAATANAATAGATNAAATATTTTGGGAATGTGTTCAAATAATTGAATACTTNGGNANCCTNTCAGGNCTAGGTTATGAATTGACTAATATTTTGTTATTCGTTGTTATAGANCCTCTTTTAATTATAATATTTTTGTTCCTTTGGATTAGAGAAAAACGTAAAAATAAATANCTTACTCAGATTAATCAAACTGTTCCAAAATCTAGATTTATTTANTTTTTATGGAGAGTNTCAAGGCTTTTATCTATAACANCTTTATGCTTTGAAATACTAGCTNTTTACTCCATATTNTTTGATGTTTTTAAATTTCCTATTCAAAGTTTTATTAAATCAGATCTACTTCAATATTTTATAATGANAATACCNATATTNATTTTACTTACTTATAACTTTTTAATTTTTGGCAAAGTGTCTTTATGGCTAAAAAAGCCGTAATTAATATGTTTAACCTAAAACTGACATGCTACTCTCAGAATTTATTATTCTATTCCTTGAATAAAACCCAATATCAATTTTTCTGTTAATGTACTTTAAGTCAAGCTGAACAGGATCATCATCATGATTTTGACCACTTTCACATGACTCAATTAATTTTGTCATCATAACACCAGCNATGGGAGCATTTTTATATTGGTTTCCACTTGACCCTATTGCCATATAAAAACCAGGNAAATCTGATTTATCATAAATTGGAATCCAATCATCTGAGACATCGTATAACGACACAACACCTTTTACTTTTGACGAAAGTGGAAGNTNTGGATATCTTTGTGCTTGTCTATATAATTGAGCATTCCACTGATCAGTAAAATTATCATCCCAGTTATCTGGATCAACAAATATTCTCTCATCACACTCTGGATCCTCACTTCCAATTAAAATATGATTCCCGGTCTCTGGCCTGCTATAGCANCCAATATCACTATCAGATATTACAAAAGCATTGTTCTCATAATCAAAATCTTTAGGGGGGCTCACATGTGAAACTTCAACTTTTAATGCTTTCGTTTTAATATTCATATTTTTTTCAACGCCTGCCATTTGATTAATTTTCATTGAATGTGGACCTGCAACGTTCACTACTATTTTTGAATGAATTATGGAACCATCTGATAACTCAACACCTGAAACTCTTCCTTTATCTTGAAGTATCTTCTCTACAGAACTATTAAATTTAAATTCACCACCTTTATTTTCTGCAGCTCTTTGTAAATTATGAGCTGAGAGTTGAGGGTCATTTATGTAACCTGCTGTTGGGAAAAAAACAGAGCCCNTTAGACTNTTATTATTATGTTTTCCAAATTGAGGGTCTGAAGTAGTTTTAACAGGTCCAAATTTATGAGTGTCTACTATTGGTAAATTTTCTNTAATTTCAGCTGGATCCCATTCTTTNTAAGGAATATTCAATTCATTAGCTCTTTGAATAACCTTATTTAAATATTGATTAGCTTCAGTTTTATAAATCATACANCCACANTCAATAAATTTAGCTAATCCTTTTTCATCCATNTAACCTAAATATTTCTCCCAATCTTTCCAGTAATGNTAGCCCTCATAGGCTAAAGCACAACCATCGAAAGTAGAATAGTGAACCCTAATAATTGCGCATGAAGCGGCTGTAGATCCATATCCTGAGGTAGCATTTCTATCTACGTTTAANGTTTTNTAACCCTTTTTTGATAACTCAAAACCAATGGCAGATCCAATTACGCCTGCACCTATTATTATTNCGTCAAATTTTGTTTCCATTTTTATTCTTCTCAGTTTTATTTTTAATTAATTCTACAATATATTTTCCTATAGGCAATGATGATGTTGCAGCTGGAGATGGCGCATTACAAACATGCAATGATCTTTGTGTTTCTTCAACTAAAAAATCATGTATTAATTTTCCATCTTTTGAAACAGCCTGAGCTCTAACACCAGACCTAAAAGGCTCTAAATCAGAAATTGTTAGTGATGGACAATATTTTTGNCATATCTTTAAATAAGTATTTTTATTCAGAGAACTATAAAGTTCGNTAATAGCAGGTTTCCAATTTTTTAGAATGAGTTTCCAAAAGCCACTGAAGAAAAACATTTGTTTTAAATCCTTNAAATTAAAATTGATTTTATTGTATCCTTCTCTTGAAAGGTTTAAAACTGCATTTGGTCCTACAGTTACAGAACCATCTATCATTTTTGTTAAGTGAACCCCTAAAAAGGGATAGGCAGGATCTGGAATTGGATAAATCAAATGCTTAACAACTTTATTAAATCTTTTATTCAATTGGTAATAATCTCCTCGAAAAGGTACGATTTGATAATCAATTTTTAGTCCCATCAATTTTGCTATTCTATCAGACTGGAGACCAGCGCAAGCTATTAGATAGCTTGATTTATATATTTCTCCACTTTTAATCTTTACTGATGTCTGATCCTCAGTTTCATTTAAATGGATAACTTCTGCATTTAATTTTATTTTACCACCCATAGCTACAAATTCTTTTGCTATTGTTTTGGTCATTGAAATATAATCTATAATACCGGTTTCTTTGACTTTAATCGCCCCTAACCCAGTTATATTAGGTTCAATTTCTTTTAACTGGTTTTCATCCAGCAATTCTGGATTTAATCCATTTTTTTTGCATCTTTCAAACAGGATTTGCATTCGTTTCAATTCAAAATCATTGGTAGCAACTATAAGCTTGCCACACTGCTCGAATGGCAGTTGATGTTTAGTGCAGAAATCTATTGTTTGCTGCACCCCCATTTTACAAAATTGAGCTTTAAAACTACCTGGTTCATAATATACACCCGCATGAATAACACCGCTATTATGCCCAGTCTGATGGGAAGCAATTTTATTCTCTTTCTCAATAAGCAAAATCTTTTTTTTTGGATACTCTTGTTGAAGTTGCATTGCTGTTGAAAATCCAACAATTCCACCTCCAACAACAATAAAATCATATTTTTCTGACATAGATGTTTAATAAAAATTTTTATTTAAATAACTAATTTATATTAGAAAAGTCAAACATTATGGCATGTTATTCAAAATTTCAGCAAATTGATTTATTATTGATGTTGAAGTTTTAATATTTTTATTATTTCTAACCTCATAGTATTGTGGTTTTTTTGTAATGTAAAAAAGATCTAACATAGGACTAATATCATCATAATAAGATTCCTCAATTTGCATTTTACTAAAATTAGTTCTTTGAATACCATTTTTTAAGAAAGAAACACTATTATATCCAAGACTTTCAATTTTAGAATTTATGCGAAATTCACTATAATTTGAAATAAAATTTTCATCATCAATACTAAGTTTCTCATATTTAGATTTATCCATAATTTGGTTATAGTAGTGTTTAAAAATAATATTATTATTTGATAATTTTAAAAGCTTGTTTCTTAAATTTAAAACCTCAGAATATAATTCTTTTAAATACTTATCTTCAGAGTTTTGTGAAATATTTTTTAATCTTTTATCAGTGTTTTCATCAAAACTATAAATTTTAGGAAATGAACTAGATAAATTGTAATAATTCTCTTCTTTCATAATTTTTTTTAAATTATTTGTGGTTTTAAAAAGTTTCTCTTTATTTAATTTGTTACAATTATCAAGAGCATCTCTTGCTTCATGAATGTTCCAATAACTTTCTGCATTTTTTAATGATTTTAAATTCATTCCCTTAATAAGACTATTGCTTTCAAAGGTTTTTGATAATTTTAAAAATGGTTTTGTTTTAAGGTTAGTACAGTGTTGTTCATATTCCCTGGATAAAAAATCGCTTCTAGCATTTTGAATAGGCATAAGTTCATTTGAAACCGGGCTTCTCTTGGTTTTTTCTACTACAATTTCATTTTTGTCCGCAGTTATACTCTCTTCATTAACTATGACATTTTCTATTACATAAACATCATCATTAAATTCTGAGGTTTCTACATAGAATGTATAAGAAAAAGCATTATAATTTATTAAAACTAATAACGAAACTAGAAAAGTTGTTAATTTTGGTGATGAATACATAAGTAATATCTCTCTTCAATATAAATACGACNATTTTGGAAAAGTTATATTTTTTCACCNTNTTTTTTTGGTTTAATTTTCGAGACAATAAGGTTGATTAGGTAATGATTAATAAATGCAAATGCTATTACTCCTAANGCAAAATAAAACATTCGACTNTTAACATTTAGAGAGCCTCCAATTAAAACAATNGATAAAATACTAAAAAAAATCCAATTGCCAACAATTAAAAATCTNCTGCAGAGCTCAATAAAAGTATCCATTTCAAACCTCTCTATTCTTCTGATGAATATTCTTTNTCAAACTTNTCTTGAATATTTTTTAGCTCTTCAATTGCAGCACGAATATCTGAGCTATCAATCACATTAATTTCAACTCTTTCTCCANAGTGAGAGAGCATTTTTCGTTTGNTTTTATGAATTTCAGATTTAAAATCTTTTAGAATNAAAGTATCAATTGGTCGAACAAAACCTTTGGGNGTAATTGTATCATTTTTTTNAGTGAGAACAGCNTCAGAAACTAAATTATTTGTATTTTCATCAATTAATATACCATTTCTTTCTGCAGCAGACTGAAGTCTTGCAGCAAGGTTTACTGGACTGCCTAAAACTGTGTAATCTAATCTTAAATCAGAACCAAAGTTTCCTACAGTACAAAANCCTGTGGAAATACCCATTCTTATTCCCAAACCATTTGTTACACCCATTTTCTTCCAATGTTTCTGAAGTTCTTCAACTCTATTTCGCATCATTATCGCCATTTCAACACATTTAAGAGCATCTTGCACCTCTCCCTCAGTCTCGGGATCACCAAAAAAAACCATTATTGCATCACCAATAAACTTATCAATGGTACCACCACTTTTTACTGCTATAGTTGTCATTTCAGATAAATAAGAATTTATTACTTTAGCAAGTTTTTCAGGCTCCATTGTATCAGTAAGGTCAGTAAATTGAATTATGTCTGAGAAAAATATNGTCAAATTTTTTCTAGCGTGCGTGCTTTTAACTTCCTGTTTATCTTCAAATATACTTTTATAAATTTGAGGCGATAAATATTTGGCAAGCCTAGTGGCTAAATTCTCAAGTTGAGTACTTTTTTCTTCAATTATTTGGTTGTCTATTTTGCTTTGTTCATATAGCTGTTCTCGTTCTTTTCGCAACTCCCACTCAGCTGTTCTATCAACAAACTGACCTTGAACACCATTTAAATAATCGAAGTTCTCACTTTTTGTTTTTGCAGATAAAAGTGAAAAAATTCTTTCTTCGCCATCAATTTTAATCAGAATCTGTGGAATTAAAACTTTACCATTTTTATCTAGCTCAGATTGAAATTCAGAAATTTGACTTTCAGGGACACCTAATTGATCCAAAACATCTGGGAAAAAAACATTAGTAATATTGCCCAAAACTGGAAAAAATTTAATAAAGTTTTTATTAACTTTTTGCACTTCCAATTTGTCATTAGCATAATAAGCAGCTGTAATAGCATTTTCAAAATTAAAGAAACTTAAATCAACAACTTTTTCCTGATTAAAAAAATCCTGTACATTCATAATTGCTAGCTCAAAAAAAATTAATTTCAAATTATTTACAATTTATAATATAGTATTTAAATTCAAACACCAAAGTTTGTAATGAAAATAATGAGAAATAAATAGATTTTATTGTTTAATTCTATAACCAGATTTAAAAATTTGATAGATTATAAATAAACAAAATGAAGCAAAAATCATAATTGCTAAAATGCTAATCTCAATTGAAACATCTGAACTTCCAAAAAAAGACCACCTAAAACCTGAAATTAAATAAACAACAGGATTAAAAAAAGAAACTTTCTGCCAAAATTCTGGAAGCATTGAAATAGAGTAAAAACTTCCTCCCAAAAAAACTAGTGGTGTAACAATTAGCAGTGGAACAAGATTAAGCTGCTCAAAGTTTTTTGCCCAGATGCCAATTATAAAACCAAATAAACTAAAAGAAATACAAGTGAAAACCAAAAAAATGAGCATCCAGAATGGATGTTGAACTGATATCTCAACAAAAAAATGTGCGGTGATAAAAATTATTATTCCTATCATCAAGGATTTTGTGGCAGCCGCTCCTACATAACCAATAACAATTTCTATAGCGGACAAAGGGGCTGATAGAATTTCATTGATTGTACCCATAAATTTAGGAAAATATATACCAAATGAAGCATTTGAAATACTTTGGGTTAAAACCGTAAGCATTATTAAACCAGGAACAATAAAAGCCCCGTAAGGCACTTCAGAAATATCTTCCATTCTTGAACCTATGGCCGTTCCAAAAACTATGAAATATAATGATGTTGAAATTACAGGAGATACTAAGCTTTGAAGCAATGTTCTAAAAGTCCTTGTCATTTCAAAAATATAAATTGCCTTTATTGCTTCAAAGTTCATTTACTTTTTCACCATGTCTACAAAAATTTCTTCTAGTGAGGTTTGTTTTGTATTTAAGTCTGCTAGCTTTAAACCAGCTTTTTTCAAATCCAACAAAAGACTAGTTATACCTGTTTTTTGTTCTTTTCTTTTATAATTATAAATTATTGAAGATCCATTATCGGCTAACTGTAAATTAAATGATGACAGTGATTTAGGTAAGGTTTTAACTTTAGTAGCTAGTTCTATTGTCAAAGTCTTAGAACCCATTTTACTCAATAAATCCTTTTTTTCCTCAACGAGTAATAATTCACCATTATTAATTATTCCAACCCTGTCGGCAATTTCCTCCGCTTCCTCAATATAGTGAGTTGTAAGAATTATTGTAACACCATCTTTTTTTAATCTCTTTATTATTTCCCACATTTCTTTTCTAAGCTCTACATCAACTCCAGCTGAAGGCTCATCTAGAAAAAGAATTTCTGGTTCGTGNCTTAATGCTTTAGCAATCAAAACCCGCCTCTTCATTCCACCAGATAATTCCATAATTTTAGTGTCTTTTTTATCCCATAGGGTTAATTGCTTTAAAATACTTTCTATAAGAGCATCGTCTCTCTTTTTCCCAAAAAGTCCCCGACTGAATTTTACTGAATTAAAAACAGTTTCAAACGATTCTAAAAGTAATTCTTGTGGAACTAAACCAATAATTTTTCTAGTTTTTCGGAAGTCTTTTACAACATCATATCCGTTGACAANTAAATTTCCTGACGTTGGGCTTACNATACCACATATCATAGATATTAGAGTTGTCTTTCCTGCACCATTTGGTCCCAAAAGAGCAATTATTTCACCTTCTTCTATATCTAAAGANAAATCTTTAACNGCTTGCTCGCCTGTNGGGAAAGTTTTATTAACTTTTTTTATTGATATAATNGTGCTCATCTCANTNCTTTAATTTATTTTCTCTACATTAACTAAAGTTGTGTGAGCACTTGGACCCTGCCCTAATCTTGATGTGCCTTTATCAAAAGTAAGGGCATTCGGATTTCCCTGTTTTTCAACACCTTTCCCATCAACTTCAAACCATGCTCCTGTTGGCAGAGATATCACTCCTTGCTTAATATCTAAACTTAGAATTGAACGAGCCAAGCAAGCACCTCTNTTATTGAAAATTTTAATAATTTCACCATTTTTAATATTTAAAATTTTAGCATCTTNAGGATTGATCATTGCNGGTGTAGGTCTTTCATTTGGAATATCTGCAATTGCACATTCNAGTTGACTGTGGAGCTTGTCATTTGGTTGGGGTGAAACCAAGTGATAAGGAAAATTTTTAGTTAATTTAGAGCCCAACCATTCATCTGGTTCTATCCAAATAGGATGGCCTGGACATTCAGAGTAACCNAAGCTATAGATTTTTTCTGAAAAAATTTCAATTTTCCCAGAAGGTGTTTCTAAAGGATTTTTATTTGGATTGTCTCTGAAATCTTGGAATGGTTTAGAGGCAAACTTCTTACCNACAACATCCAGNTTAAACCAGCTTTTGNTTTTAAGTTCCTCTAAAGATGGNCAGTCTATACCAGACTTTNTAAAAAATTCTTGGAAGTCATTATAAAGCTCTTGTATCCATTCTTTATCGCCTTTACTTTCAGTAAATTGNTCATAATTNCCAAGTTTTTCTGAAAGCATAGANAANATATNATAATCGTTTTTTGATTCACCCAATGGCTCTATNAGTTTNGGCATATGAAAAATATANTTATCACCACCATTTGCTTTTCCTANATCTTCTCTTTCATATGAAGTTGTTGCAGGAAAAACTATNTCTGCCCTTTTTGCAGTTGCAGTCCACCATGGCTCATTTACTATAATTGTNTCTGGTTTTTGCCAAGCTTTATTGAATGTGTTTAAGTCTTGATGATGATGAAAAGGATTTCCACCACACCAATAAATTANTTTAATATCTGGATAAANTCTTTTCTCACCATTGAATTCATATTGAGATCCTGGTGAGTTTAACATTTCAGCAATNCTTGCTACTGGGATGAAATCNNTAATATNATTTTTGCCCTTTGGAAAAGACAANCCCCCAAAGTTTTTTATAGCATTNCCAACACCACCAATAGCACCATAACCAAAGCCTATNCCACCNCCAGGCAAACCTATTTGACCGAGCATAGCAGCTAAAACAGTTGCCATCCAGTACGGCTGCTCACCATTTTGAGCTCTTTGAAGAGACCATGCAACAGTTATGAGTGTTCTCTCTTCTGCAATTAGTTTTGCAATTGATTTAATTTNATTTTNACTAATTCCACATATTTTTTCTGCCCATTNTGCATTTTTTGGAAGGTTNTCTTCCTCNCCTAGTAAATATTTTTTAAATTTNTCATAACCAACAGTATGACTATTCAAAAAATCTCTATCNATTAAGCCTTCTGTCTCTAACTCATAAGCTAAAGCAAGCATAAATGCAGTNTCTGTTCCGGGAATGATTGGCAACCAGTTGGATCCCATTGGTGCNTCAATTTTNTGAGGACTAATATTNATNAAATTNATNNTTTTNTCTCTAAATTTCNTGAACCAATCNTCATTTTCATGTCTTGTAGAACCACCCATACTAACCTTTGAATTATTTGGATTAATTCCGCCAAACATAAGAATATTTTTGGTATTTTCTTNAATNGTTGGCCANGTATTTTGAAAATTAAACATAAGATGGAGAAAATTCATGCCTAAAATATGAGGAATAATTACTTGTGCAGCTGCAGTACTATAACTTCCAAAAGCNCCTACATAACCCCCAATTGAATTTAAGAATCTTTGAAGTTGTGTTTGAGCATGATGGAATTTNCCTGCACTTGACCANCCATATGAACCACCATAAATTGAACCATTTCCAAATTTTTCTTTCACTCTTCTTATTTCATTTGCAGCTATNTCAATAGCTTCATCCCATGGAACTTCTTGAAACTCGTCGTTTCCTCTTAGATTTTTTGATCTATCTTGAATATTATTTAACCAGCCTTTTCTAATTGANGGCTTTTTTATTCTAGANTTGTGATAAACTGCTTTTGGAATAAGTTTTGAAATATTATTAGGATTCAAATCATCTTGAAAAGGATTAGTTGAAATTAAGGTTCCGTTCTCAATAATGGCTTCAAAAGCCCCCCAATGACTTGAAGTGATTTTTTTATAGCGTTTGCTGTTCATTTAAAATGATGTCCTTACAATATATTTCTTAAACAATTATTAGTTNTTTTGAAAGTGAAAATTTGCTTTAACTGGTTTAAGAGGNGTATTATTNAGGATTATATCAGAAGCCTTTTCTGCTATCATTTGAGTTGGAGCATTTAAATTTCCACTAACTACATCTGGCATTACTGAAGCATCNACAACATATAAATTATCAAACCCATAAACTTTTAAATTTTGGTCCACAACTGCATCAGGNCCCTTACCCATCTTACANGTTCCAGATGGGTGGTAGTCTGTAGTAGCTGTTTCTCTTATCCAATTATCAATGTCAGAATTATTTTTAAGATCAGGTGAAGGCTTTATTCTTTTTCCTCTATATTCATCAAATGCAGGTTGTGCGATTAATTCATTCATTTTTTTAAATGCCTCTCTTAATTCTGTTATGTCATGAGGATGAGAAAGGTAATTAAAAAATGAATTTGGACTCTCTTTAGGGTTATCTGATTTAAGTGTTATTGAACCCTTGCTTTTTGGTCGGAGCTGGTCACATTGAAGAAGAAACCCTTGTGATAAAATAATATTTCTTCCTTCATATTTATTAAAAGCAGGTGCAAAATGGTATTGAAGATTTGGATATTTTACTTTGTGATTACCAAAAACTTGGCCACCCATTTCCCAAATATTTGATGCAACAATACCCTTTCTTGTTAAAAGCCATTTTAAACCTGCATAAAGCTTATGATGGGGCTGAGTAATTTTGTGTATGGTAACATTTTTTTTACATTCAAACCCTGTAGCAACCAATAAGTGATCTTGTAGATTTTGTCCTACACCCTTCAGATTTAAACTTACATTAATTCCTTTTGAACGAAGATGATCTGCCGGACCAATACCTGATAACATTAGTAATTGTGGAGATTTAATAGCTCCACAACTAACTATTGTAGCTATGTTCGAATAAGCTTTTTTGACTATCCCTTCATGCTCATATTCAACTCCAATTGCTTTACCTTTATTATGTATTATTTTTCTAGTAAAAGCTCTTGTTACAAGCGTAGTATTATTTCTCTTTAAAGCTGGCCTTAAATGAGCTGTAGCAGCACTACACCTCATTCCATTTTTAGTTGTACTATCAAGTCTCGCAATACCTTCAGGCTTATATCCATTTAAATCATCTGAAACTCCTTGACCTGACTGATTGCCAGCCTCGATCAAAGCATCAAACAAAGGGTTTTTTAATTTTCCTTTTGTAACCCCCAATGGTCCCTTTCCTCCACGCCACTCGTCCTCACCTCTATCAGAATTTTCACATTTTTTAAAATAGGGAAGACAATTTGCAAATGACCACTTTTTTAGACCGTAACTTGATGACCAATGATCATAATCAAGCGGATGGCCTCTCATGTAGACCATTGAATTAATTGATGAAGAGCCACCAATCACTTTACCTCTAGGGAGGTCAACTTCTCGATTAGCACAATTAGGTTCGTTAGCTGTTTTATAATTCCAATTAATAGCAGGGTTTTTGTATGCATGATAAACACCTGCTGGCATATGAATTAAAAGAGACTCTATTGGTCGCATAAAGCTAACATCCATTGGGCCTGCTTCTAAGATCAAAACAGTATGTTTACCTGTTTCAGACAATCTGTTAGCCAAAACGCAACCAGCTGATCCAGCACCTAAAATGATAAAATCATATTCTTTTGTTTTTATTTTACTCAAGTAGCAATTCCTAAATCTAACTTAATTTATTAATAAGACTTCTTAAATGATTATCAGAGACACCACAACAGCCTCCAATTATTTTAACTCTATCGTCAATTAATTTAGTGCAGTTTACTGCAAATTCATCCTCTGAGTGAGTAATTTTTGCTCCACCTGTAGAGGTATCAAACAAATGAATCTCTGGGTAAAACATAATGGGACCACTCCAATTATCTTTTAAGATTTCTAAACCTTTTTGAGCGTCGTCAAGCCAACTATGCATGATTCCATATACGTCTCCACCTATTGAAGTTAAGGCGTGAATGATATCAACTAATGGAATAATTTTATCTTCAGGTAAAAATTTTGGCTTTTCTAAAACTTTGGTTTTATCGTAAATTAAGGAATCAAATCTTTCGACACTATAATTTCGACCAACGATCTCCTGACTATATTTATTAACACAACAGCTTAGGCCCACCCAAACTGGCAATCCAGTTTCTAATGCAGCATTGAGTAAAATTTTAGCATGATCTACATCTAATATCATTTCTAGAATTAAAAAATCCACTCCCTCATTAGTGAGTATTTTTGCAATTTCTTTATAATTTTTTTCTTCCTGTGCAAAAGAAGGAATGAACTTTGGATCTGGTCTATATTCGTTTGGACATAAAGCAAAAAAATTAGACATACATCCAGCTATTAAAATATTTTTTTCTTTGCCAACATTTTTTATAGCTTGTTTTGCAAGAGAAACTGCTGCTTTGTTTATTTCTATTGTTTTGGCAGAATAACCTGGGCTTTTTAAAGTATGACGGCATGTAGAAAATGTATTTGTTGTGATGATATCACATCCTGCATGTATAAAGCTTTCATGAACTTTAGTTACAATTTCTGGCGTATCTATGTTAGCAATAGCACCCCATGCCGAACTCATTTTGCCACCGTGTCTCTCAATTTCTGATCCAGTTCCTCCATCAATAAATATTTTATTGTTGGAATGAAATAAATTATTGAGCAACATTGAGTTTATCTTACCAATGAAATGGNGTTTATAATTTTTGACTTTTTTTAATAAACTTTAATTTGCAATATAGTTTTTTTCAAGATTTTTTCGCCATGCTTGAGTTACTCTGTCAAACAATATAGCTATAATAGCAATACTAACCCCAGAAATCATACCAAGACCAAAATTTGCTTTTGAAAGTCCAATATAAATTAGTTGGCCCAATCCAGTTGTTCCAACCAGGGCAGCTATGACAAGCATAGCCAATCCAAACATTATTGTTTGATTAAGTCCAAGCATAATGACTGGAAGAGCAAGTGGAATTTTTACTTTCCAAAGTAATTGCCTATTTGAGCAACCTATCATTTTAGCAGCTTCTATTACTGTTTCAGGCAGNTTCCTTAAACCGTGCTCCNTATATCGCATAGCAGGAACAAAGGCATATGCAACAATAGCAAGCAAAGCCGTNAACTCGCCAATTTTAAAAATCATAACAAANGGTATCAAAATCACAAAAGAAGGCATGGTTTGCATAGTNTCATTTATAGGNCTCATAAATGCAGAAACTCTGTCATTATGGGCTGCCCAAATNCCTAGGCTTGATCCAAGCAANAAAGATATTATAACTGCAATGCCACAAAGGTAAATTGACAAGAGAGCTTGTGGTAATACCCCTGTAAAAGTTATAAAAGATAAACCTAGAATAATACTNACNGCTAATGAAACTCCTCCCAGTTTANAGCCTATTAAGGCATAGATTAAAATTAAAGGAAGCCATGGCATGTTCGTAAGACCAAAGTAAAAAAATAATGAAAATAAAATTACACCAAAAGATAAATTTTTGTTGCCTCTAAAAAAGGACCAAATTGAAAAAATAGCCATGAATAAAAAATATCCCGTGATTAGTGTGGGAGTAAGTTCAAAGCCCCATGTATAAGGGCTTACAGAAAATTGTAGGCCAATTTTAACAGGTAACATTATAAAGAAAAAAGCAATTTGTTTTAAATAATCAACCTGTGTTCCAAAATTAAAAATAAATGAATCTAAACCATCTGAGATGATGCTTGCAGGAGAAACAAAATAGTTCTCTGGCCAATGATTAAAAATTGGAAATAAATAAGATAAAAGATATAGAATAAATACTCCAATGAAACCAATGAACCAAAACTTGTGCCTTACAAAAAATAACTTTTCTCTNGGCNTGTAAGTAACAGANTTTTTNGCAAGTCCAGAAGTAATTCTATCAAGTATCATCGCTATCAACGCAATCACAATACCAGCAACCAAACTTCCACCAAATTCAGCTTTTCTCAAATATACTAAAACTTCCCAACCTATATCAGCTGTCCCCCCAATAATAGAAGCTATTATCACCATACTTAGAGANGCCATAGTAGTTTGATTAACNCCTAATAAAATTTGTTTCCATGCAGTNGGAACACGAACTAACCAAAATAGTTGCTGGCTTGAAGCTCCAGACATAATACCTGATTCAATTATTTCAGAAGGAACNTGGCGCAATCCCAANATNGTATTTCTTACCATAGGTGGNAATGAATATATAAGGCTTGCTAAAAGACCTACAGTNGTTCCAAAACCAAANAATAATAANATTGGTAANANATATGCAAAAGCTGGNACNGTTTGTAAAAAATCTAANGTAGGCCTAATTATTTTCTCAGCTTTTTCAGAAAAAAATCCCCAAGTTCCTACAGCAAACCCTATCAAAACCGCCATGGGAACACTTATCGCTACGAGGGAAAAAGAATTCATGCTCTCAATCCAATATCCAATAGTTACCATGTAAAGAGTTGATAAAAGCGTAAACAAAACTAATGACCAACCAGAAGCAATATAGGAAACCAAACAAAATAAAAATACTGTAACTGTCCATGGCAAGAAGTGTAGCAGTATCCTAACCCATTTTATTGGCCATTCTAAAAACCAAGAAATTCCTTTAAAGAACCAACCAAAATATTCTACAACCCAATTCATTCCAAAGTTAAGTATTGCAGATAGTGGGACAGTATACTCTTTAGGATATTCTTTTATCCATGAAAATTGATTTTGCATAAGCAGACATGTGATGGTGATTATAATTACAAAAGACCATTGAAAA
>NYVQ01000006.1 GCA_002684695.1 SAR116 cluster bacterium | reverse complement strand
AACACTCAATTTGACATTAACGAGTATTCAAAAGTCAATGTAATATATGACAATTTAGCCAGAGAATCGCGCATTAATTCTTCACAAGGCAATCTAGAATTAATGTCTACTTTCTTTAACTATCAAAGTCTGATTTCGAATACGAATACTTATCGTTCTCGGATTAGCAGTCAGTATTCCTATGAAAATCCTTATAATGCTCTTATTGAATCAGCCAATTTTAGTATTTTTCGGCAAGATGGTCGCCAAGAGGATAATTTTCGACGTGAATTATTAAATCCTGCTGACATGCTTGTGTCTGAGCAAAACTATTATGATCTCAATTCCGATATCCTGGGTGCTATTGCAAATTTAAAAAGTACTTTCTCCATCTTCGAGGCTGACCATCTTATAAGTTACGGATTTGACGTTTCTGAAAGCAACGGTTCCAGAACCAGAACCAAAATTGATATAACCAATGGAAACAGAGAATCCAGCAAGGATACACCTGATACATCTATATTTCGAGGTGGTATTTATGTTCAAGATCAATTCCCTGTGCTTGGTCTTGATGTAGTAGCAGGGATCCGCTACGATAATTATAAATTAGATGCAAAAAATGATGATATTTATAACTTGTCGCAAGGCTCTAAAGAGCCTGTAGGCGACCAAAGTTATGATGTTTTTACTCCTTCACTATCTATAAGTTTTTCTCCCAGTGATTCATCGACAATTTATGCACGTTACTCACAAGGTTTCCGTGCTCCTACTTGGTATGAAGTTAATAGTTCCTTTTCAAATCCTTCTTTTGGCTATGCAACAGTATCTAATCCAGATTTAAAACCCGAGACCAGTCATAGTTACGAGATTGGTACGAAATTAAATTTTGATCAATTTGACTCAACATTCGCTGTTTATTATAACCATTATTCAGATCTAATTGAGGCATTTACACCCATTGGAGTTGTCGACGGACTCACGTTATATATGACCCAAAATATTAGTGAGGCTGAAATATATGGAGTAGAACTCTTTGCAAAGTACTATTTTAATCCGAATAGAGAAGGATTTTTTGTAAGTAATGTACTAGCTTGGTCTGAAGGCAATGATCTTACGACGAATATTCCTCTTGATACTATTGTTCCATTTACAAATCGCTTCACTGTCGGTTATTCAGGATATTTAAATTTATGGACAGTGTCAGCAGGTCTTGTTTATGTTGGCAGTGCAAGATTGCCTGATTTATATGAATATTTTATCCCTCCCGCGTACTTGATCGCAGATTTGACAGCTAATTTTCAGATTAATGAATCAATTAGTATCAATGCTTCGATCAATAATTTAACTGACCAGCGTTATTATAATTTGCAAGATGTCCGTGGCAGACTAGCAATAGCACCAGATATTACAAAATATTCTTATCCAGAGAGGAATTATCAAATTGGCATACGGTTTTGGTTTTAATGTTTAATTAGTTGACTCTTTACTGTAGTTATCTTTTGCTATTTTGTTTCATTATAGCACCCATTCGTATTGAATAATTTTTGTTTGAATAAAATTTAGTGGATAAAAGGTTGATGATTTTGCTGCGTTAATTGCTGCTCGGTCTATGGATGTATCTCCACTACTTTTAAGTAGTTGAACATTGGTGACATGTCCTGATCTGGCAATGGCTATTTTCACAACAACAATTCCTTCACGTCCTCTTTTTTCTGCTTTTCGAGGGTAATTAGGTTTAATACAATTCCTGCATTTAGGCCTCTCATTCTTGATGCTTTTCTTTGAATTATTGGATTTTTGCTTATTATTTTTTTGTGGCGATATGGATCGGCGAGAATATAAATTTTTGTCCGAGTTGCTATCTGCTTGGTTAAGATTTTTCTCTGATGTGAGTTTATCATGCATTTTATTTTGTTCACTTGAACTCTTTTCTGGTTCTGGTTTCTTAATCAATTGATCTTTTGAATCAATAATAGTCGATTTCTCGTTTATTTCTTTTTTTACTAAATCAGTATCCTGGTTGATTTTGTTAGAATTTAGTCTTGAACTTGTTAAGGAATCCCTTTTAGCGTATTGAATTGGTCGAACTGAAGGCTTCATTTTGGTGATAACTTCTTTCCTTTGTTGTAATGCTTTTGGCGTTTTCTTGTGGAGCTGAGGTTTTTTCGATTTTTGTATCTGATTTGCTTTTGCTTTTGACTTATTTTCAAACATTGTTTGCTCTACGATATTTATATTGACTTTTTCTTTGATATTTGGCTCTTTTTGACTTAGTTGACTCTGATCATTGATGGAATAAAACCACCACACCAGTAATAAATGTACTACTAATGAGACTCCTAGGGCTTTTAATAAATTGGATTCATTTAAAAGAATTTTAAAATTCATATTTCCTTCTCCTTGTTGACTGCAAGGCTTACCGATTGAATATCATTTCCTTTGATACTACTTAATATCTTGATCATGAATCCGTAGTTAATAGAGTGATCTGCATCAATTAAAACCTGATCTATTGGCTTTATTTTTTGTCGTAAGATGAGTTCATTCCCCAAAGATCGTAGTTCTACTTTTTGAGAATCTATAAATATGCGTTTTTCTTTATCAATGCTTATTGTTACTGTTCTTGGNTTTTTCGCTAATTTGCTGGGATTTTGTAGGCTTGGTCGATTGATCTCTAAGCTGTATTTTTGTGTTAGGACTAGACTTGACAGCATAAAAAACAAAAGCACTGCAAAAAGAACATCAANTAGGGGAAGAATATTGATATCTATGTTCTCGTCAGATGAAATNTTAAATCTTTCGTTCTTCATGATTTTACNGTAATANAANGATCTTGTATGTACTTTCGCTGCACTGTTTTTGCTAGAGAACGCATTTTTCGAAGTTCACCTCGTCTTAAACCTCGGAAAAAGTTCGTTGCTATCAATGTCACTACAGCAATCGTAAGTCCAAATGCGGTTGATATAAGGGCTTCGCTTATACCAGCCATGACTGATAAATTGCTGTCGGCCAATGCTGTAAGAGTTAAGCCTTTCATGGAACGAATTAGTCCCAGAACTGTTCCCAAGAGACCAAGTAAAGGAGATATAGCAACAATTGTCGCAAGAATAGAATCATGCTTTTTCAGCTTTTCCTCGATAATTTTTAATGATAGGTCTAAATCTTCGTTTAATTCTTCAAGATTATCCATTTTAAAAATGTCAAGTTGCTTGGCAATAATGGTAACGAGATGACCTCTATCGTTCTCTCTGATGTTTTCCATGATTCCATGTTCACTGAAGCAGTTTTTAATTACAATATCGCTCAATAATTTTTGCTTTCTAATTGTCGATTGCCAAAAAAAACATCTCTCGATAATAATGGTTAGAGAGAATAATGACACTAGTAAAAGGACTACTCCAGCAATCCCTCCAATTGAACTTAAAAACATTTGTTTATTTTTATTTTCTCATGCCTGTATGAGTTATCTGGAGAATTTAATAAATGCCTAATCTGAGACTTGTTTCTCGGCGCCATAAGTGCTTTATGTTCTCACGAGGCAAATCAATTAATACGTTGATGCCTGTTTGATGCCTGGATGGATGTTCTTCTTGTTCGTCTTTTGCGGCAACTCTTGCTAAGTTGTAGTCAATGATTCCTTTTAAGTGCGAAAAATATTCATTTTTTTGTGTCTATTAACTCTCCCTATTTTGTTTTCGATATCTCTTGCCACTGGTGAATCGGACGTCGGTTTTGCTTCGTTGTGGAATTATCTGTTCACTGGCTCTTTCTCTCCGTTAGAGCAGTTGATTATTAGTGATATTCGCTTGCCACGATCCTTGGCGGCCTTGTTGACCGGAGCCGCTCTTGGTGTTTCAGGGGCCATGCTTCAAGGGATGTTGCGTAATCCTTTGGCAAGCCCTTTCCTTTTAGGCATTTCATCTGGAGCGGGAGTTTGTGTTGTGATTTTAATTTCAATCAATGTAATGGCCTTTTGGATTCCAATTGGAGCTTGGCTAGGTTCTGTTGTGGCAGCATTNTTAGTGTTTTTGATTGCTTATGATCGTCGCAGTCTTACAATTGAACGTTTAATNCTTGCNGGTGTCGCGNTNAGTAGNGTTCTTGGCTCGATTCAAGCAGTGTTTNTACTTCGNTCAGATGATACTAGNATNCANAATGCTCTGACTTGGCTGTCTGGAACCTTGGCTGGTCGAGACTGGCGNGACTTGCAATTCACCTGGNTGCCAATTGTNCTGGGTATTGTGGTATCTATGATTTTCGCGAAAAAGCTNAATCTCGCTTTTNTGGATGATGATACNAGTCAATCACTTGGTCTTTCNATAACTCAGCTTCGTTTATTTGTTGGCACTCTTGCNACTATTCTTACTGCATGCGCTGTTTGTATTGCAGGATTNGTTGGATTTGTTGGCCTNGTNATACCTCATATTGTNCGCTTNATTTGNGGNTCTAATTTTATCTANATTCTNCCTGTATCNGCATTGTTTGGATCTATAGTTGTTCTTGGNGCTGATATCGTGGCACGAACTTANCTTGGCGAGTTGCCTGTGGGNCTTGTTACTTCNCTAATTGGTTCTCCNTTTTTNGTGTATCTTTTGCAGCGTAGTCGNGCNCAGAGGTTTTCATGACTATTCTTTCGCTNTCCGATATCTCATATTCTGTTGATGGCNATTCAATTATTNATCGAATTTCNTTNGAAGCCTCTNGTGGAGATTGGCTGGCTATCGCNGGCCGTAATGGCTCTGGTAAATCGACTCTTTTNCGTTTGATGGCTAATCTCATTAAGCCAACACTTGGNGATATTNGNCTGAATGGNACCCCATATTTAGAGATTGCACGTATTCATCAGCAGTTATCAATCATGTCACAGCGCTCTGAAGTCCATGCAGGGCTNCGCGTTCTTGATCTNGTCAGACTTGGACGTTACCCTTANTTATCATCTTGGCAGTTTNAGCTNTCTTCCCAAGACAATGAGCATGTTGATTATGCAATTGATTTNGCTGGTTTNAACGATTTAAGAAATAGAAGTGTNTCTTCTCTTTCTGGNGGAGAAAGACAAAGAGCATTCCTCGCATTAGCTCTTGCGCAGGACGGTACTGTGCTTTTATTTGACGAGCCAACAAACCACCTTGATATTGTCGCTCAGTACCATGTTCTTAGGCTTCTTAAGAAGTTGACAGACCAAGGGAAGCTTGTCGTCTCTGTTTTGCATGATCTCAATCATATTGCCAAATATTGCAGTAAAATAGCATTATTGAATGATGGTAGTTTGCATGGATTTGGGACTGTAGACTCGCAATTTAATTCAACATCTTTGTCTGCCGCTTATGGGATTGATATTGAGGTTGATTATTATAATGATCGTTACTATGTCGAATATTAATCGCTTCAAAAGATTGGGTCGTGAATCATTTGAGCGGAGGTCTTGTCTATTATGGTGCGCATTGTTTTTTTATTGAATGTGGTGTCCTGGCTCTGCTAAAATATAATTATTTCAATCCACTGTGAAGATCTTTTATCGTTTATTTTTGGCTTTATGCCTCGTTTGTTCGGTTGATAATTTTTTGTTCGCACGAAAACTTCGTTCTGGAGGAGACAACGTTCCGGTTAAACGAGTTGTCGCATTGACATCATTGGGGGCTGATCTGGTTGCCTCGTTGGATCGTGAAGTGCTTTTTGGTGTTCCTGGAACTTCTCTGACAAAGAATGACAGGCGATATGTAGGAATTAAGCGGATTTCTTCAGGGAGAAGTCAACCAAGTATTGAGTCCATTGTTTCTTTGGAGCCTGATCTTGTAATTGGTGCCACTGGTTTTCATTCAAAAGTCCTCGGTAGTCTTGAGCGGCTTGGTATCCCTACACTTGCCTTCAAGATTGATCGCTGGAATCGGCTTGAAAATGCTGTAGAAGTTTTGAGTCGTCGTATTCCAAATAATGGTGAATTAAAAAGCCGATTGGCCCGAGTTTGCCCGCCTATTTCGGCTTCACAGCGATTAAAAAAAGACAAAACTAGTGTACTTATATTGGCGGGTATTGCTCCCAAGTTGTCTCCAAACAAACAAAGCTGGTCAGGTTCTTTATTGGAAAGGAGGGGTTTGATTAATGCGACGAATAGCCTTCCGGGAACAAGTCAATTTTCTGGTTACATAACCATGTCCAATGAAAGGTTGCTATCTGTAAGGCCAGGTAAGGTTCTGGTTATTAATCCTTCTGGGGGCGTTTCACGGGAGCAACTGTCATTGCGAAAATTTTTCCCCGGATTGTCTGCTGGCGATTTTATTGCGATGGATTATTATGGTTTGATCAATCCTGGAAGTTTGAAAAGTATTTCTAAGGCATGTTCCAAATTGCTTAGTCTGTAAGGTTTTGTTTGGTTGCAGCTTATCTTCTTGACATTATAGAATTATTGTCGTTTCTGCAAAAACTAAATGAGTTGGACAGAACGTGCGCGTCCAATTTGTCTTGAGAGGCGTTTCGAGTTTGAGACCTACAGCGCGACGCGTGACTTTCTTGATCGTCTCGGACAGCACAGTGAAGCCACCCAGCGCTTCCCTGATATCAGCTTCGGTAAAACGTATGTGAACATCACCCTGCGTCCGGAGGACGATGCTGAGGTCGCTCAGCTGAGTGAAGCTGATCACACATTCGCCTCAGAGATCGATGCCCTGCTCGATTGATCTGGAGTCGGCCTACGCCGAATCCGGAGTCGCTGAGGTGTTGGCACAACTGGATTGTGAGCTTGTCGGTCTGGTTCCTGTCAAAACACGCATTCGCGAAATTGCCGCACTGCTGCTCGTGGATCAGGCGCGGCAACAGCTTGAGCTGCCCAGTGGCGGGCTGAGTCTGCACATGTCGTTCACGGGACGTCCAGGAACGGGTAAGACGACCGTTGCACAACGGATGTCTCAGATTCTCCACAAACTTGGTTATCTCCGTAAAGGGCACGTTGTCACCGCGACCCGTGATGATCTCGTCGGCCAGTATGTGGGCCATACGGCTCCCAAGACCAAGGAAATGCTCAAGCGTGCCCA
Source organism: SAR116 cluster bacterium (assembly GCA_002684695.1). Classification (GTDB taxonomy): domain Bacteria; phylum Pseudomonadota; class Alphaproteobacteria; order Puniceispirillales. Next base: position 675 of record NYVQ01000006.1, on the reverse strand, counting down.
GGGGGGTGTGTTGTTCATTGATGAGGCTTACTACCTTTATAAGCCCGATAACGAAAGGGATTATGGCTCTGAAGCCATTGAGATCCTGCTTCAGGAAATGGAGAATCAGCGAAGTGAGGTTGTTGTTATCTTTGCCGGCTACAAAGACAGAATGGAGACTTTTTACAGCTCCAATCCAGGTCTCTCGTCAAGGGTTGCGCACCATCTCGATTTCCCCGATTACAGCGATGAAGAGTTGATGGCCATCGCAGAGATCCTGCTTGAGGCTCAGCACTATCAATTCAGTGCTGAAGCCAGTGAGGCATTTCAGGATTACATCGTCCGTCGCCGTCAGCTGCCGTTTTTCGCCAACGCCCGTTCGATCCGCAATGCGATTGACAGGGCCAGGCTGCGGCATGCCAACCGCCTGTTTGCCCGTAGGGGCGAGTCACTTACAAAGGAGGATCTGATCACCCTGGATGCTCCTGATATCAAAGCGAGTCGGGTGTTTGCGGGAGAGGTGGAGGGCCATCACCCCGAGGCAGGTGCGTTCTGATCAGATGGGCGAGGGCAAGGCCCACGAGCAGGCCGCCTGAACCGTGCCCCTGGAGCAGAGCCACTCCCAGCACCAGCACCACTAGTGGAGAGGGCAGCACCATTCGATAGAGGGCTCCTGTCAGTCCACCACACCAGCTG
>NYVQ01000005.1 GCA_002684695.1 SAR116 cluster bacterium | reverse complement strand
CTTACCATTAGCATTAATAAAATTGTGAGGTCTGCAGTTGCATCAGTAAGGACATTTGGCGTATTTGTAACTTTAATTTTATATTTTTGACATGCTTCTAAATCGATATGACTAAAGCCAACACCGTAATTAGATATTATTTTACCTTTTCCAGACTTTCCACTTTTAATAATATTTTCATCAATGGTATCAGAAACAGTTGGGGCTAGTGCATCATGATTATGAAAAGCATCTTTCAATTCTTTATTGCTTAAAGCTTTATCACCATGGTTCAAGGTAACATTAAAGTATTTTTTTAGTTCTTTTTCAGCAATTTCTGGCCAACGCCTAGTAACAAAAACACTTGGCTTATCCATCACAAAATATTTTTAGCTGAAGTGGTTAAAGCGTGGAAAAAGGAACTACAAGAAGATCGTGGAGAAAAAAGTAAAAATTCATTTTTGTCGACTCTTATTAGGATTACACCAATATGTTCCATAGAAGTTCTTTGTGCATCGTTAACTTTGAAGTTTTCCAAAGATAAATCTAGTTGACATATTCTTTCAAGGGCGTTTAAAATTGTACTTCCTGAAATTGTTATAACTGACCAGCTATCTGATTGATCAGAGTAAAACAGATCATTTCCAAACATATTTTTAATTTCATTAACTGGGTGATGAGAATTTCTTTCAAAAAGTATAAAGAATTGACCGGGTTGAAGTCCAATAATTCTCATATTTTTATTTTTAGTAAATTTTGATTTCCCAACTTCAGGGATATTGGTTTTAAAATTATCAAGAACAAATTTTTTAAAAGCAGGAAGTCTATCAATTGACAATGATACGGAAACTATAGAAAAATCGTCCTCTTCAATTAATGTGAGGTCACCAAAACTTTTTTTATTGAACCCTATAGGTGGCTCAGGCTTTAATTTTAAATTACTCACGAAGTCTTTTCCCTTCAGGATCAAGAAAATGTGGTGATACTATTTCAACCTCAATTTCATTACCTCTTAGAGGGTCTACTGCCCTAATAATTTCACCAATTCTATTACGTCCATTTTTAATAAAACCAAGGCCAATTGAGTGATTTAAAATTGGAGAAAACGCTACAGAACTTATCCATCCCTCGTCATTTTCAGTACACGCTTTTTTATTTTTGGAAATAAAATGAGCACCTGCATTTAAGCTAATACTTTTATTTATAGGCTTTATACCCATTAAAATAATTTTATCATCTTTATTCAAACCGTCTCTTTTTGAAAGAGTGTTTCCAATGAAATCTTTTTGAGAGGACATCATCTTTTCAAGACCAAGATTTTGTGCTGTTGTTTGACCAGTAAGTTCATTTCCTGCGGCATGGCCTTTTTCAACTCTCATTACACCTAATGCTTCAGTGCCATATGGGATAGCGTTAAATTCTTTTCCAACATCCAGAAGAACCTTAAAAAGAGAATTGCCGTATCTTGTCGGAACTGCAATTTCATATGCTAATTCACCTGAAAAAGATATTCTGAATAACCTTGATGGTATACCATTACAAATAGATATTTCACCACATGCCATGTAAGGAAATCTTTCATTAGAAATATCATGTTTTTTATCGATAACCTTTTCTAGTAGTTTACGGCTATTAGGACCTGCAATAGCAAATTGAGCCCATTGTTCAGTAACTGAAATGAGATGAACATCTAATTCTGGCCATAAACATTGTCTGCAAAATTCTAAATGCCTGAAAACTCCGACTGCATTAGCCGTTGTTGTTGTCATAACAAAATGATTCTGAGCAAGTCTAGCTGTAGTGCCGTCATCCATAACCATGCCATCCTCTCTTAACATTAGTCCATATCTAACTTTACCAATAGGAAGCTTGCTAAACCCATTCACATATACTTTGTTTAGGAATTCGGATGCATCTTTACCTTGGATATCTATTTTTCCTAAGGTTGTCACATCACAAATTCCTACTGAATTTCTTGTTTCAATAACTTCACGATCTACACTTTGTCGCCAGTGATTTTCATTTTGTTTAGGGTACCATTGTGCTCTCATCCACATCCCTGTTTCGACAAAAACTGCTGATAAATCTTTAGCATTTTTATGGCTGGGAGTGAGCCTTGTTGGCTTAAAGTTNTTTCCTCTGGACCTACCTGCGAATGCNCCAATTGGAACAGGTGTATAAGGNGGTCTAAAAATAGTAGTNCCTGTTTCTGATATGGTTTTACCAGATAATTCTGAAAGTATTGCTAAACCNAGAACATTTGCTGTTTTCCCTTGGTCAGTTGCCATTCCTAATGTGCTATACCTTTTTAAATGTTCAACTGAACGAAACCCTTCTAAATAAGAAACTTTTATATCCTTTGTGGTCACATCATTTTGAAGATCAACCCAACATCTATCTTTAGANACGNTTACATGCCAAAAACTTGAATTATTNGCNCTTTCGTTCTCACTGTAAGGGGCTTTTGATTTTGAATTCTTTTTTCCTAANAGTTTTGTAACTTCAATAGNNTNTTCGTGGCCAGATATCAGGTCTGCGCCAAGTTGAAATTTACCGCTAGCCGCTCCAGCAACCATCATATTTTTTGGNACACTNCCTGGTATAAATGCATTAATATCGTTTTTCCAGACAGGTTTTCCTCTTTGGTGACATGTCAAATGAACATTAGGATTCCATCCACCAGACACACCAAGACAGTCACAACTAATTTTTTCACCATTTGATAAAGTTATCGAAGAAATCTGCTTTCTTCCTGATGTATTAACAATAGACGTATTTGTAAAAATTTGAGTGTCAGGTATCTTAAAGTTCACATTTTCTCTAGTATCAATAACAGCTTTAAGATTNATATTTTTTGCTTTCAAATCTAAAGCAGTTTTCCATCCATCGTCATTATTTGTAAAAATTACNATATTTTTNCCTGGGCATAATGACCACCTGTTGAGGTATGACCTTAGAGCNCCTGCTAACATTATTCCTGGTCTATCGTTGTTGCCAAAGGCAATTGACCTTTCGGTGGCTCCAGAGCAAAGAATTGAATATTTGGAATATATTTTCCATAAGACTTGTCTTGGTTTATTTTCAGAGCCATTATAATGATCAAATTTAATCTCAAGGCCACCAAATATTCCATGATCAAAAGAGCCGTAAATTGTGGTCCTTTTCATAATCCTTACATTGCTCATTTCATTAAGTTTATTAAGAGTACTTTGTACCCAATTANAACTGAGTTCATTATCAATAATAAAATTTTCTGAATTAAGTCTGCCACCAATTTCAAAGTCATCGTCAGCAATTATTACATTTAAATTTGCTCTTCCCGCTTCCAGTGCAGCGGCCAAACCACTTGGGCCTCCTCCAATAATTAAAAGATCGCAATGCAAAAAACCTTTATCATAGGAGCTTGGATCTGATTNTCCTGATAGAGATCCAAGGCCTGCTGCATTTCTAATTGCAGGCTCATAGACTTTCTCCCAAAATGACTTTGGCCACATAAANGTTTTATAATAGAAACCAGCACCCACAAAAGGATGTAAAAAATCAGTTATTGCCATTAAATCAAAACCAAGAGGACCTAAATGGTTTTGGCTTTTACATTCTAAGCCTTCAAAGAGTTTTACTGTTGTAGCTTTAGNATTTGGTTCTTTGAACTCATTTGAGCCCAATTCCATTAAAGCGTTTGGTTCTTCAGGNCCAGAAGAAAAAATNCCTCTTGGACGATGATANTTAAAGGACCTCCCAACAAGAATTTTATTNTTCGCTAGCAAAGCAGANGCNAGTGTATCACCNTCATAACCGTATAGANTTTCNCCGTTNAAAGTAAACGAAATATGTTTATTATTTATTATCTTGTGGCCATCTAANCTGTTCCTTTGTTTTAGTAAAAAATCATTTTTTTTACTGGAAGTGGTAGGTTTATCATCCAAGGACTGGTTGATTTTAAATTCTAATGGTTTAAGCTCATTCATTTATAATTTCTCTCCAGTATGATTTTTTGCTAGTTCCACTTTTGTTATTTCATGTGTTGAAACATTTCTTGTTATGATTAACCAAGATCGGTCACCTTGCTCGTGATACCATAGTTCTCTATGAAGACCATGAGGGTTTTCTCTAAGGTACTGGTATTCATAAAATTTTTTATCAGCATCTTTGTTTTTCCAATCAGGGCGATTGATTAAAGAAGCGTCCCCCAAATAAACAAATTCACTTGAGTCACGTGGACCTAATAATGGATGGTTGATAATCATAATTAATGCAAATTAGGTTGAGCCCCAACACCTTTCTCGTCAATCATATTTCCATGAATAAACCGATCTAGTTTAAACTCTGTTGCAACTTCGTGGGGTTCGTCAGTAGCAAGCAGATGAGCATAACATAGTCCACTTGCTGGAGTGGCCTTAAAACCTCCATAACACCAACCACCATTAAAATATAATCCTTCAATATGGGTTTTATCTATAAATGGAGAGCCGTCCATAGACATGTCCATAATACCACCCCACATTCTAAGCATTTTTGCTCTTCCAATCATTGGCATTATAGCCATTCCTCCCTCACATACATCTTCTACAACAGGAAGATTNCCCCTTTGGGCATAACTATTATAACCNTCTATGTCGCCACCAAATACAAGTCCACCTTTATCAGATTGACTGACATAAAAATGGCCTGCTCCAAATGTAATTACATTNGGNACAATCGGTTTTAATCCTTCNGANACAAAAGCTTGTAATACATGGCTTTCAATAGGCAATCTTATCCCAGCTAAACTCATTACCTTACTNGAGGAACCAGCGACGCAAGAAGCTATTTTNTTTGCNTTTATTGNTCCCATGGTTGTTTCAACACCTGTACAAANNCCATTATTTATTTTAAAGCCAGTAACTTCACAATTTTGAATTATATCAACGCCTTGGTTGTCNGCACCTCTTGCATAACCCCANGCAACTGCGTCATGCCTTACAGTACCACCTCTTTTTTGAGCTAACCCACCTTTAATTGGGAAACGTGCATTNTCAAAATCNANAAAAGGGCAAATTTTTCTGACNCCTTCTTCATCNAGTAATTCNGCATCTGCCCCTGCAAGTTTCATNGCATTNCCTCTTCTTGCAAAAGCGTCTCTTTGACTGTCGCTGTGNATTAAATTCAAAATTCCTCTTTGAGAAANCATAGCATTATAATTAAAGTCTTGCTCTAGGCCTTCCCACAATTTCAATGANAATTCATAAAAAGGTTCATTACCTGGCAACATATAATTAGACCTTATTATTGTAGTGTTTCTACCAATATTTCCAGAACCTATCCATCCTTTTTCTATTACAGCGACATTTTTTATACCGTAAACATTTGACAGATAGTAAGCAGTTGAAAGACCATGACCACCACCACCTATAATTACTATATCGTAATTATTTTTAGGTTGAGGATTTCTCCAAATGGGCCTCCAACCTTTATTGCCTGTTATTCCTTCTTTAATAATTTTTAATAGTGAATATTTCATATTCTAAATATTTACGAATTGACAATCCTTGACTTTTAAAAAAAAGACATAAATTATATAAAAAAAGACAAATTTATGATACGTATTGGTTTTCTATTAATAGATGGTTTTGCTATGATGTCGTATTCGTCTGTGATTGAGCCATTGAGAGCTGCAAATTTACTTTCTGATCGAGAGTTTTACCAAATAAAGCATTTTTCTTTAAGAGAAGTCGCATTGAGTTCTACAGGTGCAAAAATAGATACTAACAATATCGAAAAGGAAAAAGATAAACTTGATATAATATTCATTTGTGCAGGAGGAGATCCATTTTCATTCAGTAACAAAAAATTATTGGATTGGATAAGAAAAAAAGCAAGAGAAGGGAGTGTTTTGGCTGGAGTATCTGGAGGACCTATCATTCTTGCTAAAGCAGGACTAATGGATGGTAAAAGAATGACTTTACATTGGGAGCACTCAGATACTTTTAAGGAGATATGGCCAACAATTTTATTAGAAAAATCACTATTTGTTATTGACGGTAATAGGATCACATGTGCAGGTGGCATAGCCCCTCTAGACTTAATGCATACACTTATTTCAGAGCATTACGGAGAGAGTTTTGCTCGAAAAGTTAGTGATTGGTTTATGCATACTGAGGTTAGACCATCAGGCGGTCCACAAAGATCAGGAATTCTTGAACGATATAATATTAGAAATTCAAAAATAATTGTAGCAATCGAAACTATGGAAAACCATCTTTCTAATAATCTAACTCTTCATGAAATATCCAAGATTGTTGGGATAAGTACAAGACAACTAAATAGACTATTTGATAAGCATTTAAATCAATCAACAATGAGTTTTTACAAACAATTAAGATTAGAGCTTTCTCAAAAATTACTTTCACAATCACATTTATCAATAACAGAAGTCGCTTTTTCATGTGGTTTCACAAGTTCCTCTCAATTTTCACAAAATTTTAGAGAAAAATATGGTCAATCTCCTTCTAAATTTAAGAATATATAAAATTTTTGTTTATCTTAAAAAAAAATATTTTATAGTTAGTATATGGAGAAAACTTTTAAAATAGCCTGTGTACAAACTGAGCCAAAACCAGATTTTGAAAATGCGCTAAAGGAGATTTTTAGTCTTGCAGACGAAGCTGTAAATCTCGGTGCTCAGTTTATAACTCTTCCTGAGTATTGCGGGGGGCTTAAAACTGAAAATGGAAAGTTAAGTCCACCATCATCATCTGAAAATGAACATTTAGTGTTAAATGAAATAAAAAAATATTCAAAGCAAAAGAAGGTTTTTATATTATTAGGTTCAATTGCAATTTTAAACTCTGACGGAAAAATATATAATAGAAGTTATATTATAGATGACAAAGGCTTTATTGTTAGTAGGTATGATAAGGTTCATCTATTTGATGTTGATTTATCGGAAACAGAAAAATATAGAGAAAGTAATTCCGTCACAGGCGGTCAAATTATAAATGTTTGTAACACAAAATTTGGTATGCTTGGGCAAACTGTTTGTTATGATATAAGGTTTCCATATTTGTATAGAGAGCTATCACAAGCAGGTGCTCAAATTATTTTTATTCCCGCTGTTTTTACTCAAAAAACTGGTGAAGCGCACTGGCATGTATTGAATAGAGCTAGAGCAATTGAGAATGGCGTTTTTATAGTTTCACCTGGTGCCATTGGGAAAATTCAAGGTGGAGGGGGTGGTTATGGCCATTCTCTCGTTGTAAATCCGTGGGGAGAAATAATATCTGATGGAGGTGATAAACGTGGAATTTCACTTGCTGAAATAAATTTGGATGAAGTGCAACAAGTTAGAAATAAAATTCCTAGCTTAACGCATGATAAGAAAATCAATTTATCAAAGAGCAATAATTAAATTTATCAATCTTTGTTGCATTTATTTACAATAAACCCTTAAACTTAATCAATATCAACCACACCTTATATTTGTATCTCGATTAAAGGCTATTTATGAATTACAAATCTGAAAATATTATACAAGATATAATGAATCGTGAAGATGATTTAATAGACTTAACACAAGCATTGATTAAAATCCCAACGTTAAATCCACCTGGTAATAATTACCTTGAAATCTGTGAATTTTTAAAAAAAAGAATGGAGAATAATGGTTTCCAATCGCAACTTATTAGAGCTTACGACACCCCAGGAGATAGTGATAAATTTCCCAGATGGAACTTAGTTTGTAAAAGAGAAGGAGGTATACAAGGTAAAACGGTACATTTTAATGGTCATACTGACGTTGTGGAAACTGGTAAGGGTTGGTCTATGAACCCATTTGAAGCAAAATATATTGATGGTTTGATTTATGGTCGTGGAGCTTGTGACATGAAAGGTGGTATTGCTTCATCAATAATAGCTGTTGAGAGTTTCATCTCATTATATCCAAAATATCCAGGTCGNATAGAGTTTTCGTTTACAGCTGATGAAGAAACTGGTGGATATGGTGGAGTAGCATTTTTAGCAAAAGAAGGGTACTTTTCTCCAAAAAAAGTTAACAGTGTTATTATTCCTGAGCCACTTAATAAAAATAGAATATGCCTTGGACATAGGGGAGTTTGGTGGGCAGAAATAGAAACATTTGGAAGAATTGCACATGGATCCATGCCATTTCTTGGTGATAGTGCAATACGACACATGGGTGCGGTTCTCAATGAATTTGAAGAGAAACTTTATCCAAAATTAGAATTAATTAAAACAAAAATGCCAGTGGTCCCTGAAGGTGCTAAAACTTCAACTATAAATATAAACTCTATACATGGTGGAGAAGCGGAACATCCATCAGAATTTAATGGTTANCCNGCTCCNGTTGTTGCTGACAGTTGNAAGATAATAATTGATAGAAGATTTTTAATTGAGGAAAGNATCCAAANTGTAAANAAAGANATAANTGATTTATTAGATNANTTNCAAAATTCAAGNGANAATTTTAAATATAAAATTAANGATTTNCATGAAGTTATTCCTACTATGACNGANCAAAATTCACATNTNGTNANTNANCTAAGTAANTCAATAAAAGAAATANTAGGNNNAAAGCCTGACTANGTNATTTCACCTGGAACATATGATCANAAACATATTGAAAGAATAGGAAAATTAAAGAATTGTGTTGCTTATGGACCAGGCATTCTTGATTTAGCTCATCAACCAGATGAGTTTATTTCAGTTAATGATATGCTTGATAGTGCTAAAGTAATGGCAATTTCTTTAGGGGAATTGCTTAAATAACTTGAAATAAATTTAATTATAAGACCATGATTAAAAAAAAAGGGAGAAGAATATGAAATTTATTAAAAATTTATTTTTTATTGTAATTGCTGTTCCTTTTGTTTTTTCAGTTAATGCTAATGCCGCTAAAACTGATCTAACAGTAGGATTGCAATTAGAGCCACCTCATCTTGACCCTACTGGGGCAGCTGCTGGAGCAATTGATCAGGTGCTATATTCAAACGTATTTGAAGGCTTAACAAGATTCGCTTCTGATGGGTCTGTTGTTCCTGGTTTGGCAAAATCATGGGATGTATCTTCTGATGGTACAAAATATACTTTTCATTTGAATAAAGGTGTTAAATATCATGATGGAAGTGATATGGATGCAAATGATGTTAAGTTTTCACTTGATAGAGCACGAGCTGAAGATACAACAAACGCACAAAAAGCCCTCTTTGCTGGTATAACTAATGTAAAAGTAATTGATCACCATAAAGTTGAAGTGACATTAGATAAGCCAAATGGTAATTTTTTATTTAATTTAGCATGGGGCGATGCAGTAATAGTTTCTGAGGATAGCATTGAGAACATAAAGCAAAATCCAGTTGGTACTGGAGCTTATGTGTTTGATAAATGGGTTCAAGGTGACAGAATTGAATTAAAGAAAAATAACGATTATTGGGGAACCCCAGCTAAACTTAATAGTGCAACATTTAAGTTTATTTCCGATCCATCAGCTGCTTTTGCATCTATGATGGCTGAGGATGTGGATGTATTCAAAAGTTTTCCAGCTCCTGAAAATCTAGTTCAATTTGAAGCAGACGCACGTTTTAATGTTTTGATTGGTTCTAATGAAGGCGAAACAATCCTCTCAACAAACAATAAAATGGAACCATTTAATAATTTAAAAGTAAGGAAAGCACTTGCTCATGCAATTGATAGAAAAGCCATTATTGATGGAGCAATGTTTGGTTATGGGACTCCTATAGGAACTCACTTCGCACCCCACCACCCTGCCTACGTGGATTTAACAGGTCAGTCAAATTATGACCCTGCACTCTCAAAAAAATTACTTGCTGAAGCTGGATTTCCGGATGGATTTACTACAACTCTTAAGTTACCGCCACCAGCATATGCAAGGAAAGGTGGAGAAATAATTGCATCTCAACTTAGGGATGTTGGAATCAATGTTGAGATTTCAAACCTTGAATGGGCTCAATGGCTTGAAGAGGTTTTTAGGGGTAAAGACTACGGCCTTACAATTGTATCTCATACTGAACCTTTTGATATTGGTATATATGCAAGACCTGACTATTATTTTCAATATGATAGTAAGGAATTTCAAAAAGTAATGGACGATCTTACAGCAGAAACAAATCCTGTTCAAAGAACTAGTCTCATGAAAGCTGCTCAGAAAATTATAGCTGACGATTATGTTAACGGTTACCTCTTTCAAAGAGCTCAGCTAAGTGTAGTAAATGCTAAAGTAGTTGGAATGTGGGAAAATTCACCAACACAGGCTACTGACTTAACTTCAGTGTACTGGCAAGACTAAATATCTATATTGGGATGCCAAAAGCATCCCAATATTTTTTTAGAATTTATAAATGCTTGAATATTTTATAAGAAGGATAATAACCCTTTTCTTTACCTTGGTTATTGCTTCAGTTGTAATATTCGTATCTTTAGAGATTATTCCCGGTGATCCTGCATCATACATGTTAGGTATAAATGCTCAACAGGATACAATTTTAGCTCTTAGAAAAGAACTTGGGTTAGATGTGCCTAAAATTGAACGATATTTTATTTGGGTAAAGGGTATGCTTTTTGGTGACTTTGGTATTTCATATACTTATAGGTCGCCTGTAATAGAAATGGTTTCTGAACGATTATGGGTATCATTACCTCTTGCTATATACGCATTAATTCTCTCAACATTCATAGCCCTTCCAGTTGGGATTTATGCAGCCGCAAATAGGGGAAAAGTTTCTGATTTATCAGTAATGGGAGTAACGCAAATAGGTATTGCCATTCCAAATTTTTGGTTTGCTATGCTACTTGTTTATCTATTTGCAATTATTTTAAGATGGTTTTCTGCTGGAGGATTTCCTGGTTGGGAAACAGGTATTTTTTTTGGTTTAAAGGCCTTAACACTTCCAGCTATATCATTAGCTTTGCCTCAAGCCTCTATCCTTGCACGAGTAATGCGATCTTCTTTGATAGACACACTTAATGAAGATTTTATTAAAACTGCAAGAGCAAAGGGGCTGTCATATAATCAAGCTTTAGTAAATCATGGTATAAGAAATGCTCTAATTCCGGTTCTAACAATTATTGGTTTGCAATTTTCTTTCCTGATGGCTGGCGCTATTATAATTGAAAATGTCTTTTTCCTGCCTGGACTTGGCAGATTAATTTTTCAAAGCATAGCACAAAGAGATATAATTGTAGTTGAATCCGTAATTATGTTACTTGTTTTTTCAGTTGTTGTTGTTACTTTTATTGTTGATATAGCTTATGTTATTGTTGACCCTCGACTAAGGTCATCAATTTTATGAATGCACAAATTAAACAAAGAAATTTTTTTAACTCTGCTTTTTCTTTGAGCTTTTGGGTTGGATTAATTTTTGTTTTTAGTATCTTTTTACTTGCTATAATATCTTTTTTTTGGACCCCATATGACGTTACTTCACTTCAAATAAGTAACAGATTTAAAACGCCATCATTTGCTCATTATTTTGGCACAGATCATTTTGGAAGAGATATTCTTTCAATGATTATGGTTGGCGCTCAAACCTCCATTGCTGTTGCATTCGTCGCAATTGCTATTGGGATTATATTTGGATTGCCTCTGGGTATGATTGCAGCTGCGAAAAGAGGTTCATTTTTTGATGATTTAGTAATGAGATTTAACGATCTAATATTTGCCTTTCCTGCGTTAATAATAGCTATAATTATTACGGCGATTTTGGGGGCGGGAGCATTTAATGCGATCATTGCTATTGGAATCTTTAATATACCAGTATTTGCAAGAGTAGCCAGAGGTGCCGCCTTAACTCAGTGGTCAAAAGAATATATTTTGGCAGCTCAGGTATCAGGTAAGGGTTCATTTCTAATCTCAGTAGAGCATATTATCCCTAATATCCTAAATATACTTATTGTGCAGGCTACAATACAATTTTCCTTGGGAATATTAGCTGAAGCCGCTTTATCTTATGTTGGTTTAGGAGCTCAGCCACCAATACCTAGTTTAGGTAGAATGTTAGCTGACAGTCAAACAATGATTTCCATAGCTCCTCACATGGCTATTTTTCCTGGTATGGTTATAGTAATTACTGTTTTAGGATTAAACTTAATAGGTGANGGNCTAAGAGACTACTTTGATCCAAAGTTGAGGAGTCGANCNTNATGNCCCTCATAAATATAANAAACCTAAACTTGAGTATCAATAATCANCAAATTNTNAAAAATTTAAATTTTGAAGCCTCTTCTGGGGAAATCCTNGGCGTCATNGGAGAAAGTGGCTCAGGNAAATCAATGACTGCAAATTCAATTATTCANTTACTTCCAAATGGATCNTCTTTGAGTGGCGAAGTAATTTTCAATCAAAAAAATTTATTGAGTTTTCCTGAATTCAATATGTGCAAGATAAGAGGTAAAGATATTGGTTTTATTTTTCAAGAACCAATGACAGCACTAAATCCCCTTAAGAATATTGGTAATCAAGTTGCAGAAGTTATTAAAATTCATTCACAAATTAGCTTTAGTGAATCACTTAATAGAGCAGCAAAAATATTGGAAAGAGTTGGTTTGCCTCAGCCTAAGTTTCCCTTATCAAGGTATCCCTTCGAACTTTCTGGTGGTCAAAGGCAAAGGGTAGTAATAGCAATGGCAATTGCTATTAAACCAAAGTTAGTAATTGCTGATGAGCCATCAACAGCATTGGATGTTACAACACAATCCAAATTAATAACACTTTTAAAAAACCTAGTCATTGAAGATAATATATGTCTCATAATGATAACCCACGACCTTTCTGTAATTGCTGAAATGGCAAATAATATTATTATTATGAAGGATGGTGAGATTATTGAAAAAGGGAAAATAAACATTTTAAATCGAGGATTAAAAAAGAAGTATAGCAAAGAATTACTATTAGCCAGTAATTATAAGCCAAAAGATTTAAAAAAATCAACGTCTTCAAAAATTTTGTTAAATGTTGATAATATCAGTAGAGAATATCAAGATAACTCCTTTAAACTTTTTGGCAAAAAAAAATTTTTCAAAGCAGTAAAAAATGTTTCTTTTACCATAAACTATAATGAAAACGTTGGTTTGGTTGGTGAGAGTGGNTGCGGCAAGTCAACTATAACAAGAGCTATTTTAGGNCTTGACCCTATTTCTACNGGGAAGATTTTTTTAGAAAATGATCAAATTGAAGTTGGNAAAGTCAGTAATAATATTCGAAAGAAAATACAAGTTGTTTTCCAAGATCCGTTTGGTTCNTTTAATCCTAGACACAATGTTTTTAAACTTATATCTGAGCCTCTTTACTTGCAGAATTCAAAATATCATTTTGAAGAGAGATTAGATATTGTTACCTCNTTATTGNAACGCGTGGGCTTGAATAAAAATGACTATCAAAAATATATNCATGAGTTTTCAGGAGGACAAAGACAAAGAATAGCAATAGCAAGATCACTAATACTTAAACCTAAATTAATAATACTTGATGAAGCAGTCTCTGCTTTAGATGTCTCGATTAGAGCACAAATTTTAGATTTATTAGTTGAATTNTCTGAAAGCTTTGGTCTATCATATTTATTTATTAGTCATGATTTATCTTTAGTAAAGTCTATAACTTCAAGAGTATTAGTNATGNAATCTGGTGAAATTGTTGAGACGGGCAAAACAATTGACATTTTTAATAATCCATCTCATCAATATACTAAAACGCTNATTGAATCTTCTCCTAATTTAGAGAAATCTCTTAGAAAGCTNTAATTGAATATGAATAATAAGGACCTGTTTGAAAAGAATGTTTGGTTTGATACTAAAAAGTGTTTTATTAATGGTGAATGGATAACACCACNATCTAATAGTTTTTTACCATTACTAAACCCTTCAAATGGTCAAGAAATTTGCAAAATAGCTAAATGTAACCAAGATGATGTAAATTCTGCTGTAGAATCTGCAAGGAATTCTCTTAATAATGAATGGGGAAAATTCTCTGCGCTTGATAGATCAAGAATACTAAAAAGAATTGGTAACTTAGTTGAAAATAAAATAAACNNATTGTCTCTAATGGAGTCAATTGACGTTGGCAAACCATTATCACAATCAAAAGCAGACGCATTAGCTTTAGCGAGGTATCTAGAGTTTTACTCTGGGGCAGCTGATAAAGTTCATGGAGACACAATACCTTATCAAAATGGTTATACAGTCTATTCTCTTCGAGAGCCACATGGTGTAACTGCGCATATTATACCTTGGAATTATCCTATGCAAATNATTGGTCGTTCAGTAGTTGGAGCCCTTACAATGGGTAATGCAGTAGTTTTAAAGCCNTCNGAAGATGCTTGTCTAACTGCTTTAGCTTTTGCAGATATATGCAGGGAAGCAAATTTGCCTAAAGGAGCACTCAANGTCGTTACAGGTTATGGAAAGGAAACAGGGGAATTATTAAGTAATCATCCTGGAGTAAATCACATTTCTTTTACTGGTTCAGTTCCTGTCGGGAAAAAAATACAAAAAAATGCTGCAGACAATATTGTCCCNGTAACCCTAGAATTAGGAGGAAAGTCTCCACAGATTATATTTTCAGATGCAAATATAGATGAAGCCATACCTTTTTTACTCAAAGCTGGTCTTCAAAATGCTGGACAAACTTGNTCAGCTTCATCACGTATACTAATACAAAAATCAATTTATTTCGAAGTTGAGAAAGCTCTAGAAAAAAATTATAAAAAATTAACTGTTGGTCCCGCTATTGAGGATTTTGATGTTGGTCCTTTAATTTCAAATAAGCAGATTGATATTGTTAAAAAATATTTAAATTNAGGNTCAAATTTAAAAAAAATTGCTGAANCAAAACTTAATGATAAACAAGTATATGAAGGNTTTTTTATTTCTCCAACTCTATTTGGCGAGGTAGACCCANATCATGTTTTGGCACAAGAAGAGATTTTTGGTCCTGTT
The DNA here is from genome assembly GCA_002684695.1 of SAR116 cluster bacterium. GTDB lineage: Bacteria > Pseudomonadota > Alphaproteobacteria > Puniceispirillales. The sequence continues at coordinate 33,002 of NYVQ01000005.1, read as the reverse complement.
CAAGTTTTAATACCTTTTGATAATGAGGATGAAGCAATTAAGATTGCAAATGATACTAAGTTTGGCTTGGTAGCTGGTATTTGGACAAATGACGGATCAAGACAACTAAGAATGGCAAAAAAATTACGAGCTGGNCAGGTTTTTATAAATAATTATGGTGCTGGTGGGGGTGTAGAACTTCCTTTTGGTGGAACTGGGCACTCAGGTTTTGGAAGAGAAAAAGGGCTCGAAGCACTTAATAGTTTTTCAACTTTAAAAACAATAGCAATCAATCATGGGTAAAATGGAATTGAACAAAAAAAATATTATTGTAACAGGTGGTGCTTCAGGGTTTGGCCTTGGTATAGTAGAAAAATTTATTGAAAATGGTGCCAGAGTGGTCATTGCTGATCGCAATCAAGATTTGAGTGAAAAAGTGTCTAAAAGGNTTGGGCAGAATGTATTTTCAGTAGAAACTGATGTTTCTGATAAAGANAGTATAGAGAATTTAAAACATGAAACGAGTAAAATTTTTGGTGATCCTGATATAATAGTAAATAANGCTGGAATTACGCATATNCCGGATTTCATCGAAAATGTTTCTTATGANGATTTTGAAAAAGTAATANGTGTAAATGTAAAATCTGTTTTTTTAATGTCTAAGGCCTTTGTTCCGCGAATGAAAAAAAGACATAACGGAGTTATATTAAATATTGCTTCAACTGCTGGCATTAGTCCAAGGCCGAAGTTAACTTGGTATAATGCTTCTAAAGGNTGGATGATAACAGCAACAAAATCACTTGCAGTAGAACTTGCTCCTTTTAAAATTAGAGTGAATGCAATTAATCCAGTAGCAGGGGAAACTCCTTTATTAAAAACATTTATGGGGGAAGATACTCCTGAAATTAGACAAAAATTTTTGTCAACGATACCTTTAGGNAGATTTTCAACTCCCGAAGATATGGGCAATGCAGCTGTTTTTCTNTGCTCTGATAAGGCAAGTATGATTACAGGAGTAGCTTTAGAAGTTGATGGAGGAAGGTGTATATGAAATTAGGACATAAAAACCTTATTACTGACGTTGAAGGTATTTTAGTTGGTAACTCACATAACAGTGANATTAAAACTGGAGTTACAGTATTATCAAGTGATGAAAGATTTGCAGCATCNGTATCAGTATTAGGGGGAGCCCCAGGAACACGTGAAACAGATCTTTTAGAAAGTGATAAATTAGTTGAGAAAATTGATGCCATTGTACTTTCTGGTGGTTCAGCATTTGGGTTGGATGCAGCNACGGGTGTTATGGATTGNTTGAGAAGAGAAAATAAAGGCTACCCACTTAAAGATATTAAAATACCAATTGTTCCAAGTGCAATTTTAGCTGATTTATATAATGGTGGTGATGATAGTTGGAACGAAAATCCATANAGGAAATTGGGAGAAAAAGCTTATAGATCAATCGGNAAATCATTTGATCTAGGTACTANTGGTGCAGGTTATGGTGCAACTACAAAAAACCTCAAAGGTGGTTTGGGATCCGCTTCTGTTATACTAAGCAATGGTGTAACAGTTGGTGCCTTAGTAGCAGTGAACCCGAGTGGCTCAGTAGTAACTGATGGGAGTAATTCTTTTTGGGCATCTCCATTTGAAGTTGAAAATGAATTTGGTGGCAAACCATTTGTTCCTCCAAAAAATATTTTTTCAGAATATTTTCGGGGTGAGGACACAAGAAAAGATAATTTTTCATTAGAAAATACTACAATAGCGATTGTTGCTACTGACCTGACTTTATCCAAAGTAGAATTAAAAAGAATATCTGTCGCTGCACATGACGGAATGTCAAGAGCTATTTTGCCATCACATACACCTTATGATGGCGATTTAGTNTTTGCAGTATCAACTGGAAAAAAATCACTAAGTATAGAACCAAGCGAAATATATAATATTGGNAACGCTGCTGCTATATGNCTTACCAGAGCTATTGCACGAGGTGTCTATGAAGCTAAATCTGANGAAAATGATATATTGCCAACNTGGAAAAAAATTGAGAATTTAGATAGTATTTGAAAATTTAGNAAGATCNTCTCGTATCAAGTTTTGCAAGTAATCTTTTAGAGCAATAATTCTAGGGTCGTCTCTCATTTGTTCATGATAGCAAAAAGATATGTCTAATNTAGGCCCATTTAAATCTTTTAATATTTCAAATAAGTTATTTGTTTCATCATTCATCCAACCAGGTAAACTTGCTATACCCAAACCAGCTTCAACACATTTTGCAAGACCATAAATNCTGCTGATNTCAAGACAAGGTGTCCTTGATAAGTTTTCCTTTCCTTGCCATAAAAGCCAATTAAGTCTCTTTTTATCTAATGGTGGTTGAGCATCTTCACCATAAGAAATAATTTTATGGTTATCTAATTCCTTTTCACTTGCAGGNACACCATATGATTTTAGGTAGGAGGTTGAAGCAAAAATTTTATATTGAAATGAAGCTAATTTAATTTGTATGTAGTCTTGGGTTTTGATAGGTGTCATTCTAATTTCAGCATGTGGCTGAGAGGGTGAAACTTTTGGTTCAGCATCTCTTAANCTAAGAGCAAGAGATATTTCTGGGTACTTGTCTAAAAAAGCTCCCATTCTTGGAGCTAACCATAGAGATCCAAAAGCATTTGTGGCATAAACACGTAATTTACCATTAGGCACTGATTTGTCAGAAATTAATTTCTTGTTNACGTCNTCNATACTTTGAGAGAGTTTTTTAGCAGCTTCAGCTACTTGTATACCAGCTGGTGTAAGTTCAATTCCTCGAGATCTTCTAACAAATAATCTATTTCCAACTTCGTGTTCAAGTGATTGCATTTGGCGGCTAAGTGCTGACTGACTAATATTTAATAANGCNGCAGAATCAGTTAAACTTTTAGCTTGTGCTACAACATTAAATAATCTTANTCTATCCCATTTCATAATATNCCTNTAGCAAATNATNNATTAAAAANTTAATNACATNAATNAAATATGCACTAACTGCATAGTAATCAACCCATTAATTTATTACTAACTTATATGTTTTAGCTAATTTAAGTTAGAAGCGTAAATAAGACTTTTCGTNTAATTAGNTTTCGGTTTTAAAAATAAAGATTTNGTATTACCTTTTTCAACGATCTCTCCCTTCTTCATGATAATAATTTTATCACTTACAGAACGTATCAAAGCTATATCATGACTAATAAATATATAAGATAGGGAGTATTTATTTTGAAGTGATTGCAATAANTTAATTACTTGTAATTGAATTGAAACNTCAAGTGCAGATGTGGGTTCATCAAGTATTAAAAGACTTGGCTTTAAAATTAATGCTCTTGCAATAGCAATTCTCTGTCTCTGTCCCCCGGAAAATTCATGAGGAAACCTTGAAACCATATTTTTTTCTAATCCTACTTCACCTAAAACTTTGCAAATCATTTCATGTCGCACAGCATTATCATGCCTCTCATGAATATCTAAACCCTCACCAATTATTTCCTCAATAGTCATTTTTGGTGAAAGAGAACCATATGGATCTTGGAAAATTATTTGCGCATTTCTTCTAAACCACAAATTTTCAACATTGCTTAATTGCCTTATATTATGATTTTGAAAAATTATAATACCTTCAGATTTTATTAATTTTAAAATAGCTAGAGCAACAGATGTTTTTCCAGAACCGCTTTCACCAACAATACCTAAGGTTTCATTTTTATTAATATTAAAAGAAATATTGTTGACAGCTTTAATATAACCTTTAGTTCTTTTTAAAAATCCCCTTTTGATCGGGAACCATACTTTCAAATCTTTTACCTCTAGAATGCATTTTGACACACTTTTAACTTGTTCTTTAAAACCTTTTGGCTCAGAGTTTAGAAGTTTTTTTGTATAAATTGACTTAGGTGTATTAAATATATTTTCAGTTAATCCTCTCTCAATTATATCCCCATTTTGCATAACACATACTTCATCTGAAATTTCTCTTACTATTCTAAGATTATGAGTAATAAATATAATTGACATATTTTCAGTTTTTTTAAGTTCCATTAATAATGAAATAATTTCCTTCTCTATTGTGACATCAAGAGAAGTGGTTGGTTCATCTGCAATAAGCAAATCTGGTTTATTAGCTAAAGCCATTGCAATCATTACTCTTTGTTTTTGACCTCCCGATAATTGATGTGGATAGTCAAGAAGTCTTGTCTCTGGGTCAGGTATTTTAACTTTTTTTAGAAGTTCAAGGACTTTAGACTTTCTTTCTTGTCCAAATAAATTTTGATGAAAGCTCAAACTTTCTCCTATTTGTTTTTCAATTGTATGGAGAGGATTCAGAGAAGTCATTGGTTCCTGAAAAATAAAGCTAATTTTGTTACCTCTTATTTTTTGAAGATCAATTTCATTGAGGTTAGTCAATTCATTTTGATTAAAAATAATTGACCCTTTCAAAACAGCATTTTTAGGTAACAAGGAAACAATTGCTAACGAAGTTACTGATTTTCCAGATCCACTTTCTCCAACAAGAGAGAGTGTTGTACCCCTTTTAATACTAAAACTTGAATTATTAAGAACCTTTTTGACTTTATTATTTTCAGTGAAACTTACTGATAAGTTTTTTACTGATAAAACAACATCATTCATTTGAAGGTCTTTCTTGGATCAAATGCATCTCTTAATCCTTCAAAAATAAAAACTAATAGGGACAGCATTATTGCAAAAGTAAAAAAAGCTGAAAATCCAAGCCATGGTGCTTGTAAATTATTTTTAGCTTGGAGAGTTAATTCACCAAGTGAAGGGTAAGATGAAGGAAGACCATAACCAATAAAGTCAAGTGCAGCAAGAGATCCAATGGCTCCAGTTATTATAAATGGAAGCATTGTTAACGTTGCAACCATAGCATTCGGTAAAATATGACGATACATAATTTTTAAATTTGGAACACCAAGGGCTTTGGCTGCTCTTACATACTCAAAATTTCGTGCTCTTAAGAACTCAGCCCTTACCACACCAACAAGAGCTGTCCAAGAAAATAAAGACATCAAAATTACTAATAACCAAAAGTTCATCTGTAAAATAGCAGCCACAATTATAATAATATAAAGTGATGGGGTTGCTCCCCAGATCTCTATTATTCTTTGAAATATTAGATCAATCCATCCACCAAAAAAACCTTGAACAGCACCAGCTGTAATACCAATTACTGAAGAAATAAATGTCACTAGTATGGCAAAAAAAACAGAAAGTCGAAAACCATAAATAATTCTTGCAAGTACGTCTCTTGAAGTATCATCAGTTCCAAGCCAGTGATTTTTATCTGGTGGAGAAGGGGCGGCTCCATTCAAGTCGTTGATTGTATTATATGAGTATGGAATAGGTGGCCATAAAATCCAACCTTTGTTATAATTTCTGTTAGAATTAATCTTTTCAATTTGAATTTCTGGTTCATCCCAGCATTGACTTTTACCTCCAGATATAATTAAACATCGAACTTCAATGTCCTTATAAATAGCTTCAGTTTTGAAGTCTCCACCAAAAGTGGTCTCAGAATAAAAATTAAAAATAGGAAAATATAATTTATCCTTATAGTTAACAATGAGTGGTCTCTCATTAGCAATAATTTCAGAAAAAATAGAAATAACGAATAATAAAAAAAAGATGATCAAAGACCAAAATGCTCTTTTATTAGATTTAAAATTATAAATTCTTCTTTTAATTAAATAAGACTTGAACATTAATTATCCCTTGATTCAAAGTCTATTCTGGGATCAACCCAAACATACATAAGATCTGACAAAATACCTATAAGAAGACCAATTAAGCCGAATACATATAAAGTTGCAAAAATTACAGGGTAATCTCTAGCGACTGTTGCTTCAAAACCCATTCTTCCAAGTCCATCAAGCGAAAATATAGTTTCAATTATTAATGATGCACCAAAAAAAACACTTAAAAATGCTCCAGGAAAACCAGCTATAACAATAAGCATTGCATTGCGAAAAATATGATTATATAGAACCTTTTTTTCAGATAACCCTTTTGCTTTTGCAGTTAATACATATTGTTTATTTATTTCATCAAGAAACGAATTCTTGGTTAAGAGTGTCAGAGTTGCAAAACCAGCAATTGAAGAAGCTATAACTGGAAGAGATATGTGCCAAAAATAGTCTAAAACTTTACCAAACAATGACAAGCTTTCCCAATTATCAGATGTAAGCCCTCTAATAGGAAATATTTTAAAAAATGAACCNCCAGAAAAAAGAACNAATAGAAGTATTGCAAATAAAAACCCTGGNATAGCATATCCAACAATAATGGCTCCTGAAGTCCATGTATCAAACTTACTNCCATCATTCACAGCCTTTCTTATTCCTAACGGTATAGAAATAAAATANGCTAATAAAGTAGTCCAAAGACCTAAACTTATAGAAACGGGNAACTTCTCAATTACTAAATCAACAACACTAATTGATCTGAAATAACTTTCTCCGAAATCAAAACAAATATAATTCCAAATCATATTTAAAAACCTCTCAANTGGAGGTTTATCAAATCCAAACTGTTTTTCTAATTCCAGAANAAAATCATCTGGAAGACCTCTTGCACCAATATACTTTTCAGAAAATGAATTNCCTGTATCATTTTTTATTTGTTNNTGAAGATTATTACTATCTACTCCACCAGCTATATTTTCAAATACATTGTCTTTACCTTGTATTTGTGAAAGAACCTGNTCAATAGGTCCTCCAGGAACAAATTGAATAAGAAAAAAATTTATTAAAATAATNCCCAACAAAGTTGGAATTATAAGTAATAACCTTCTTGCAATATATGGAGCCATATTTAAATTTCAAATATCTTAAAATGCTCCCTTTTCTTTCAAATCAGAAAANTTTNTCTCATTCATCCACCAAAAATCAAGCAGNCCCATNTCATAAGGCGGAAGATTTTCTGGGTGTTCATAAAAGTCNTAGTAAGCAACTGTGTGAACATTTTTATACCATTGAGGTATCCAGAAATAAAAGGATCTTAATACGCGATCAAGAGCACGAACTGNAATCTTAAGTTCNTCTCTTGTNTTTGCAGCCATTACAACTTGAATTAATTTGTCAATAGCTTCNTCTTTAACGCCNGCTTTATTAAAAATAGAGACATCAGCTGTTTCCGANCCAAAGTATTGTTTCAAACCACTTCCAGGTGTNAATGACATAGGAAAATTTCCAGTTACAATGTCAAAATCAAAAGATCTCTCACGTTCTGTCATTTGTGCATTATCAATTTTNGTGTGTTTAGCATTTACACCTAANGATTTNAAATTTTCAATAAAAGGNTCAATTATTCTTGTAAAAGCTTGAGAGTCATTNAGTATTTCAATATCTAATGTATCACCATTAGAATTTCTTCTTAATCCNTCATTNCCAACATCCCAACCAGCNTCATCAAGAAGTTTNGANGCTTTTCTAAGATTNTTTCTATCTAGCTGCTTNGTTGNNGAAANAGANACTTCAGCAACTTCTGAGTTTATTAAATTTTTTGGTAATATGNTTTCAAATTCTNTCAAAATATCGATTTCNTCNTTTGAAGGTTTNCCAATAGCAGCCATATCACTATTTTCCCAAAAAGAATTTATTCTTGCATAAAGATCATAGAAAAGGGTTTTATTAGACCACTCAAAATTAAACATTAATCCTATTGCTTTTCTAACTTTTACATCACTGAATTTATCTCTTCTTAAATTTATAATAAAAGACTGNCCAGGTGCTATNTCACCGTTTGGAAGTAATTTTTTTGTNACCCATTTTTTCTCAATAGCAGGAAAATCATACCCAGTTGCCCATAATTTTGACATATATTCNGTTCNAAATGTATAACTNCCACCCTTAAATCCTTCAAATGCTGAATTATAATCGGCAAAATATTCAATTCTNATTTTATCAAAATTATTTCTACCTTTATTTATAGNTAAATTAGNTCCCCAATAATNTGGATTTCTTTTATAAACTANGGTTTGACCNACATCCATTTTCTCNAAAGTATATGGNCCNGANCCAANAGCTGGCTCTAGTGTGGAATCNTCNAAATTTACACCNGTTGTTTGATAATATTTTTTTGAAAATATTGGAAGNGAACCTGCTGAAGCAGGAAGATCTCTNGTTGGAANACCTTNTTTNAAATCAAATTTAATCTTATGTTTATTAATTANTGTAACTTTTTCAATTTCTTTTTCAATAACTGCTNTGAATGATGGAAGACCTTTNTCCTTTAATAATTCATAAGAAAAAAGAACATCNTNNGCTGTNAGAGGTGANCCNTCTGAAAACTTTGCTTCAGGNCTCATATTAAAAATGACCCAAGATCTATCTTCAGGATATTCAATATTTTCTGCAACTAAGCCATAAGAAGCATCTATTTCATCAGATGTGCCTGTAAGCAGGCTCTCAAAAAATATAGATGATAAACTACCTGATCTACCTTTAGTCGTATATGGATGCATTGAATCAAAAGAGCCAAAAGCCCATATAGATACCTCACCACCTTTTGGTGCATTTGGATTAACATATTCTAAATGTGTAAAATCTTTTTCATATTTCAATTCACCAAATGTGGATATTCCATGGGATTTTATGATATGGTCATCACTATGTGCAACATTTACTAAAAATAGAACAATGACTGAATATGCTATTAAAAATTTAAAACTAAAAGAGTATAATTTTGAGAGTAAAGGCATAAATTTCTCCAATTAGGCAACTTTAATTTATTTCTATATAATATTACTTATACCATTTATTAGTAAATTCAAAGATATCACAATAAGGATAAATTTGATTACATACAGGAGAATTTTCTCTGGTATTTTTAAAATCAAAAATTTTCCAAAATATGTTCCAAAAATTCCAGCAATTATAACCAAAAAAATCAATAAAAAATAGTCTATAAATGCAAAGCCTAATAATCCAAATAAAATGCACTTAAGAAAATGTTGAGTGAAAAGTAAAAATGCACAACTAGAAATATACTCTGATTTTTGAAGTTTATAGGATTGAATAACGCTTGAAATAAGAGATCCAGTCACGCCTACTATTGTTGAGAGGAAACTTGAAAGTATGCCAGTAAAAAAAAGTCTATTTTGATTTAATGCTGGTATTCGGCTAATGGTATTAATAATTATAAACAATGCTATTAAAATTTTTATAATATTTTCATTGATTGATAATGAAAAGAAACCACCAAGTGGAACTCCAATTATACATCCCAATGAAAAGGGGATTATTATAGTCCATTTGACATTAAATTTAAAAAAAATCAATCTGTTAAGGTTTGATCCTAATTGAATAATTGCATGTAGCGGTATAATGACACTTCCTGAAAAATTTAATGCAAGAACACCTAATAATAGCATTCCACCTCCAAATCCTATTATTGAAGAAACAAAGGAAGAAACAAAACTCGAAAAAACTATAAAAATTACTGCAAAAAAAGAAACAGCTTCAGGAAATGACGAAATCTTTGAAAGTAATTCACTGTCCATAAAATTTTTCAACTCTATAAATTTATTTTGAAGATTAAAAAAGTCTTATTCCAAGAAAAATAATTGTCACATAGATTTATAAAAAAAAACATAACTTGGAGTGGGATATTTTTATTTAAAATAGACAAAATAAAATCATAAAAATGAAACGACTACTCTTTTATTAAGTTTTCCTTTGTTTTCAACTTTTGTTATATTTACAGAACCTATTTCAGATGTATGTTTCACGTGTGTACCGCCACATGGTTGATAATCGATGTTATCTCCTATTCTTACCATTCTTATAGTGCCATTTCTTCTTGGGGGAGCAACAGACATGGTTTTAACAAGATTAGGGTTTTCATCTAATTCTTTTTCGCTTATCCAAGAATATGAAACTTCATAATTACCCTGGATTAAATTATTAAGTTTTATTTTTAAATCTTCTTTATTAGGTTTAAAATCTAAATTAAAATCTAATCTTCCTTTATCATCTGTCACTGATCCACCTGTCACTTTTGCATCAATAATAGAGCATAAAAGATGTAGACAAGTATGCATTTTCATTAGTTTGTAACGTCTCTCCCAATCTATAATGCAATCAACTGTGCTTCCAATACCAATATCTATTTTTGAACTAGTTATATGTTTTATTGAATTATTTTCTCTAATTGTATTTTCAATTGTAATCTCTTTATTTTGAGTTTTTATAATACCTGTGTCACCTAATTGGCCTCCACCCTCAGCATAGAATATGGTTTCATCTAATTCGACCCAATTATTACCAATATTAATGATCTTTGATATGCAATTTTTTTTATACGGATCTTCTTTGAATATTTCCTTCGTTATCAACTTATTCATCTACTTAATAACTTTCATTTAAAAAATTTAGATATTTTGGCACAAGTATTGCCTTAAATAATATTATATAATTTATGTTACGATTTTAACAGGTTTTTGACAGTTTTAATTTACGCAATATTATATTTTCTCCTTTAAACTTGCCCCATTAAAATGGGGTTTTTTTTTGATTTAAAATAACAAAATAAAATTAAAGCTTGATCCAAATTTTAATAAAAATTATGTTTTTTGTATTTCTCATATTATTTTCAGATATTACTCAAGCTATTGACATGTAACAGTTATAGAGATTTTAATCATATCATAGTGTTGCATAATTGCAACAATTACACTACATATAGTGGTTAAATATAATTTTTATACTAGGTGTACATAGGAGATATTTGTTATTTGCATAACACAAGACTAATTTTAGTCTTTTATTATAACGATAATTGGAGGTTACTCATGATTGACAAGGCAAAAGGCACTATTGGTGGCTTAACAGATTTAGGTCTGGCGTTATTAGCCTTAGCAATTGTTCTAACATTACTTGTTGGAGCTGGAAACATGGCATTCTTTGGTGGTGTTGTAGGAAACATCACAGCATTGGTTGCTGAGCTAGGAAGTTCAGGTCTACCAGGCTTAGTTGCTGTGGGTATTATTCTTTGGTTGTTCCAGAGATAGATATTTTTAGTTCTTTAAAGCAATTTAATATATGCATGTAGCATATGAATAACAAAATTATTAATAACTTGCGTAATTTTAGCTCCCTCTTTTGGGAGCTAACCAAAGCTGGTACATTAATAGTCTTGCTTATAGTACTGGTTTTTCTCCTACTAGGAGATGGATCAGGACCTTATGTAAGATCAGTTATTCTTAACATTGGAGAATTAATTTCTGTCATTACAAGTGAGGCGATTATTGGAATTTCAATAGTTATACTCGCTTGGTTTATGATTTCAAAAATGAATAAGTAAAATTGTTTGTAATATAAGAACTAAGTAATTAACAAAATTTAAGGGTGGTATAAATTACCACCCTTTTATTTTGAACCAAGCGTTTTAGGTTTTTCAACTTCTCTTAATCTCACAGATAACAGTCTTAGTAGTCCTTTTATAAAGGGGTCTGCTTCATTCAGTTTTTTTTCGTACTCTGCCTTAGATAAAGATACTACAACACACTCTGTCATACATCTAGCACCAGCCATTCTAAGTTTATCCTCTATAACGCCCATTTCGCCAAAAATTTCATTCTCGCCTACTGGAAAATTGGGGTTATGGCTATCATTTCCTGGAAGGAAAATGCCTATTTCACCCTTAACTAACAAAAATAAGTAACCTGCTTGATCACCAGCTTTGAACACATATTGACCCTGTTTAAACTCTAATTTTTCCATATATCTGAGTAATTCCTTTTAAATTTTTATAATTTGGCCCTCGCGTGCAAGAAATAGGTTTTTATTTGTAATACCTTTTTCTAAAACCATCATATCCTTATCATCTCTATAAGGACTATGATGAGATATGCCCATCTTTTTTGCATTTGTATTATCTAAAAACTCACTACCCTGAGAAATTGACGAGTGTCCCCATCCTTTTCTCATAGATAATTCCTCTGACGTAAACATTCCATCCCAAATTACAAAATCACTGTTTTTTGTGGAATGGATTATTTCTGGAGCACTGTCGTCATCATACTCGTGATCAAGTAAATAACAAAAAGTACCATTATTAGTTTCAAACTTGTACCCTGAGGCTCCTCCTGGATGCCTCAAATTTATACTATTAACTTCGCAGTTAGATTTGATAATTTTAGCAGCTTCATCAAATTCTAGGTATTGAATGTGGGTTAAGTTTTCAACAAGTTCAATCGGAAAATAGTGAGGACTAAAACAACTACCTAAAATACCTTTCAATTCTTCTTTGGACACAAGCGCACTAGAAAAATAAATCGGTCTATCAGGCGATAATAAATCACGGCAAAAGGGAAGTCCTTGAATGTGGTCAAAATGAAAGTGACTAAATAAAATTAAAACAGGTACATCCTTCCTAATTTTTACATCCTTAAAGCCTGTTCCCGCATCAAGTATAACTTGAAATTTATTATGTATTACTTCTGTACAGGAAGTATTTCCTCCAAAATCTGAAAATTCGCTTCCAGGGGTGGCAGTCGACCCTCTAACTCCTAAAAATTTAACTTCCATAATTGAACTCCATTAGTTCATTAGAAAACTATACTAGTCAGTTTAAACAAAGATTTATAGGATTTAAGATATATTATTCTAAATATTAATAAATAGTTATTTTTTATAATGAATTTTAAATTATAATTTAAATCACATATATNTTTCTAATANTTCAAGTCTATNNTTAACACTTTNAATCTGNNNATTNGATAATCCNGCAATTGACATTCGTAAAAATTTTTCTTGGTTNTTTCCAAAATATATACCTGGAATAGTAACAACCCCACATTTTGTAGCNAAAATTTTTGCTACTTTGTCACTTTTNATATTATCATAAGGGTGATTTACATATGCNAAAAAAGTACCAATTGAGGAAACTTTCCAACCACCAAAGTTTTGCAAAGATTGAGAAAATAATTTAGCTTTTTCACCAATTTCAGAACATTTTTTTGTTAAAAANTTATCAATTTTAGGTAAAAAGCTTGCAACTGCNTGCTGAGCTGGTCTTGGCGCACAAATCTGAATATTATCCATTACTTTTGAAATTTGACTAATTAATTTTGAATCTGCAGTTATAGCCCCTAAACGATGCCCAGGNATGCAAAATGATTTAGAAAAACTATAAAGTTGAATTAGATTTTTACGCCAGCGATCGTTGTTAAATAAGTTATGGGGTTGTCCACTATTGGGAAAAATAAAATCTCTGTATGTTTCATCAATGATTAAATACTTATTTTTTTTTACACATAAATCCAATAACTTATCTAACTTATTTTTATCATGGGCAGATCCTGTTGGGTTTCCTGGACTTACGACTACTATCGCTTTAACTTTTGATGTAATTCTCTTTTCAATGTCATCAAGATTAATTTCAAATTTATTCTTACTGTTTAGTTCAAAATATTTTGGTTTAATATTTAGCATTTTAAGAGATAGTTCATGGCTAAAATATCCAGGATTGGAAATCATAATTTCGTCACCAGTTTCAGCTAAACAAATTACAGACGCTATAAATGCCTGATTGCATCCTGAAGTAACTAAAATATCATTATACGAAGTCCTAGCAGAATATTTTTTATTTATGTGATCAGAGTAATTTTCTCTTAGGATGTGTTCCCCTTCTATTTCACCATATGATAAAAGTGAGATATCAGACGAAAAATTTTTAAAATTTTCTTGGAGCTCAATATGAGGTGGATATGAGGGGACTGCTTGAGACATATCAATTACATCTCCATATTTCCCATTGTATGAATTTGACCAAGACAAGGCGAGGGGTATTGGTGGCTCAGAAATATTCTTTATATTAGGATTAATCATTTTATTCACTTTTATATTCTTTTTTAATTTGACTTGTATGCTCGCCTAAAACAGGTACTTTCCCAAAGTTTAAATTTTCCCCATTAATTATGGCGCCTGGTGACAAAAGATTAATTTTGCCTTCAGATGTTGAAACACTAATAAAGTTAGTTTGTGGATGTTTAGCTAGATCTTCAACAGTGCTTAACTGACCATAAGCTACACCTGCTTTTTGTAGTTTCTGAATAATTGTTTTCCTATTAAAAATCCCAAATATTTCATTAATTATTTGGTCAAGGTCGCCGCGATTTTTAACTCTATTAGTATTATTTGTGAATCTTTCGTCTGTAATCAATTTAGATTTCTCAAGAACAAAATCACAAAGATTAGCCCACTCACGTTCATTCTGAATGGAAATTAATATTAGTTCATCTTGCTTGCATTTGTAAACTCCATAAGGTGCAATTGTCGCATGGTGTAAGCCTGCTCTCTTAACTTTTCTATTACCATATGTAGTTTGCAAATAAGGGACATTCATCCAGTCTGCTAATGAATGGAATAAGGAAACTTCTATCCCTCTGCCCAAGCCAGTTTTATTTCTGCCAATTAATGCTTGTAAAATAGCCTGGTAAGATGTCATCCCTGCGGCTATATCACATACAGAAACACCCACTCTACCTGGTTCTTGTGAGGATCCATTAATATTAGCTAATCCACTCTCAGCTTGAATTAAAAGATCATAAGCTTTCATTTTACTGTATGGACCATGTTGTCCATATCCACTAATATCACATGTAATTAATGTCGGAAATTTTTCTCTAAGACTTTTGCTACTTATACCTAGTCTATTAGTAGCTCCCGGCATTAAGTTTTGAATAAAAATATCTGATTTTGAAATAATATTTTTGAGTATGGTTAGGTCATCATTGTTTTTAATATTTAAACACACAGATTCTTTGCCATGGTTTAACCATACGAAGTAAGCGCTCAAACCATTAACATCATTATCGTAGTTCCTGGCAAAATCACCTTCCTCTCTTTCCACCTTTATAACTCTAGCACCAGCTTGAGCTAATTTTCCTGATGCATAAGGGGCTGCAACTGCTTGCTCCAAAGTTACAACTTGTAATCCGTCTAAATCTTTAGTCATCAAAAAAACATCATCTTTAATTTAGACCCCTGCTGGATTGTCAACGTCATGACCTAGTTCTGCTAAATCAGAATACCTATCACCTATTCTATGATGAGGTCTACCACCATTTGCACCTCCAAATGCAGCAATTAATTCATCACTTGCTGGCGCATCTGAAATAGAAAACTGCACAGTTAAGTAATGCGACCTCCTGCCTGTATCATTTTTATCCATTAAAGGTATTTGAATTTGTGTGTTTCCGGGGCCTCTNGTATTTGTAAAACCAAGATAACTTTTTGCTTTGACTGCATCTCTGTAAAAATTACCAAAATGAAGAGTATGAATTAATGCTGACGAAAGTTCAATCTCACAGTCAAGTCCTGATACGCAGGCTTTGCCATACGCTTCAATATTGTCTCCACCACCAGCTAAAGCAATCATTCTGTCAGTAAGTTCTTTGCCTAATATTGGACCAAAAGATTTTATTTCTGGCTTTAGATCTTCAACAAATCCTCTTCCAGACCAAGGATTTTTTACTACTGCTGCTACCCCAAATAACTTTAGTGGAATATTAGCATCTTTTCCACCTTCAATAAAAATCTCTTCTTCAAAAGTAACAATTTTTCTGATTTGAAGTTTCATTAATTAATCTCCTTTATTAAGAATTTGAGTTTGGCCAATTGTTTCATCACCCATATAAATTGCAAAGTTACCATGGTTTGTTTCATCGATATATCTCTTTAACATTATTACTAATGCTTCATCTCTAATTTTACTCCAGTCTATATCCTTGAAACCTATATATTTATANCCTTTTGGAGTTACGCCATTTCCTTTACTTCTGTAATATATACAAACTGCATCAAGTTTATTATCTTCGTAAACGGAATAAACAAAATCAAGTTTTAATTCTAATCCAACATTTTTATATTTTGAAATTAGACTTGTNGTAGTGGAAGTTTCACCATTATTGCCTACAACTGGTAGGGAGAGTTTATTATTNTTTTCATCATCNAAAAATAATATGGATTCATCTTTTTCAACAATCGTGCCCAGAATTGTTTTTGTATTTTTTTCAATTGCATTTACTAGAGAATCTTCATTGTTAAATTTTATATAATTACCATTATAATAACCTAAAGGATAACCTCCCTCTTTTCTAAAATACTTAACATTACCAATTAAAATGATATGATCTCCAGATCTAATTTGGTCATAGTTCTTACACTCAAACCATGCTAGAGAATCTTCAATAATTGGCGAACCCAATTGCCCCTTAAACCATTTAGTATCGTCAAATTTTTTACTTGTTGGAGTGGCAAATAAATTAGATATATCCATTTGCTTTTCGTTCAATATATTTATTGCAAAATGTTTTGAGTTTCTAAACAGTTCAATCCCTTCATTGAAATCTCCAATACAGATCAATATTAGTGGTGGGTCTAACGATACAGATGTAAACGAGTTTGCAGTAAACCCTCTTGGTGTTCCATCTTTATCACAAGTAGTGACAATAGTAACCCCAGTAACAAACTGCCCTAGTGTTTTTCTAAACTCTAATTTATCAAATTCCATACATTTCCTAAGTGACATTATCGATTAAAAATTCAATAATTATTTTGTTAACTGTTGTTGCATCTTCAACTAAAGCCATATGTCTCAGACCTGATAAAATTTCTAATCTTGAGCCTTTAATTTGTTTTGAAATTTCCATAGACATTTGAGGAGAATTCCCGTAATCTTCATCTCCTGTTAATACAAGTGTTGGGCAATTGATATTTAAAATTGGTTCTAACAGTTCATCCACACCGTCAACTAACACTTGGTAGGCATTTGGATAAACATCCTTTTTATTAGCTAATACCCAATTCCTTATTTTATTCATAATTTCAGGGTTATTTTTTCTATATTTTTCTGTAAACCATCTATTCAAAGCATCTTCAGTTGTAGCCTTTGGTCCATCTTGAATAACTTTATTTACTCTTAACTGAACAGCGTCTCGTGCTTTTTGTTCTCGTTTATGGGCAGAATTTAAAATGGCTAGTGCCCACAGCTTATTGCCATGTTTAATAGCGAATTTTCTGGCAATCATTCCACCTAGAGAAAAGCCTGCTATGGCAGTTCTTTTAATGGACAAAAAATCTATTATGTCTAGGATTTGATCAGAAAACACATCTAAATTTAATTTTCCTTTAGGGTCCATACTTTGACCGTGACCTATTAAATCATAAGTAACTACACTAAAGTGTTTTGATAATTCATTTATTTGCCATTCCCACATTTCTTTGTTAAGCCCAAGTCCATGGACTAATATTAAATGTGGGCCTTTTGAAGAAATTAAATTAATCGAAGAACCGTTATGATTAAAAGTTTTCATATAAATTACTCTGGACTGTAGGCTATAACTTCAATTTCTACTTTTACATCAACTAATAATTCATTTACAACTGCTGAACGAGCTGGAGGATCTTCAGGAAAATATCTGCTAAAAACTTCATTAAAACCAGGAAAAAATTCTCTNTTNGANAGCCATACCATTGCTTTTACAACATCCTTAAATTCACAATTAGCTTCNGATAAAGTTTTTTGGATGTCTTGCAAAACAGCTTCAGTTTGTTCTTCTATAGTTCCAGTAGTCATAACNTCACCATTTTTAAATGGTATTTGNCCCGTAAGAAAAACAAAATCTCCAGCTCTAATAGCCCTTGATAGTGATAATGTTCTCCCTCCAATTACAACAGGATCTCCTATAACTATTTTTTTGCTCATTTAATTATTTCTCCAAAAATATTCTTATTTATATATATACTTAAGTTATTTGACGTGGAATAAAAATCGTGATGAATATGTATGTAATAAAAAATTTTTTAAGTATAGGTGATGTATAATGGTTAATCTTGAAAGTTACAAAATGTTTGTAAATGGTAAATGGATTGAAAGTGAAAAAGGAAATACTTTTGAAAGTATTAATCCTAGCACNGGAAAACCATGGGCACTTATACCTGAAGCATCAGCGTCTGATGTTAATAAAGCTGTTGAGGCTGCCTACANTGCATTCAGTGAAGGTGAATGGTCTAAAATCACTCCTACNCAAAGAGGTAAATATNTNAGAAAATTAGGTGACCTNCTCGCTGATAAATCTGAGGAGNTAGGAAAAATTGAGTCAATTGATACTGGAAAATTACTCAAAGANACTCGCTGGCAGGCAAAATATATTGCTGAATACTTTCATTATTATGCAGGTCTTGCTGATAAAATTGAAGGTGCAACTCTTCCAATTGATAAACCAGATATGTATGCCTTTAATGTAAGAGAGCCTCTGGGAGTTGTCGCGGCAATTGTACCTTGGAATTCACAGTTATTTTTAGTTGCTGTTAAAATTGGTCCTGCTCTTGCTGCTGGTAATACAGTTGTTCTTAAGGCATCAGAGCATGCATCAGCAGCTATGCTTGAATTTGGTAAAGTAATTGAAGAGGCTGGTTTTCCAACTGGAGTTGTGAATATTATTTCTGGCCATGGAGACCCATGTGGAAAAACACTTACTACACATCCTTTAGTTCACAGAATAAGTTTTACTGGTGGGCCTTCAACCGCGAGGCATGTGATAAGAAATTCAGCGGAAAATTTTGCTGAAGTCTCGCTTGAATTGGGTGGAAAATCCCCATTTATTGTTTTTGAGGATGCAGATATTGAGAGCGCTGTAAATGGTTCTATTGCAGGAATCTTTGGAGCAAGTGGACAAAGTTGTGTTGCTGGATCGAGACTCTATTTACATGAAAACATTGCTGATGAATTTCTTGAGAAAATGCTTAATTTAGCGTCAAATATAAAACTAGGTGACCCTCTTCAAGATGAAACGCAAATGGGGCCGTTGGCAACTTTAGGTCAAATGAGTTTAATAGAAAATGAAATTTCTACCGCAAAAGAACAAGGTGCAAAAATTTTGCATGGAGGAAAACGCCCATCTAATAGTAATGGTGGTTGGTTCTTTGAACCAACAATTGTTGAATGTCATGATCAAAAATTAAAAATCGTTGATACTGAGTTATTTGGACCAGTTTTAAGTGTTATAAGATTTAAGACTGAAGAAGAAGTAATTAAGTTAGCTAACGACACTAAATATGGATTAGCTGCAGGAGTATTTACCAAAAATGGTGCTCGCTCATTAAGGGTGACAAAAGCACTTAGAGCTGGAATTGTATGGGTCAATACCTATAGAGTTGTCTCGCCAATTGCACCTTTTGGCGGATATAAAGACTCAGGGTATGGAAGAGAAAGTGGAATGCAAGCAATTCATGATTATACACGAATAAAGACAGTGTGGATAAATACTTCGGATGAGCCGATGAGTAATCCATTTCAGATGCGATAAATAAAATTATTAAACACTTACTTAATAACCTATAATTAATATAGGATAGTTAAAATGCGATTATTTTTAATTTCAATAATTATTTTTAATTTTTTATCTGCATTAACTTTTGCATCTTCAATCAATGACAAAACCAGTCGTCAAGTTCGAACTGAGTATTTATGTAAAGTTGCTACTAAAGATTTTCAAAAGCCTTATCTAAATGAAATGGACGCCTTTAGAATTGATAAAGCAAATTTTGGTTATGTTGATTTATATGGAGATGGAAGTATTGAATTAATTGCCGGGTACAGTGATGAGGCTTTTAGAAGTGAAAATTGGCTATTTAAAGATGGAAATAAACAAAGAAGTACTGGTTATAGTGAATACATGTTATTTAGCCCGCAAAGCTCAACCAAAAAGCCTAAGGATTTTAATTTTTGGATGGCTAGAAATATTATTCCTTCTGACCTTAATGGAGATAACATTGATGATGTAATTTTTATTCAACATGGTCAAGACTTTAAGCCCTGGAAACCACAGCCAAATATAGTATTGTTGAGTGAAAAAAATACATACAAAAAAATAATTTTACCTGGCCCCAAAAGTTTATTCCATGGCGGTGCTACTGGTGATATTGATAATGATGGTGATATTGATATAGTTGCCACTCCTGGAGCAAAAAACTCAATTTCTGCATACATAAATGATGGCAGTGGTAGATTTATATTTAATCAGCTAATAAATCCTAAAAAAGGACCATTTGGGAAGAATGAGAGAATAGCAAACGTTCAAGCTTGGGATATAGATGCCGATGGTTTTTTGGATTTGCTTGTTGATGGACACTCACCATTAGCAAGAATTTTTTGGGGCAATGGTAGAGGTGAATTTGGGAACAACTTTACCCTTATTAAAAAATTAAACAATCATTTCATGCAAGATGCTGTTTTTGGAGATTTTGATAATGATGGTGAAAACGAGATAATAATTTTATCATCACTTGGACCAGATGACTATTATTCAGGATGGGATGTTTCATTAATTGAATTAGATAAACGTGAAATTAAATCAGTTTCAAAAATTTATGAGGAGGTGAGTGACGCTTCTGATTGGAACTGGTTTCCTTATTTATCAGCTTGTGATTTAAATAATGATAATGATTTAGATTTGATTATTGAAATACATGGTCAAACTGGGGAATGGTATACACAGAATTTAGATAAAATTGTCTTTGAAAATATTTCTGGGGACTTCATACGTCATTATATTGTGTCTCCAATTTATAAGCCTGGTAATTTTTATGAACTTCAGAAAATAGATAATTTAGCCAAAAAACTTGGCATTTCAGTTAAAAAATACGAAAACACGAAAACCTATTTTCCAATTTCGAATTGGATTAAGTCTAACAAAAAACACCATATTAATAAAAATGGTATTTTCCAGGTGTGGGTCGATTAAAAATATTTATTCATTCTGTTCACAATAATCAATGTTTTAACTTATAGTTCAATTACTTGAATTTAATTAACTATTTTTTAGCATATATTCTTATTCCACCAAGTTTTCCACCATCTAGGTATCTCATCGCAAAGTTATAAAAATATAGCATATTCTCAACTACTGCTTCATTATGAACTCTCGTATGTCTAGCAATATTATCTTTATAAGCTTTATGTCTAGACTTGGTAAAATCACTCCAGCTTTTTGTCATGTCATCTGATATAATTCCTTTGAATCCAGCTTTTATAAGGTCTGAAGCGTAATCATCATAACTGACGATATAATTAGCAAAAAAATCTTTTGAAAGTTCAATCTTTTCTTCATTGTTAAAAGGCTTATGAAAAGCAAAATCTTCTGCAAAAAAATATCCATTTGGCTTTAAAATTTTAATGCATGTTTCTAATAAATCATCTCTATTAGGAATATGATACAGAGCAAGCCAACTTACAACTGCATCGTATTTTTCATCTGGTTGTTTCATATTTAAAAAATCGCCACATAAATGTTCTACATTATTTTCTAACCCACATCGTTTTGTAAGGTCTATCCCAACAAGATGATGATCTTCTTGAAGTTCAAGAGCTGTGACTTTTGCACCAGTTGTTTTTGCTATGTATCTTGAAGGTCCTCCAATCCCNGAGCCAATTTCTAAAACTTTTGAATTACTATTAATACCTAGTTTCTCAATAGCAAAATCAATTGACTCAGTTCCGTGGTAATGTAGTTGGTCAAATGAAGAAAGCTCATTAATTGATAAATCACCTTCAATTTCTTTTCCTAATTCTTTTAACTCATTATATACTCTGTCAATGAAGTTATATAACTTCATTGATTTAATGTCTTCTTCATCCATAAGTGTGCCTTTAAAAAAATAAAATTAACATTTTCAGTATTAGTTTTAATATTAAATTAAAATTAAAACTATATTTTAAAAATAATATGTTGGAATATATAAGTATAGGATAATTTATTGTGAGGTTAATAAATGATGAGTAATTTTGGTGAAGACACAGCATTAGTATTAATTGATATTCAAAATGATTTTTGTCCTGGTGGCGCTTTAGCTGTCAATCAAGGTGATGAAATAGTTGATATCTCAAATAAAATTCAAGAACGATTTAAAATTAAAATCATAACTCAAGACTGGCACCCTAGCACTCATAAGTCATTTGCCTCTAATCATGAAGGTAAAGAACCTCTCTCAATAGTTGAAATGTTTTATGGTCCACAAGTGTTATGGCCTAATCACTGTATACAAGGTACTGAAGGTTCAAAATTTCATTCAAAATTAATTACCGATAATGCGGACCTTATAATCAGAAAAGGCTTCAGGCCGGAAATAGATAGTTACTCAGCATTTTTTGAAAATGACCAAAAAACACCTACAGGTTTAGATGGGTATTTGAAATCCAGAGGAATAAATACTATTTATCTTTGTGGTCTTGCATTGGATTTCTGTGTTTATTTTTCTGCCATAGACGGTGCTAAACTTGGATATAACGTAATTGTTATAGAAGATGCATGTAGGGCAATTGACTTAAATGGGTCACTAGAAAATTCTTTAAATGATATGAAAAGTAAAGGTGTTAGATTACTAAAAACTTCTAATCTTTAATTTAAACACCTAAAAAACTATATAATTTTTTATGATCCTTTTGGACTTCATTGGCATTTGCTGAAAAGACAATTGACCCGTTTTCTATAACTAAAATTTCATCAGCTATGGATAAAATAGCTTCTACTCTTTGTTCAACTAAAAGTATAGCAACCCCTTGTTTTTTTAATTCTAAAATACTCTTTCTTATTAGTGAAATCATTGAAGGCTGTAATCCTTCAGTGGGCTCATCTAAGAGTAATAGAGAAGGCTCAATACAAAGTGCTCTTGCCAAAGCTAACATTTGCTGTTCACCCCCTGATAATGTCCCAGAAATTTGATCAAGTCTTTCCTTAAGTCTTGGAAACATAGTTAAAACATTATTTTTTGTAATTTCACCTTTTCCTCGTGTTAGAAGTCCTATCTCAAGGTTTTCTTCTACAGTTAACTCTGAAAAAAGTCTTCTACCTTGAGGCACATAACCAATACCTTTCTTGGGAATATAATGAGCAGAAATTCCTGATATTTTCTCATCATTAAAGCTTATAAGACCTTCAGTTTTATCAACCAACCCCATTAATGACTTGAGAGTGGTTGTTTTGCCAGCACCATTTCTGCCAAGAAGACATAGTACCTTACCCTTTTCTAAACTAAATGAAATGTCTTTAAGAATTTTTATATTTGAATAATATGATGTTAAATTTTTAACGGCTAGCATCAATCCCCCAGATAAGCTTTTTGCACAATAGGATCATTTTGAATTGTTTCTTTATCACCATCAGCAATAATTTCACCAAAATGAAGTACTGAAATATTATCAGCAATAGACATTACTACATCCATATTATGTTCTATCAAAAGAATAGTTGTTGATGACGAAATGTCCTTTATTAATTTTTTAAAATTTTCAATTTCTGAATCTGATAATCCTTGTGTTGGTTCATCAAGAATTAACAGTTTAGGTTTTTGAGCCATTCCCATTGCTAATTCAAGAAGTCTTTGATGCCCATAACTCAGGTCACCACTTCGCTGTTCAATCCTATCTAATAGTCCAACTTTATTAAGAACTTCAGAAACTGAATTCTCTTCTCTATTTGTACTGTCTTTTTTAATTGCCAATGCTACATTTTCGTAAACAGTTAGATTAAAAAAAATCGAAGTGATTTGAAATGTATAGCCTATCCCATTTGAAATCCTTTCGAAGACTGGTAAGTTAGAGATGTCTTCTCCACAAAAAACCACTCTTCCAGCAGTAGCATTAATTCTTCCACAAAGCAGAGATACAAAAGTTGTTTTCCCAGCACCATTTGGACCAATTAAAGCCCTTATTTCATTTTTATAAATTTTAAAGTTAACATTATTGACAGCTTTAATGCCCTGAAAATTCTTGCTAACATTTTCTGTATAAAGAAGGATGTTATCTACGGTATCCATTTGAAATACCTATACCTTAATTCACCTAATAAACCTCTTCTAGCGTATAAAGTTACTATTAGAAGAGTAATACCAACTATAATCATGTAAGCATCAGTGATATCACTCGCGTAATCAATTAGATAAAACATAAAAATTGCTCCAACGAGGGGACCTAAAACAGTTCCAGCCCCACCTATTAAAACCCATAGTAGAGGAAATATTGAGTACGGTACCGCAGCAAAACTTGCTCCAACATAACCGAATAAAATACCATAACATGCTCCCGCAAGGCCTGAAATAGTTCCAGAAATAATAACTGCTAATAGTTTGTATAAATGTACATTATATCCTAGCATAAGTGCTCTATCGCTATTTTCCCTTATGGCTATCAAAACTCTACCAAATGAACTTTTTGCTATCCAAAGATTAAAAATTAAACATAATGAAAAAATAATTAGTGCTGAATAGTATCTTATAGTTGGGTCAGATAAATCCAAGGAAAGAAAAACTCTGCTTGATTGTTGTATTACAATGCCTTCNTCCCCCCTTGTAATGCCACCAAAATATAAAATACATAAATAACCAACTTGAGAGAACATTAANGTAACTATCATAAATGATACGCCGACAGTTCTTAGAGCAAGATAACCTATTAACAGAGAAAAAAAGGCTGAAAAGCAAATAGCTAGTATTAGTGATTGTCCAACATTATAGTCNAAGTGATAAATTGATAATCCGGATGCATAAAGGCCTGCAGAGAAGAAAAGTGCATGACCAAGACTTAAAAGTCCTGTGTAACCAAACAAGACATTATATCCAATCCCATAAGCAGCTAAGACTAATATTCTAGCAAAATTACCTTGATGATAGTCTGAAAAAACTCCAAAAAGTTCAAGAAATAGNAGTATAGCNAATGCTCCTAAATGAAGGATTAAATCTTTTCTCATGCTTTAGCTGTTCCAAACAATCCATTTGGCCTTATCAATAAAACAAATACAACTAATAAAGTTGCTAATATTTTTGCCAAAGTTGGCGAGAAAAAAACTGATATTATGCCATCACTCATACCTATAAGAACTGCTGCGGCAACTGTACCACGCAGACTACCCAAACCTCCAATAATAACGACAATAAAAGCTAAAAGTAATGGTTCACCTCCCATTAAGTAATGTGCTTGCTGAATTGGAACTATTAAAACTGCACCAACTGCTGCTATTGCAGCGCCTGCACCAAAAACAAGACTGTATACAGTTGAAATAGGTATACCAAATGCCTGNGCTGTTTCACTGTCTAATTGAGTTGCTCTTAAAAGAAGGCCAAATTTAGTTTTAGCCATTACAAGCCATACTGATAATAAAAGGATTATCGAAGCAAATATAACAAAGAATTTATATGCTGAAAATCCAAACCAA
This sequence comes from SAR116 cluster bacterium, assembly GCA_002684695.1. Lineage (GTDB taxonomy): Bacteria > Pseudomonadota > Alphaproteobacteria > Puniceispirillales. Next base: position 7,759 of record NYVQ01000005.1, on the reverse strand, counting down.
TATAAATCTAATCTAATATTAAATGGTTGCTCAACTGGTCTTGCATCTGGACCAAATGTCATTAAAGCAGCTTGCTGAATAATGTATAATATACCTATTGTTGCTATTATCGTTGCTTCAGGNTCGTANTTCAAATGCTTTAAAATTAACCAATCAGAAAACATTGCGATAACTCCAGCAATCAGAGGCGCAATTAATAATGCTAATAAAAANCCTAAAGCTGCATTACCAAGCGCAAAAGATGATATCCACCATGCCAGTATAGCACCAAGCATAAAAAACTCACCGTGTGCAACATTAACAATCCTCATTACTCCAAAGACTAAACTTAATCCCAGAGCAATGAGTGATAATACAGCAGCATGGACAAGGCCTTCTAGTGAAGCAAAAAGTAGATAAGGCCCTAAATCCATATTATTCTAAGTCAATTTTAACTAAAATGATTGTTTAGTNTAATCAACTTCATCAGGATAAAANGTATCCTCAATTGATGTTGTATGAGCTAAAACTAACTTTCCATTAGTCATTTNAGTTATATATTGATGACCAAATGTTTGGTGAGTTTTACCATTAAATATTTTAGCACCTTGTGGGTGAGCTTGAGACAAAGGCATATCACTCATATTTTCAACTGCTTCAATTAGTTTAGCCCTATCACCAATTCCTGCNTAACCAGACTCTTCCATGCCTTTTTTGATNATGTGCAATGTTTCCCAGCAACCAAACATGTGAGCATAAGTTGATACATCTTTAGGGTCTGAAACAGATGCACCATTTGCATCCACTCCAACAGCTGCTCTATAAAATTTATCATGATCACTTTGGTTAGCTTGAGCGTATCTTGGGTTNCCTTCCCAAAAGTAACTGCCATCAAGAAACTCTAATCCTGGAGTGCTTAAGTCAACAGCTTCTAAACTATCAATAAACCCAAAGAGTTTAGGACTTTTTGAACCATAAAACTCACCAAGCTCTTTAACAAAAGTTAAAACTGCTGGTCCAACCATCACGTGATAAATNACTTCTGTATCTCTTGGTATTTTTGGGAAATATTTTGAGAAACTGGACTCTGTTGGTGGGATAGGAACCTTTGCAATAATTTCTCCACCTTGCGCTTCAAATGCAGCTGAAAAGTAATCNCTATGATCATGGCCAAAAGCAAAATCCGGATATATCATGGTAACTTTCTTACCAACATTATCTTTTACAAATGGAGCCATNGCTTGGACTTGGCTTTTAACATCTGTTATTCCTGGTTGTAGTGTATATCTATTCAACATTCCAGAAGCTACATGGTGACCTTCAGAAACTACAAAATATGGAAGTTTTAATTCGCCAGCTCTTGGAGCAGAACCAATTACAACATGTGAGAACAGTGTTCCAAAACCTACGTCACAGTTATGCTGGTTAGCAAATTTTTCAAGTGCTTCTGCTCCTCTTTTTGGATCAGTTCCATCATCTTCAGCAACAACTTCAACTGGTCGGCCATTNATACCACCTGCGTCATTAATAACTTTTACAGCTGCTTGTGTGGTTCTGTCATACCACCTTCCATAAGCTGCTCCTATACCGGTTCTATGAACTTGGAAGCCAATTTTAATTGGTGCTGAACTTGCAGCTTGACTATATCTAACAAATCCTGGCATTGCAGCAACACTTCCTGCAGCAGCAACCCCTTTCATTAATTTTCTTCTAGAAATTTTATTTATTATTTTTTTCATTTACCTGCCCCATAATAAAATTACGTTTATCAGTTATACATAAAATTAATGGAACAAATTTTTACTAATGTCTAGTAATAATAAATTAAGAANTTATCCTACTGTAGGTGTAGATAATATCCATAATCCAAGNAAAGTATATCCAATCATAAATATACTAATTGGAAATTGACTTATTAATATNGAGGATTTTGTTTTTAGATATCCNTCACAAATTGAATGGGCCAATAAAACAGCAATTACGTGTCCTATAACAATTGCTGCTGCTTGAATGAACCAAATTAATTTAACCGTTTCTATAGTATTAAAAAAGCTNGTTGTCACATTAAAATCACCTAAATTTAATAGATCCATACCATTGTTTAAAGGGTCAGANGCTACTTTATATGAATACTGTATATTTACTAAAAATGAGGTTAAATAATGCGCAATATGATAAGCAAGAGCAATAGGTAAAAGTGCAATTGAATTNATCCCTATAATGTTTTTAAAAGTTACTTTTTCATTAATAAATTTATGACCTAAAAATATTGTTATTGAGAATATTAAAAATAATAAAATTGCAAAAAATATTAATCCAGATGAATTCTCTAAAACTACTGAAGATCGACCATAAAATTCTAATGGATTAACATTGATTATTTTAAACCAAAGAAAAGTTTCATTTAATCCATCNAATGANAAAGTTGCTAATATTATTGATAAAAATAATACCGACATAGGAGGAAAAGTATTTATGTCTTTTAACTGAGAACCAAAAAAACCTACATAAATTTTACCTTCTTTTATCCAAATCCAAGATAATTTTGATAAAAGTCTGTAGAATGAAGTNAAACATTCNCCATTTTTAAGCCAGTCAACNCCAAAAATTTTCATAAAAATAAAGTTTACTAATAAATAGATGGTTACAATATTTGCAAGTCGGTCTGGATCATCAGGGGCTATGTCAACTAACATAAATAATGAAAATAGTAAAAATCCGACTGAAGAAAATACCAGAGAATAATTTTGGTCNAATTTGAATAATATTTTATTTTTAAAAAATAATNTTCCAAAACCGTACCAGGGATTTAAAAAAGCCCAAACATTTCCAAATATAATTTGAATTACTGGCATTANCATAAACCATACTGACCAAATAAAAAGAGATANTGGATTGGCCAAAGGATCCCTTGATCCAATATAACCAAAGATTATTAATGTTATGAGGAATATTAAGCTTATACAGCTTATTAAAATTTTCAAATCCTCTATTGCCTTTACGGAAATATAATTATGAATATTTACCTTAAATTTATATGACAAAAATAAAGATGTTATAAATGATACAGGTGTTAAATAAGCTATTAATATCGTTAAAATTAAAACTGCAATTCCAGCAGGTATATAAAATTCAGTAGGAAGCAATAGGATTAATGCTCTTTCTGAAACATGAGCAAAAGCGCTAGCAGGTANAAAGGTACCAATTAAGAAAAACATAAGAGATTTTAGATTCATTTATTTTTCCAAATAATCCCATCTACAGCTACATTATCTTTCTCAAAAACAAATAAAGGATTGATTTCTAATTGTTGAATTTGATTTTTTTTATCAATAGCAAAATCAGCTAATTTCAATAAATTCTTCAAAAGACAATCTNTATCAATTTTTTTTCTTCCTCTATATCCAGAAAATAATTTATTTATTTTTAATCTTTGAAGAGAATTATCTATTTCAGTTTTAGTTGTTGGAAGTAATATAGAAACTGAATCTTCTATTAAATTAGCCAATATTCCTCCTGCCGCAATTGTCATGATATAACCAAANTGTTTATCATAAAATATTCCTACTAAAAGTTCTCCTATTGGTTCATTTTGCATTTCTTCAACTAGAAAATGATTTGAAAATTTTGCATCACTACTAATTACATTTGATCGTATTTCATTGATTGCTTCATCAAGTTCGTCATAGTTACTTATATTTAGTTTAATAGCTCCTAAATCTGTCTTGTGCTGAATTTCATCACTGACCATTTTTACGCAGATAGGAAAATTTAGTTTATTTTCATTTTCTTCTAATTTTACTTCGTTAGAATAATTCACACTCGAAAAATTTGGTATTTTCAAACCAACCTTTGTCAGAATNGATTTGGATTCAATTTCATTCAACATTTTGGATTTTAAGTTATCGTTATTAATAGAATTTTTTATTAATATTTTGCCCTCAATAAATTCATTATAACGTTGGTAAAATTTATAGCTTCTNTTTACGGCATTAAGTGCCTCTTCTAATCCTTGAATTGGGGTAACTTTATTTTTGACAAAGTAATCACCTATTTTCTGATCATTATTTTCTGGAACTGTACTGCAAATTATNGTTGGCAAGTTTAGTTTTCTAGATGCTTTAAAAAATGCTTCAGCATCCTTTAAATAATACTTGTTTAGTTCATTGATATTAGGTGGTAAATAATCTTGAACTAGTATTGCGCAATCGTAATCATCTTCTAAGAATAAATTAAATACTGGTCCTGTTTTTTCAGGTATGCCCCAGATAGGTGTTGTGTAATCTAAAGGGTTAGAAACAGTTGCTGTTAGTGGTAATAAATCCTTCAGTTTATTATCGATTTCTTTAGATGGTTGATTNAAATCTAGATTAATTTTTTCAGCATAATCTGCTANCATTGTCGCCCCACCCCCAGAGCANGTAAAAGCTGCTAATTTNTTTCCAGCAACAGGACCAGAAATACANAAGAATTTTAAAGTTTCCAAAAATTCATGGGGATTTGTAACTCTAATTATTCCTAGATGATCAAACAAAGAATTGTAAATTTCATCTGTTCCTGATAATGATCCTGTATGACTGCTTACAAGGCTATTTCCAATAGNTGAAGAACCAGTTTTTATTGCAACAATTGGAACCTTTCTTTCTAGTGCCATTAGGCATCCTCTTTGAAATTGTTCTATATCTTGAAGACCTTCAATGTGTAAACCTATCGCTTTGACTTCCTCTTTTTGAGAAAAATATTCTATATAGTCTTCAATTGATAAAACCGATTGGTTNCCTGCTGAAACCATNTATGCAAAAGGCATAGATCTACGGCTTGTAGAAAGATCATTTGATAGCATNCCGCTTTGAGTAATTATTGCTGCTCCAAAACCAGGAAATTCACCTCCATGGTCAAAAGGCCAAAGGGCAATTTTATTAACATAGTTTATCATCCCATAACAATTTGGGCCTATTAATGCAAAGTCTCCTACGCTTTCTAATAGCTCTTTTTCAAGTTTTACCCCTTCTGCGCCAACTTCTCTAAAACCTGCGGTATAACAAACCCCGCCTCCAGAGTTCATTTCATTTAATTTTCTTACTATTTCTATGGCAGGTAATCTGGGTACTGCTATAAATGAAGCATCAGGTCCTTGTGGAAGATCATCNACAGATTGAAAGCANTNAATTCCATTNATTTTCTCTCTTTTGGGGTTAANGGGCCAAATATCTCCTTTAAAGCCCATTTTCTTACACTGTGAAATTACAATCTCAGCNTCATTTCCTCCAAAAACNGCAATATTTTTTGGATTAAAAAGACGATTTAGGTTATTCAGGAGATTACTNTTCATGCACCTAAAGGTCTTAGAATNGACCTTGTAATAATATGTCTTTGTATTTCNGANGTTCCGTCCCAAATTCTCTCAAGNCGTGAATCCCTCCAAAGTCTTTGAATAGGGAGTTCTTCCATCAAGCCCATCCCTCCGTAAAGNTGAACAGTATTATCAGCTGCTTTATTTAGCATTTCAGAACAAAAAACTTTAACCATNGCTGCATCAGCATCAGACATTTCNCCATCATTTGCNCGTTTTACAGCATCTTTAACTAATAGATCAGCTGCNCTTAATTCAATGGCTATATCAGCTAATTTAAATCCTGTTGCTTGGAACTTTCCAATTGGTTGGCCAAACTGCTTTCTNGANGCNGCCCAATCTTTTGCNAGTTCAAATAACCTTTCAGCTTTACCACAACAAGAGGCACCNACCCATATTCTACCCATTCCTAGCCATTTGCCAGATAACTCTAATCCTTTACCTTCTTCACCTAAAATTTGATTAGGTCCAAGTCTAACATCTGAAAAGTTAAGCCTAAAAGCATGGTATCCTCTNTAACTGACACATTTTGTACCTACACCAATTTCAAATCCCTTTTCACCAACATCAACCAAAAATGCAGTTATCCTTTTTCTTTTACCTCGGGGGGTGTCATCTTCACCTGTTGAAGCAAATACAATAGCGAAATCTGGCATTACTGGTCCTGAAATAAAATGCTTAGAACCATTAAGGATCCAATCATCGCCATCTTTCTTTGCATTGCTTTTCATAGACATTATGTCAGAACCTGCATCAGGTTCAGTTAGAGCAAACAATTCTCTTTTTTCACCGCTAACACATGGATCCAAATAATTTTTTATTTGATCTCCTTCACACGCTAATAAAATCTCTGTTGGTCTAGCTGCCCATGCATGAAGAGCGTGAGTGGTTTTACCATATTCACGTTCTATTAAAAGCATGCTTTCATAATCAAGGCCACCGCCGCCAACTTCCACAGGTAGATTTGCGGAAAACAAACCCAATTCTTTTGATTTTTTCTCTATTTGCCTTCCAAGTTCAATCGGAACTTCACCGTTTTTATCTACAATTTCTTCGTGAGGGTATAGTTCCTNTTCAACAAATCTTTTAACTGTTTTTTCTAATAATTCTTGTTCATGATTTTGTGTCATTAGCATATTTTAAATCCNAAATCAGTTAATCTAAAAAGCAGGCATTACTTCATTAATAAACAATTCCATTGATCTAATCTGTTCTTTATGTCCTAAGCCAAAAGTCGCATAATATATAAATTCATCCACACCTAGTTCTTCATATAATTTTAATTTTTTAATAATTTCATCAGGGGTGCCAAACATCAAATTNTCATCAAGCATTTCTGGATTATATTGCTCTCTATTTTCAAGTTCATTTAATGGGATAACTTTTGTAAAGCCGTTTTCAACGTCACCAAGATTTTTAAATAAGTTTTCAAATTGACCAAGCACCTTTGTTAGTGCTTTTACAGGAGTTTCCCATTCACTTTTATTATCATAAACCGCTGTGTGCCTCATCATGGCAAATATAGGTTTTGGCTTNCCAGGAAACTTTTGCATCGCTTCATCTAATCTTGATTTATACAGTTCAGCTTCAGACATGGGTCTAGTAAGTGGCCAAGACATTATATTACATTCATTTTCTACGGCAAAGTCATAAGTGATAGGNGCTCTTGCAGCAACCCAAATTGGTGGATGAGGGTTTTGAATTGGTTTTGGAACAGAAGTTGATGTTGGAAATGACCAAAAATCACCTTTGTGCTCATAATCACCCTGCCATAATGCTTTAATAGCTGGTAAAGATTCTTGCATNTACCTCCAAGCATCTGATTGTTTTAAGCCCGGGTACATTCTATCGAACTCTCTTTGATAGGCACCTGAACCAATCCCAAATTCAAGTCTTCCATTTGAGATCAAATCAGTCATTGCTGCCTCGCCAGCTAACTTTATAGGGTGCCAATATGGTGCAGCAGCAACAGCAGTTCCTAATCTAATTTGATCAGTATGGCCTGCCCACCATNNAAGGAGTTGAAATGGGTCTGGTGCAATNGTCATTTCTAAAGCATGGTGTTCAGCTGACCAAACAATATTAAAACCGCCTTTATCAGCCATTTTTACCATCTCTAATGTATGNGAAGCTACGTCTGACATATCTTCTTTAGAAGATTGGCGTTCAAGATTTATCGCAAGCTGAAATTTCATATTATTTATTCCCTACAAATGATAATCATTAATTAAAGCATATATATAAAAAATAAACATATTTTTGTAATTTTCTATTGTAATATTTATATTATATATAAATTAACCCTTTTTAGAGATTTGTATGACAAGTTATCCTATCACAGACCANGAGTATGATGTTTTGGTTATTGGTGCTGGTGGAGCAGGGCTGCGGGCCACNCTTGGCATGACAGCTGAAGGTTTTAAAACA
>NYVQ01000004.1 GCA_002684695.1 SAR116 cluster bacterium | reverse complement strand
AAAGCCACTGACTTTTCTTGAGCATTACCAGGTATAAGAGGTAATTCAGCTATAAATGTTGTTACAAATTTTCCTGGTGTATATCCATATACAATCCAAGTCATATCAGCTACACCATCTCTAATTGAGTCATATAGAGCTGGTGGAGGTGCAAGACCGTATTCTACCTTAAGACCAAGTGTCCCTCCTGAACAACTGTTAAGTTGATCATTCATCCATGGAAAAACATTTTCATTTTGTGTATGAAAAGGAGCTGCCCAAGATGCAACAATTAATTCTTTATGACCATCAGCAAAAGCGCTTAGAGACAATAGTGCCGAGATAATTGAAGCACTTAAACCATATAAAATTTTTTTCATTTTTCTCTCCCGCAAAAAATTTAATATTAAATAATTGATAACCCTAATTATTAATAACATACTATTATTTAATAAATTTAAAAAATCTAGTTTTTAATTATAAAATTTAATATTTATATCGTTTAATGTTTATATTGTTTAGTGTTTCCAACTATCGTCAACTTTATCTAACAACCTCCAAAAAGCTGGCCATTCAGGATGTCTAACTTTTGCCCCGGCTTGCGCACTACCTCCCTCAAATTGTTCTCTTGTATGTTTTAAAACCTCTTCAGGTATAATATTTATTTCTGCATTAGATGCCATTAATTTAAGCTGTACTTCCGTATTTCTTATAAAATGTTGGTGCCTTATAAAAGCCCATGCAGCAGATGGTCCAGCAGTAAGTAATCCATGATTGCGCATCAATAAAGTATGATTGTCATCTCCAAGTGCTTCAATAATTTTTTCTTGTTCATCATTTCTTAAAACAATACCACTAAAATTATGATATCCAACTCTCCCATACATTTGACATCCCTCTTGTGTTAAAGGAATAAATTCACTTTTCGAAGCAGCTAAAGTTTGACAATTAACTTCATGTGAATGCATTACGCAGTGTAAATCTTTTGGTCTCGCTTGATGAATAGCTGAATGAATTAGAAAACCAGCTTTATTTACTGGTAAGTCGTCATCACTTAATTTATTCCCATCCAAGTCAATTAACACTAAATTGGAAGCGCAAATTTCATCATATCTTAATCCAAAACCATTAATCAAAAATGTATCTGTATTAGGAACTCTGAGTGTAATATGATTGTAAACTGTACTACTCCATCCATAATAATCTACAAGCCTATAACAAGCAGCTAAATTTACCCGTGCTTCCCATTCATCTTGNGAAAAATTATTAGGTCTATTTGGAAATTCTACTTCTAAGCCATTCATCATTAAGTCTCTATTGTTATGTCNATGACTAATAGTTACTCAAAAAAAGAAAAAATGAAATATTTATTATATTGTGTACCGTTAAGTGATACAGTTTAAACAAAAATAAATTATTTACTTGAGATGTTTTATTATAAACATACTAGAGTAATCTTATTTGGAATTATAATGATAATATTAGGTTTGGGTTATATAACTGTTAAGTCTGACAAGCTCGATGATTGGACTGAATTTAGTAACCATTATCTGGGAATGCAGCTTGTAGATAAAACAAAATCTACTGCAATCTTAAGGATGGATGAGAGAAAACAAAGATTTGTAATTACAAATGAAACAGCGGCATCAAATATTTTTGGATGGGAGGTTTTAGATAAAAAAAACCTTGATATATTAGCATCAAGACTAGAAAAAGCTGATATCAAAATTATTAAAGAACCAAAAAATATTGCTGAACAGAGGTATGTTACAGAGGTGATAAGTTTTTATGACCCATCTGGCAATAANCATGAAGCTTTTTATGGTCCTGAATTGAGTAATGAGAAATTTAAACCTGGCCGGCCAATTTCAGGTTTTAGAACTGGCACATTGGGAATGGGTCACATTGTTTTGAACGTCGAAAAGTTAGATAANACCCAGTGGTTTTTTCAAGATGTTTTAGGGTTNAGGTTAAGTGATTATATGTTAAAACCATTTAAAGCTTATTTTTTCCATACCAATCAAAGACACCATAGTATTGCTCTAATTGAAACTGGTGAAAATAAAATACATCATTTAATGATTGAATTGTACAGTTTAGATGATGTTGGACAATGTTATGATATAGCGCTCTCCAAAGAAAACAGAATTGGCACTACATTTGGGCGCCATATAAATGATAATATGACATCCTTTTATAGTTATTCACCTTCTGATTTTTTATTTGAATATGGGTGGGGAGGCAGAACTATCGATGTTGACAACTGGGAACCGGAGGAAGTTATATANGGACCAAGTCTATGGGGTCATGACAGATTGTGGATGCCAGATGACCAGCTNAAGCAAGCTCAAAANGTAAGGTCTATGGCTGCAGAAAATAATGTTCGAATACCAGTAAATGTNATGCCTGGAAACTACAACATAGGTGTTGGTGAGTGTCCTTGGTGGAACTTAAACCTTAAAAAATAANAGTCTTAATTTTCTAATTAAACAAAAGAAATATGGCAAAAAAAAATATTTTAAATAATGTGNTTCTNCATCACTTATCATTACAAAGTCCCAACCCAGAAAATTTATGTGGTTTTTATTCTGATACACTTGGGATGGATACAAAAAAAATTTCTCATCAAGGTGAAATTAAATGGATGTGTTTCGGTAATGATAGAAGGATAATTTTTACTAATGGTAACAAAAAAAGATTAGATTTCGCGGCATTTTCNTTTAAAGATCAGACAAGTTTTAAAAACTACAAAGATNATCTTAANCTTAATAACGTTGAAATCACTAAATATGAAACTCCATTTTTTAAAGAAGGCTCTTTTAGTGTCATAGACCCAGACGAAAACCATTTAGTGTTTGGTATTGCTCAAATTAAAGGATTTGAAACACTGCCTTCATCAAATTCCAGCTCCACTATATACGGACCTCTCCAGCATTTGACTTTTAAATCAAAAGATGTTGAGAGATTTGAGAGTTTTTATAATGAAAAGCTTGGTTTTTTTGTTTCTGATCGTGTTGTTAAAGATAATGGTGATTTAGCCACAAGTTTTTTAACGTCCAATCATGAGCATCATACAATAGCTTGCTTTAAGTCTGATATTGAGGAAATTGACCATCATAGTTATGAAACAGGTGAGTGGCAAAGAATAAAATACTGGTGTGATAGATTTGAAAAAAAGAATATCCAATTAAAGTGGGGACCTGGTAGACATGGACCAGGTAATAATTTATTTATTTTTATTGAAGATCCAGATAATAATTGGATTGAAATATCTGCTGAGTTAGAAACTATACATGATAGAGATGTAAAAATCTGGAAGCATGAACCAAAAACCCTAAATTTGTGGGGACCACATTCAATAATGAGATCATAGAGTAAGGAGTAGAAAATGAAGTATGTTAGTTTTTTGAATAATGAAAAAAAATGTTTTGGCATCTTGTTAGATGACGAAATCGTGGACTTAACATCTCATTATGAGCGTTATAGAGAGGGTTTAGAGTGGATACCTTCATTAAAATCAGCCTTAGAACATGACAGAATTAATGAATTAAATAATTTAGATTTAGAAACACTTCCAAAAGTGATGAAAAGTGATGTTACTTTAATGCCAGTTATACCTGATCCAGGTAAAATATTTTGTATTGGTCTTAATTATGAAAACCATAGAGAAGAAACGAAAAGACCTGAAAGTGCATATCCGACAATATTTACAAGATTTTCTAATTCTCAAACAGCACATGAAGATAGTATCATTTGTCCAAAAGTTTCAGACAGACTAGATTATGAGGGGGAGATGGCGATTATAATTGGTAAATCTGGTCGTTACATTGAAGAAAATAATGCAATGGAATATATCGCTGGGTTTTCTTGTTATAATGATGCTACTGTTCGTGATTGGCAAAAACATACATCTCAATTCACACCTGGGAAAAATTTTTTTAAAACAGGTGGTTTTGGACCTTTCATGCTTACCACTGATGAAGTATCTAATTATAAAGAATTAAAGTTGCAAACGAGATTAAATGGCGAAATTATGCAAGATGCCTCATTAAATGATCTAATTTTTCCATTAGAAAAATTAATTAGTTATTGTTCCTCTTTTACAGAACTTAACCCAGGTGATGTTATTGTAACAGGAACCCCAGGAGGCGTAGGCGATAGAAGAGATCCACCAGTTTATATGAAAGATGGTGATATTGTTGAGATTGAAATTTCTCAATTAGGAACTTTAAAAAATATGGTCAAAAAAGAAAATTAAATTATATTTATAATTGTGACTGGATAAGAAAAAATATGGCTTCATTTAAATTTTCTCTAATACTTTTAGGCTTNAGACTACTTTTATGGTGGCAATCAATAACCTATAAAGAATTTAAAAAACATTTATCACAGAAGAATTTTACAGCCCAAATTCAAATAAAAGATAAGACAATTGGAAGATGGTTTACATTTNAAAATGGAAAAATATTATCTTCATCTGGAATCAAAAACAAACCTGAAGTAACTTTAACATTTAAAGATTCTAAAGTAGCAGTTGGACTGTTAATGCCACTTGTTATGGCATTTTTNTTAAAAAAATCTATTAATCAGTTAGATCAAATTAATGCACTAAAAGACTTTAATTTGACTTTAGATGGACCAGATGAGCTTACGCTTTGGTTTACTCAAACATTAATGAAGACACAGACGAANGGCCTTAAGTTTGGTGTTGATGTTGGAGATNGTGTAAAAAGATATACGAACATGACAAATGGTGGCCCTGTCTTTATTTATGTTAAAAATGACAAAATAATTAGAATAACTCCGATCGAGTTTGATGATAAAGATCCAGAAACTTGGACAATTTCTGCGAGAGGAAAAACTTTTAAACCACCAAGAAAAACAACACTTGCTCCTCATGGTATGAACTGGAAGTCAATGGTTTACTCACCTGATCGGTTGCTCTACCCCATGAAAAGAGTAGACTTTAACGTTAATGGTAAAAGAAATCAAAAAAATAGAGGTATATCAGGTTATGAGAGAATTTCATGGGATGAAGCCCTAAATATAGTTACAAATGAAATAAAACGAGTAAAAAAAGACCACGGGCCTGGGGCTATTGTAAACAGCCACGGATCTCACCATACTTGGGGAAATGTTGGTTATTACTTAAGTGCCAATTTCAAATTTATAAATGCAGTTGGAATGACCAGAGTTCATCACAATCCTGATAGTTGGGAAGGATGGTATTGGGGGGCTGCGCATCATTGGGGAGGATCATTAAGAGTTGGTCAATCAGAAACATATGGAACGGTTGAAGATCTACTTAAAGAAGCTGAAATGGTTGTTTTCTGGGCAAGTAATCCAGAAGGCACAAGTGGAGCATATGGGTCTTTTGAGGGAACAATAAGAAGAAAGTGGTTAAAAGAACTTGATATNGANATTGTTCATGTTGACCCCTTTTACAATGACAGTTGTCAGTTTTTAGGTGGTAAATGGCTGCCAACAAAACCTACCTCTTCNCCAGCACTTGCAATGGCCATTGCTTATGTATGGATTAAAGAGGATCTTTATGACAAAGAGTTTGTTAAAAATAGGACTGTTGGATTTGACAAATGGAAAGATTATATNTTAGGCAAAGAAGATAAAATAGAAAAAACTCCTGAATGGGCCNCAGAAGAAACAGGCTTAGCTGCAAAAGATATTAGAGCCCTTGCAAGAAAGTGGGGTAATAGAAAAGTTTACCTTGCAGCAGGTGGTTGGGGTAATGGTCATGGCGGTGCATGTAGAAATCAAACTGGTATCCAGTGGGCTAGATCACTTGTATGTTTGATTGCTATGCAGGGNATTGGAAAACCTGGAGTTAATATGGGTAATCTTCAATGGGGAACACCTGTAGACAACAACTTTTATTTTCCTGGATATGCTGAGGGTGGAATATCTGGAGACTTACATCACACCGCAATGTCTGTTGAATTATATCAAAGAATGCCACAACTGCAGAGTCTTAATACTGTCGAGCAATCAATACCAAGGTTATGGCTCCCTGAGGCAATAATGAATGGAAAAGCTGAAGGTTACGTTTGGGATGGTAAATCAATAGAAGCTCAGTTTAACAAGGTATCTTACCCCAAGCCAGGTTATTCTCCAGTTAAAATGCTTTACAAATATGGTGGATCAATGTTTGGAACAATGCCAGACTCCAACAGACATATTAAGATGTATCAATCTGAAAATTTAGAATTTGTTGTTAATCAAGCAATATGGATGGAAGGTGAAACTAAATATGCTGATCTGATTTTGCCTGCATGTACTAATTTTGAGAGAGAAGATATAAGTGAATGGGCTGCCTTAGGTGGATATGCTCATCATGGTCAAACACAACTTAATAACAGAGTTGCTNTTTTTCAGCATAAAGCTATTGAACCTCTTGGTGAATCAAAATCAGATTATAAGATTTTTTCTATGATTTGTGAGAGGCTCGGGTTAAGTGCATATTTCACAGAAGGAATATCAGAGATTGACTGGGCAAGAAGAATTTTTGATTCATCTGATTTGCCAAAGATTATATCTTGGGAGGAATTTGTAAGAAAAGGTTACGCTGTAATCCCTCCAAATAAGAAAGAGCATAGAGATCCGCTTTCTTGGAACTGGTACTATGAAAATAGGAAGAAAGACGTTCCTGAACCTATGCCTTTACCATCAGATTATAAGGATGAGTATCTAAAGGGCATACAAACGCAATCAGGTAAAATTGAATTNGAAGCCTCAAGTCTAAAAAGATTCGATGCTAATGATCCAGAGAGACCACCAATTGTAAAATATAACCCTGCTTTTAAGATAAATAATAAATCAAAATATCCAATAATGATGCTAACACCTCATCCTAGATATTCATTTCATACTCAAGGTGATGCGAAAGACACATTTATTAATGATATCTCTGATCACAGAGTTAATGTAGACGGTTATGATTACTGGGTTATACGTATAAATAGTAAAGATGCACTCAAAAGAAAAATTAAGAATAATGACCTCGTAAAGGTTTTTAATGATCAAGGTGCTGTAATATGTGCAGCTCAGGTTACTGATAGGATTATGGAAAGTTCTGCACATGGCTATGAGTCATGNGCAANATATGATCCGCTTGGAAAGCCTGGNGAATCTCCTGATAGGGGTGGTATGTTAAATTTGCTCACTCCAAAGAAAACACAGATTAAAAAAGCTCACTCAATGGGAAATAGCACTGCTTTAGTTCAAATTGAACTTTGGGATAAGAAAGAATTAAAGAAGCCTTATAAAGAAAAAATTTTGAAAGCTGCTGAATAGATTTAGGGAATTAAATATGAAGAAATGGAACTTAGTTATAGACGTAGATAATTGTAATAATTGTCATATGTGTTCTTTGGCTTGTAAAGATGAATTTGTAGGAAATAATTTNCCAGGTTATTCTGCCGAAATGCCTAAAAGAGGTGCTAATTGGATTGATATGCAGAAAAAGGAAAGGGGCCAGACACCAATGATTGATATCGGCTATATTCCAACTATGTGCCAACACTGTGATGATGCACCATGTCTTAAAGCTGCAAAAAATGNTGCTGTCGTTAAAAGAGATGATGGTATTATTATCATTGATCCAGAAAAATCTAAGGGTCAAAAGCAAATAGTCGATAGTTGTCCTCATGGTTCTATTTCTTGGAACGAAGAATTAGAAATACCTCAAATTTGGTTTTTTGATGCGCATCTTTTAGATAAAGGTTGGAAAGTCCCAAGAGCAATTTCTGTNTGTGCAACGGGGGCTATGAGAGCNCTTAAAGTTGAAGATAAAAAAATGCAGCAAATAGTAAAAGATGAAGAGTTAGAGGTTTTAAATCCTGAGTTCAAGACAAAGCCTAGAGTTTATTATAAGAATTTACACAGAATTAATAAATGCTTTATAGGTGGTTCGGTTGCGATTAAAAAAAATAAAATTGAGGATTGTGTAACTGGAGCAACAGTAAAATTATCCCTAGACAATGAGATTTTGTCTGAAATTAAAACNGATGATTTCGGTGATTTTAAATTTGATAAATTACCTCCAAATAGTGGAAAATATTCAATAAATATCAAAATCAAGTCACATGAAAAAAATATCAAAGTAGATCTTAAAGATAGTATATATTTGGGAAATATCTATTTATAAAACTTTTTAAANTAATACGGCTTAATTAATAATNGTTTTATTAAATGATGGAATTACTCTCTAAAATATTATTCTGAATACTAGTATAAATTTTATCAATTATATTATAAATTTAATTTATTATTAAATTATAAATTTACATCGGAGGTGCATTTGAAAGAATTAGATATAGAGTTTGTGAGATCTCAATTTCCAGCTTTCTCATCTGATAAATTATCAAATAAAGCTTTTTTTGAAAATGCTGGTGGGTCTTTCATGTGCAAGCAAGTAATAGAACGATTTGACAGATATTTTAAAGAGAGAAAAGTTCAACCTTATGGTTTTTATGAGTCTTCAATACTTGCAGGTGAAGAAATGGATAGTGCAAGGACCAGAATGGCAGAGTATTTAAATGTTAATACTGAAGAAGTATTATTTGGTCCGTCAACATCTCAAAATACTTATGTTTTAGCTCAAAGCTTTTTGGAAAAGTTTGAAAGTGGTGATGAAATTATTGTTTCTGATCAAGAACANGAAGCAAATGCGGGATCTTGGCATAGAATGCTTAATAAAGGAATTAAAGTTATAGTATGGAAAATTGATCCAAATACAGGTTCATTAGATATTAATGATTTAAAAAATTTGATTACAGAAAAAACTAAGTTTATTGCCGTCACGCATTGCTCCAATATTGTTGGTGAAATTAATGACATAAAAATTATATCTGATATCGCACATAAAAATGGTTCTTTGTTAATTGTAGATGGTGTTTCATACTGCCCTCATGGATTGCCTGATGTTAATGAGTTAGGAGCAGATATTTATTTTTTTTCAGCATATAAAACTTATGGTCCGCATCAAGGAGTAATGGTTATTAGAGAAAATGCTAAGAAAGCATTAACAAATCAATCACATTTCTTTAACTCTAATTATTCTGATAAATTTATGGTCCCGGCTGGACCAGACCATGCTCAGGTTGCTGCTTGCAATGGTATTTTAGACTACTTTGATGAAATATTTGAGCATCATTTTAGCTCNGGAGAAATGCTTTTGGGAGGAAACAAACCCAAGAGTGTTGCAAAACTTTTTAGGGATCAAGAAATAAAATTACTGAAACCGATTTTAGATTATTTTAGAAATAATAATAAATGTCGGCTTATCGGTCCTGGTGACAATGTTTTAAGAGCACCTACAGTAGCTTTTGTTCCAAAAAATAAAAGTCCAAGTAATGTTGCAAGTGATTTAAATNGGTACAATATTATGGCTGGTGCGGGTGACTTTTATGCGGTTAGACCTTTGAAAGCATTAGGTATAGATCCAGAAGAAGGCGTAGTAAGATTGTCATTTGTGCACTACACCTCTGAGGATGAAGTTACAAAATTAATTAATTCCTTAGATAAAGTATTATAACTGGAGATTAAAACATATGCATCAACAGGTAGTTATTATTGGTGGTGGACCATCAGGAACGCTTCTAGCTTTAATATTAGCACGTGCAAATATAGATGTTTTGGTACTTGAAAAAAAGACTAAAGAGTATGTTCTTTCAAGAATTAGAGCTGGTGTTCTAGAATGGAATACAGTTGAAATGCTTAGAAAAAATGGTGTTGGCTCAAGAATGGATAGGGAAGGCCATATTCATGAGGGCACTTTGCTTTCATCATTAAATAAACAATTTAGGATTGATTTTAAGAACTCTATAAATAAAAAGGTTATGGTTTATGGTCAGACAGAAGTAACATTTGATCTTTATGANGAATTAAAAAAATACAATGTAAAAATTTTACATGAAATTGATGATATAAAAATATCAGACTTAAAAGAAAAAATTTCTTGTGTTTCATTTAAAGATGTAAAAGGTAAATTNCATTCTGTTAATACTCAATTTGTTATTGGATGTGATGGCTTCCATGGCATTAGTAGAAACCATATCCCTTCAAATATATTAAAATCATATGAAAAAGTTTATCCTTTTGGCTGGCTTGGTGTTCTATCAGAAACTCCTCCTGTNAATGATGAACTTATTTATGCAAACCACTCAAGAGGTTTCGCGCTGGCTTCAATGAGAAATGAAAATCTATCAAGATATTATATTCAAGTTCCAAATACTGATAAAGTAGAGCAATGGTCAGATGATAACTTTTGGGATGAATTAAAATTCAGGCTNCCAACAGAAGCCTCTGATACTATAGTTACAGGTCCATCAATCGAAAAGTCTATCGCACCTTTGAGAAGTTTTGTTTCAGAGCCTATGAGGTATGGTAATCTTTACTTAGCTGGAGACTCAACACATATAGTTCCTCCAACAGGTGCAAAAGGACTTAACCTTGCGGTTTCTGACATTCATTATTTGTCAGAAGGGATAATATCATTTTTTGAAAATAAGGATCAACATTTATTGGAAACATATTCAGAAAAAGCACTTTTGCGTGTTTGGAAGGGAATAAGGTTTAGTTGGTGGATGACAACTTTAATGCACAATTTTCCCAATCAAGATGAATTTGAAAGGAAAATACAATTAACTGAACTAGATTATTTNTCTAATTCTAAAGAAGCTCAANGAGCATTTTCTGAAAATTATGTAGGTTTACCATATTAGATTTTTGATATTTTTTAAATAATAATTTATGGCTAAGAAAAAAATTATNACAACAACGNTTGGATCTTTCCCAAAGCCTAAATATCTTCCCATTATGGATTGGTTTGACTCAGCTAGAGGTGAAGAGGGAATGAATACTATAAAAACNACTATTGAGTACACAAATTATAATAAAAATAAAAAACTATCAGATGANAAACTATTTAAAAAAGCAGCGTCTGAAGTTATTAACATTCAAATAGATGCTGGGATAGACATTCCAACTGATGGAGAAGTAAGAAGAGAGAATTATGTTCACTATCATTGTAGAAATTTAGATGGGTTTGATTTTGATAATTTAGAACACAGAGTACTNAGAGATGGNGCTTATGAAACAAGTCTACCAGCGATAAGGGGTAAANTTAGACACTTAGGTAATTTTTATTCATCTNTAGATTATGTCTCATCTCAGTCCGTTTCAAGTAAACCGATTAAGTTTACGATTCCAGGTCCACTGACAATTATGGATACATCAGCTGACTGTTTTTATAATGATAGAAAAAAATTAAATAATGATTTAGCAGATACCATTAATTTAGAAATTTTAAATTTAGTTGATAAGGGTTGTAAGTACATTCAAGTTGATGAGCCTTTATTTGCACGCCAAGTAGATGATGCTTATTCCTTTGGATTTGAAGGTATTGAAAGATGCCTTCATAAAGTGCCAAAGGATATTAANAAAATTATACATATATGTTGTGGTTATACTGATCGTTTAGATGACGAAAACTATAAAAAGGCAGATCCAAAGTCATATTTTGATCTTTCTAAAGAATTAAACAATATGAGCATAGATCAAATATCTATTGAAGATGCNCATTGTAAAAATGACTTGAATTTATTGAGTAATTTCCCTGACAAAAAAATTATTTTTGGTGCAATAAACGTTACTAAGAGTCGTCTTGAGACAGTTGATGAGGTTAGAGATAGGTTAAAACANGCCTTAAACTTTATAGATAGAGAACGACTAGTTGTTTCTCCAGATTGTGGCATGGGTTTATTTAGTATAGACCTAGCCCAGGACAAATTAAAAACACTATGTAAGGCNGTAAATTCAATATGAATACTTAAATTGGAACTGCTTCGTCAGTGATGGCGCCACTCCAGGAAAATAATGCTAGAGCAGGCTCACCAGTAGTTTCCATAGCATGTGGGACCCACNTATCATGAAAAATATTGTCTCCAG
Source organism: SAR116 cluster bacterium (assembly GCA_002684695.1). Taxonomy (GTDB): domain Bacteria; phylum Pseudomonadota; class Alphaproteobacteria; order Puniceispirillales. Next base: position 30,640 of record NYVQ01000004.1, on the reverse strand, counting down.
GTTCCTTTTGTTCAAACCTGTCATTATTTTGCTGCCACATAGATTTTCCACTCAATATAGAATAAAACTCTAAAGCTTTATGATTATGTGAAGGATAAAAAACTTNTTCACCTAAAAGCAATAAACCAACCCTGACATTAGGGCTAATTAATAATCCGTTGGGGCCAATAATTTCTACAAAACTCTCATTATAAAAAAAATCCTTTGAAAATATTTTTTTATAATTATTGTTAATTTGCCAATTCAATTGGGTTTTAATATTTCTTATTGAGTTTTCAAATCTGTAAAATTCTTCTGGAATATTGTTAATGCAAGAATCCAAATATCTACATACAGGTTGGTAACTATAAATGTAATTTGAATTTTTTTCTAAATCATTTGATAGAGATTTAATGACTACATTCAAGTGTGAGTGACAATTTGAGCCATCAACTTCATTGGATGAAACTATATTTTTGTAAAATTTATTTACTAAAGTTTTAAAATTTACAGCGTTGTCCATAAAATAATTAATTATTATTTTTTTCTAAAAACAACAATAAATACTGTGTCTTGGCCATGATCCTTATCAGGGTTATTTCCATAAGCATGCTCTTCGTGATAAATTGGATTAGTAATTTGATCCTTAATTTCATTAAACTTTTGTTTAAAATTTGATTTCACAAAGAATTTCGAATGAATTGTTATTACAAATAAGCCGTTTGGCTTTGCTATTCTTATAAGCTCATCTAAAGCATTAGGACCAATATGGCCGTGTGTAAATGTTCCTGCGCTGACGATAGCGCCATAGGAATCATTNTCAATATTTAATTTTTTTGTAAGGTCAGCTTCAATTATNTTAGAATAACAATTTTTTAGTTTAGCCGCTTGAAGCATTTCTGGTGAAATATCTATAGCATCTAATTCTAACTTATTATTCGCATTCATCTNTTCTCCAATTAAACCCGTTCCAGCTCCAACATCAAGAATTGGGGCATCCATGTTATGGGAATATTGACTAAAATAATTAGATATTAGCGATGGCGATCGAAAATCATTTTTTTTTGCAAAATCATCATCATATGACGATGCCCAAATCTTATATAAATTTATATTGTCTTTTGGGGTCTTAAGTGAATATGCGTCTTTTAAACCTTTTTTTGAACTCATAAAAANCTTNNCCTAAAAAAAATTAAATCACTGCAGTAAATACTAACTGCATTATACAAGGTTGATCTAAAATTGCGAGATGTGAATGCCTTGCAGGTCTTGTGTTCTCATTTGGAAAAATTCTCAACCATATTGGATTAACAAATTTTCTGTCAGACTTATCATTAAAATATAAATCTATNTTTAAAATGTTTTCATAAGCCCCATTGGCNTCTTTTAATATTTTTAGCATATTCTCAAAAGCAACCTCTATTTGTGTTTCTTTTTTGTCTGGAAAATTGCCTATTGAGTGATCAAAGCCATTTATAGCTGAAGATATCATTAANCCATTTAGTATGCATGCATGAGGGATGGGATTTTTATGTTTGTGAACCCCTGGTGAATTAATAGACTTTCTCATTTAAATGATTTTNGATTAATTTAATTGTTTTCTAAGTTCAAATTTTTGAATTTTACCAGTTGCTGTTTTTGGTATTTCACAAAATANTATTTGTTTTGGTCTTTTAAATCCAGCTAAATTTTCTCGGCAGAAATTCATTAATTCCTCTTCATTTNTTTTTTCACCTGATTTTAATTCAACGAATGCACATGGAACTTCCCCCCATTTTTCATCAGGTTTTGCAATTACTGCAGCAAATGCAACTGCTGGGTGTCTATGCAACATACCTTCAACTTCTACTGAAGAAATATTTTCTCCACCAGATATAATAATATCTTTTAGTCTATCTTTAATCTCTATATATCCGCTTTCATGCATCACCGCCAAGTCACCTGACCTAAACCATCCACCTTCAAATGCTTCAGAAGTCGCTTCTTTGTTTTTTAAATAGCCTTTCATNATNGTATTTCCTTGAAGAACTATTTCGCCTATGGTTTCGCCGTCTTTAGGAACATCTTCTCTGGTTTTTAAATCTACGACCCTTGTGCTCTCTGTTGCTGTCATTGAAACACCCTGGCGAGCCTTAATTATAGCTCTTTCAGAAAAATCTACACTATCCCACTGATCTTGCCAAAAACACATAACTGCGTGACCATAGGTTTCTGTAAGTCCATAAACATGTGTAACATTGAACCCTAATTTTTCAATTCCTTCTAATATAGCAGCAGGTGGTGGGGCGCCCGCAGTCATTATATTTACTGTTTGCTTCATTTCTTTTCGGGCACTTTCTTCGGCATTTATTATCATTCCCAAAATAATTGGAGCACCACCTAAATATGTGACATTATGATTATAGATAGCGTCATAAATCGCTTCTGCAGAAACCTGCCTACAGCAAACTATTTTTCCACCAAGGGCTGTCATTGTCCATGCGTGGCCCCAGCCATTACAATGAAATAAGGGTACTGTATACAAATAACTTGGATTAGCTGGAAGTTGCCAATCACTTATTGTTCCCATTGTCATTAAATATGAACCTCTGTGATGGTATACCACTCCTTTGGGTTTTCCACTTGTTCCTGAAGTATAGTTAAGAGCTAAAGCATCCCATTCATCATTTGGCAAAGACCAATTNAAATCTGGATCTCCAGTTTCTAATAAATCTTCATAATTCATTGATCCAATACTATTATTATTACTTTCAGCTTGATCATCTTCAATATCAATTATAATTAGATTTTTATTTTGTATTTTTTTTAAGGCTTCACTGACTGATGAAGAAAATCCTGTATCAGAAATAAGTACTTTTGCTTCACTATGATCCAAAATATACGCTATAGTATCAGGGTCTAATCTTACATTTATACTATTTAAAACAGCACCTGCCATAGCAATTCCATAGTGAGCTTCAACCATNTCTGGTGTATTGGTTGCAATTACAGAAACAGTATCACCTTTAGTTATGCCTAGTTTANTTATGCTTGATGCAAGACGTATGCAACGTTCATAACACTGTTTCCATGTGTACTTTCTATTCCCATAAACAACAGCATCTTTATTGGGATACAAATTTGCAGCTCTTGGCAAAAATGATAAAGGTGAAAGAGGTACGTGGTTAGCTTTTACTTTTTCAAAATCATCATACATACTCTTTGATTTGTTGTTCATACTTTCCCCCAATTTAATTTCTTAAATTTATTCCCTTTTCAATCAAGGCAGAAATTCTATCCAAAGTTGGTTGTGTTTTAGCAAGATTTATAAAGGCTTTTCTTTCCCTTTCGAATAGATCATCTTCATTTAATGTNAGGTTCTTATCCTCGTCATTATTCACTACAACACTNGCAACTTGCATTGCCACTATTTTATCATGCTTATAAAACATTCCTTTTTCAATACCATTATCCATAAATTCTTCCATTTTTGAAANAATAGAATTNCCCGGTAAAGTAATGTTTTTTAACATAGGTTTTGAATAACCTTTTTGGTTNATCGCTTCTATTGCTGAAATAGAAGAGTTTATTAGGTAGTCTCTATTCATTTCTGTCTGATCNCGCTCAGGAAGGNAATATAAAAGTTCTGANCTTCTTTCTGGACTAGTTCCAGTTTGGCCATACCCAATTTGCATCCATGTTTTCCATGAAGCATCCTCAGGCTTTTCAAGACTTTCAATGCATCTGAGGAANGTTTCTTTTACTCCNCCTCCTCCAGGAATTAATCCTACTCCAGCTTCAACTAAGCCCAAAACTGAATTTGAATGTGCAATTATTTTATCACAATGAAGTAANACTTCAAAACCACCTCCTATTGCCATTCCAGAGGGGGCCCCGACAACAGGAACTGATAAAAATTTTAGTGATCTAACTGCCTGTTGAAACTTAATAAGGAAGCTATCAATACCTGACCAATCTTTTTCTCTGATAAGAGAAAGAAATGCGTTTAAATTCACACCTGAAGAAAAATGCTGTGCATCATTATGTACTATAATACCATCACCGTGGTCATTACATGCAGCATTAACGACATCCATTGAAAAGTTATCTAAAGTATTAGCTTTTGAATGAAATTCTATTAATCTATATTTATCATTTATACTGAACAGACTGGCAGACTGATTTTCAAAAATTGGCTTAAGTTTTTTTCTTTCCAAGTGAAATCTTATAGCTTTATTTGGTAAAATTATTGGCTGCAATTCATATTTATTTTNAGAGCTTTTGGAATAGTTGCTAACTAAAAGATTATCNTTTTCAACTCTATAAAATGGGAAGCAATCAAATGAACTTGGGGTATTGAGCCCATTTTCTTTGAAGAGTTCTATGACAATGTTTTTTCCTAATGCATCAATAATTTCAAATGGTCCTCTAATCCAATTAAAACCCAATTTCATTGCATCATCAATATCTTGAGGTGATGAAGTTATTTCAGGGATTAAAGATGCAGCATAATGCAAAATTCTACCTAAAACATTTCTACAAAATTTCGTATATTTTCTTTCAGATGTTNCATCNGAATTATTGTTAATTAAATGAAAAAGAGTTTCCTCNCCCTTTTCTAGTAATTCAGCTGAAACTTTAGCTTTATGATTAATTTCTTCGCTTTTTGGTATAATTTTATTGTTATAAATATCTATGTAAAAGTTTTGGTCATTTTCTCCTGATCTATAAAAGCCNCCCTTGCCTTTATTTCCTGTAAAACCATTATCAATCATTTCTTTTATTAGTTTTGCTGTTGGAATATTACTGGCACCAACTTTATGAAAGCTATCATTCTTAGGTAGAATTGTTCCCAAAGTATCAACTACGTCAGACATTAGATCTATTCCAATTAAATCATAAAGACCAAAAATTCCTGTTTTAGGGATGCCCATCGGTCGTCCCATTAAAGAGTCTGCCTCTTCAACTGTTAAATTTANTTTAAATGCTTCGTCCATTCCAACTTGAAGGGCGTAAACACCAACTCTGTTTCCTAAAAATCCTGGGGTGTCATTACACNACACAACACCCTTACCTAATATTCTGTCATTATACTCAGCTAGTTTCTTAATTATCTTTGGATCAGTATGTTCACCCCTAACAAGCTCTAGTAATCTCATAAACCTAACGGGGTTAAAATAATGTGTTATNGCAAATCTCTCTTTAAAAGATTGNGGCATGTCCTCAACTAATAATTTTATTGGTATCGTAGAGGTGTTTGAAGTAATGACACAGCTTTCATCAACCACGCCATCTATCTTTTTATATAACTCTTTTTTAATTTCTAGTCTTTCAACAACAGCTTCAATTATTAAATCGCATTTGGATAATTTGTGAAANTCATCTCGAATATTGCCAACATGTATTAATTTTGACTTATTTTTATGCATTAATGCAGGAGGGTCAGATTTAATTAACCTTTTTACAGCTTCNTCTGTAATGCTATTGGGTTCACTGCCTGGTATATCTAATAACAAAACTTCTTGATTAGAATTTGCAATTTGTCCTGCAATTCCACTACCCATTGTNCCAGCGCCTATTACAGCAATATTTTTAAATGGAGCATTTTTTGACATTCATTAACTCTTTNAGAAAAATTAAATTTATAGCTTATTTATTAATATTTTATATAAAAATCAATTAATTGTTAGTTGTCCATAACGGGCTTTACTTTTTCAATGGCTTCTTTTAAATTTTTTTCTAATTCTTTTTGTTTGGTATTAAATCTATGAGATGGAACTGGTATTGAAATAGAATATATTTCATTTCCAATTATAAATGATGAGCCAACTGCTGANATGCCATCATTATTTTCATCAAAGTCATAAGCTATACCATTAATNCCTGCTTTTGCAATTTCATCTTCTAGCTTCTTNGTATTTTTCCTTCTTGAAACCTGATCTTCGTTCATTAATAAAATTTTAACCTTATCTACATNAAGTAAAGATAATGCTGATTTACCACTTGCTGTTGTAGACATAGGAAGTTTCAGTCCTATCTTTGAGTTAACTCCAAGTCTATATGTACCTAAAACCCTATCAAGCAATANCATGTGATTNTCTTTCAATATTGACAGATCGACAGTTTCTTTTGTTTTATTAGAAAGGGAATTTATTATTGGGCTTAATGACCGCACTACATCATCATTTGTTGAAGCTGCAAGTTTATAGATTTCATCACCAATAGAAATACCTTTTTGACTAGATTGTGACAAAAAATTTTCATTTATTAACGAGTTAACAATTCTTTGTACTGTAGANCTNGGCAAGCCCGTAATTTTAGCAATTTTTCCNAGACTAATTTTTACATCTTTTTCTTTTTTGATGATTTTCAGTATCTGAAAAGCTCTATTTAAAACTTGTATATTATTATTAGTTTTATCCATTCCAACTTTTTAAATTATTCTTGTCATTAAATTAAAAACACCATATAGTAATACATNTGTATCAAATTGTGGTACACTTTAAAAGATAAATATTAATATTTGTGGAGGTTAAGTTGACAGTGAATATTCGAGGGATCGATTTCCAAGAAAATACAAATAATGATATGGGAATAGAATTTTATAATTTATCTCATAGATTTGGATATCAGTGTCCAAACTGGCCATATTTTAGAGATGTTAGGATTGAAAGAATGCACTATATGGCAAAGTCAGGTGTTCTTTCTCAAACGCTTACAACAACTATGCATGTAACAACTCATATCGACGCACCTGCCCACGTGGTTCAGTCGACACCTTTTATTGATGAAGTACCTCTACCTCATTTTTTTGGTTCTGGTCTTGTAGTTTCAATTCCCAAGAAAAAGTGGGAACAAATCACAGGTGATGATTTAGAAAAAGCCTGTGGTCACGCAATTAGAAAAAATGATGTCTTAATTCTAAATACAGGTTGGCATAAATATTATGAGGATGGTGACTATTTTCCATATTGTCCAGGTCTTGTGCCATCTGCAGCTGAGTGGATAATTGATAAAGGTATAAAAGTTATAGGTCATGATACTCAAGCTAATGACCACCCATTAGCTACAGCTATTGGTCCACAAAGAAATGGCCCTTTGCTACCACANTTAGCTGAGGAATATAAAGAATGGTCTGGAGGAATAGACTGGAAAGAGGCATTTCCAGTTTGGGAGCCCGTCCATAATATGATTTTCAAAGAAGGTATTCTAGGAATAGAGAATGTCGGTGGTGATCTTGATGCGGTTACTGGTAAGAGATGTACCTTTGCATTTTTCCCTTGGAACTGGGATAGGGGAGATGGTTGTATTATTCGACTAGTAGCAATGATAGACAAAAATCAATCTTACAGAATTGAGTCAGGGGAGAGCTTCTAATGTATGTTAAAGAATTAAAAGATACAGAACAATATGAAGCTCCAAACCATCAAAAATGCCATTCTGTGAGATTGGCAGGATTTGAAGAATATGGTCCAAAGAACTTTTGGGTTGGACATTCACAATTTCTNCCAGGTGGTGGTGCTGGACCTGATTCTTCACCTCTTGAAAAAGTATATGTAATTACTCAAGGAAGCCTAACTATCAAAGTTGATGGTGATACAAAAATTGCTAATCCTGGTGATACTGTTTTTATTCCAGGGGGCAAAGAGAGGGAAATAAGGAATGNAACTAANGAAGTGGTCATAATGCATGTAGTTATGCCTTATCCACCAAAAGANAGTTNAGGGCGAATAAATGTTAGANAATCCATATTCTTCGTTTGATATCAAAGGCAAAGTTGCATTGGTTGTNGGTGCTACTGGAGCTTTTGGAAGTGTAGCTGCAAAAACTTTTGCTGGTGCAGGATGTAAAGTAATTTTAACAGGCGGTAACAAAAAAGCCTTAGAAGAGGTCTCTAGTGAAATTAGTTCTTCTAAATGTGAGCATATTATTATTAACTCTCGCCCATCNTCTGANGAAAACTGTAATTTAATCGTCCAAAAGGCTGTTAANAATTTTGGTAGAATTGATATATTGGTAGTTGCTTCAGGTATAAACAANGTTTCCAAAGTAGAAGANATGCNACCTGAAACTTTTACTTCAGTAATGGATGTAAATGTTACTCAGTCATGGCTTATGGCAAGAGAAGTTACTAAACAAATGAAAGTGCAAGGTGATGGAGGAAAGATTGTATTAGTATCCTCAGCTAGAGGCTTGCTTGGTCATCCAGCTGGTTACACAGCGTATTGTGCCTCAAAATCTGCAATAGACGGTATTACAAAAGCATTAGGCTGTGAGTTAGGAGACTCAGGAATAACAGTAAATGCAATAGCCCCAACNGTATTTCGTTCACCTCTAACAGCATGGATGTTTGAAGATACCCCCGAAGCAGAAAAANTAAGATCTGGATTTATTACTCGAGTACCTAAAGGTCGNCTTGGTGAACCAGAGGATTTAGCGGGACCACTNCTATTTTTATCATCAAAAGCATCAGATTTTTATACNGGTCATATTTTATATGCTGATGGAGGATATACTGCAGGATAAATATGATAAATAATGTAACAATNATAGGNTCAGGTTTAATGGGTCATGGNATAGCTCTTAAATTTGCACAATTCGGATTTGGAGTAACTGTTTTTGATCCTAATGAAGGTTCATTAAACACATTATTTGACAGAATAAATAGAAGCTTATCTCAAATGTCCGTTCCAGCTTCTAAAATAAAGAAAATTCTTTCCTCTATTACAAAGTCTAGTAAACTTTTAGAATCAGTGCAAACAGCTGAGCTTATAATNGAAGCAGTNCCAGAAAAATTAGAANTAAAACAAAANATTTTTANAGAAATTGANANTTTATCAAATTCAAAATGTATTTTTGCTTCTAATACTTCAGTAATTCCNATTACTAAAATTGTTGAAAAAATGCATGATAAAAGNAGAGCATTGGGTACACATTGGTGGAACCCGCCACATTTAATTCCTCTTGTTGAAGTTATTAGAACAAAATGGACGGATGAAAAGCATATATTAAAGACAATAGATGTTTTAAATAAAATTGATAAAACACCTGTGCGTGTTGAAAAAGACGTGCCTGGATTCATTGGAAATAGGCTGCAACACGCATTATGGAGGGAAGCTATCAGTCTTGTGGAAAATGGAGTTTGTGACGCTAAATCTGTTGATACTGTTATTAAATCAAGTTTTGGAAGAAGACTATCAGTCTTGGGACCTTTGGAAAATGCTGATTTAGTAGGAACGGATCTAACATTAGATGTTCATGAAAATGTTCTATATGACTTAGAAAGTAGTAACAAGCCTTCAAAACTCTTGAAAAATCTTGTTAAGAGTGGAAAACTTGGAATGAAGAGTGGGGAGGGNTTCCAGCGATGGGACAATAAAGATTTAGAACAAATTAAATTAAAAATAAGTAAATTTCTATCAGAATTAGAAAAAATTATTTAACCAACATGGAGGGAACAATGAAGTTAAATAAACTAAGAAAAGATTTTTCTAGGAGAAAAATCTTAATTGGAGGTGGGGCAGCTTTAGCAACACCAGCAATACTTTCAGTGACTAGAGCATATGCTGCAAATCCAAAACTAAAAGTGGGTTTTGTCAGTCCTAAGACAGGTCCGTTAGGAGGCTTTGCTGAAGCTGATGACTATGTTGTTAGCGCTATTCAAAAAGTTTTTAGTGCTGGGCTATCAAATAATGGAAAGACTTATGAGGTTGAAATTATTTCAAAGGACTCTCAGTCTAATCCAAATCGTGCGGCAGAGGTAGCAAGTGATTTAATTTTACGTGATGAGGTTGACATAATATTAGCTCAAGCCACACCCGACACTACCAACCCTGTAGCTGATCAGGCCGAGATAAACGAAGTGCCATGTATCACTACTAATTGCCCTTGGCAACCGTACTTCTTTGGAAGAAATGGGAATCCTGCAAAAGGATTTGATTATACATATCATTTTTTCTGGGGTCTTGAAGATATTATTGCTGTTTTTACTGACTTATGGGGTTCAAGTGGTGTGGCAAAAAATGTTGGTGGACTTTTTCCAAATGATGCTGATGGAAATGCATGGGGGCATCCAGAATTAGGATTACCAAAGCCACTTTCTGAGATGGGCTATAATTTAGTACACCCAGATCATTATCAACCGCTATCGGATGATTTTTCAGCCCAAATAAATGCATATAAAGAAGCTGGTTGTGAAATTGTTACTGGAGTGATGATACCACCAGATTTTGGAACCTTTTGGGCACAAGCGGCTCAACAAGGATTTAACCCAAAAGTTGTTACAATTGGAAAAGCTCTTCTCTTTCCATCATTTATAAATTCTTTAGGTAATAGAGGAAATGGATTAACATCTGAAATATGGTGGACTCCGGACCATCCATTTTCAAGCAGTTTAACAGGAACAAAAGCGAAAGAACTTGGTAATGATTATGTTTCAAGCACTGGAAGAAAATGGAACCAAGGATTAGGTTTCCAACATGCTTTGTTTGAGGTTACTGCAGATGTAATTCAAAGATGTGCAGACTTAGATGATGTTTCGGCAGTAATGGCTTCTATAAGTTCTACAAATTTATCTACAATGGTAGGACAAGTTAATTGGTCAAATGGTCCAGTTAAGAATGTATCAAAAACGCCTTTAGTATCAGGTCAATGGCAAAAAGGTAATGATGGATTAGAATTAAAAATAACCAACAATTCTCATGCTCCTGCTATCCCAACAAACGGAAGCTTACAACTTCTTTAAAAATAAGAATACCAGCTTAATTTATAATTAAGCTGGTATTTTAAAAACATGCAAAATATTCTTGAAACTAAAAATTTATGTAAATCATTTGGTGCTGTTAGTGTTGCAGACAAACTAAATTTTAATATTTTAGAGAGTGAATCTGTAGGTATTATTGGGCCCAATGGAGCTGGTAAAACTTCATTATTTAATTTAATTACAGGCACTATTTCTCAGGATAATGGAAGTATATTTTATAAAGGTGCAAGTATTGATCATTTAAATCCATCTGATCGATGCCACAAAGGGATTTCCCGATCATTCCAAATACCACAACCATTCGGTGGTCTAAGTGTTTTTGAGAATGCCTTTGTTGCAGCAGCTCATGGTGCCCGTCTTGATACAAAAAAAGCAAATGAATTATGTATAGAAATTCTTGAACAAACTGGTTTATTAACTAAAGCCAATCAAATAGCTAATACATTAACTTTACTTGAAAGAAAAAGACTTGAGTTAGCAAGAGCGCTTTGTGCGAAACCAAACATTTTGTTGTTGGATGAAATCGCTGGTGGGTTAACCGAGACTGAATGCCAGTCCTTAATAAAAACAATAAATAAAATTAAATCAACAGGTATTACTATTATTTGGATAGAGCATATTGTCCACGCTTTACTCTCTGTTGTTGATAGATTGATTGTAATTAATTTTGGAGCAAAAATAGCTGACGGAAATCCAAAAAAAATAATGTCAAGCAAAGAAGTGAAAGAGATATATATAGGAATTGAAGCAGATGCCTAGAAAAATTTTAGAAACGAAGAAACTAAATGCTTTTTATGGTGATTTTCAAGCTCTTTTTGAGGTTTCAATTGATTTATTTGAAGGGGAAATAGTCTCAATAATTGGAGCTAATGGTGCAGGAAAATCAACTTTTATGAGGTCTGTAACAGGTCTAATAGATAAAGTAGATAATGAAATAAATTTTAATGGTTTATCAATTAAAAATCTTAGGGCTGATGAGATAGCTCAAAAAGGTATAGCAATGGTTCCAGAGGGTAGAAAATTATTCCCTTCTTTAACAGTTGAAGAAAATCTTTTAATCGGCAGTCAAACAAAAAGAAGTGGACCTTGGAAATTGAGTTCAGTTTATGAATTTTTTCCAGATTTATATGATAAGAAAAATATACCTAGTAACTTGCTGTCAGGTGGCCAACAACAAATGGCTGCAATAGGAAGAGCATTAATGTCAAATCCAGAAGTAATATTATTTGATGAAATTAGTTTAGGATTGGCTCCAATAATTATAAAAAATATTTATCAAAACTTACCATTGGTTATTAAAGATGGAATGAGTGCCATAGTTGTTGAACAGGACATTAATAAAGCTATAGAAATTTCAGATCGAGTGTATTGTTTGCAAGAGGGGAGAATTGCTCTTACGGGTGGATCAAAAAAATTGACTAGAGAGGAAATAAGCAAAGCTTATTTTGGTATGTAATAGATGGATTGGGTTAATTCAATTATTCAAGGTGTTTTGGTAGGAGGTCTATACGCTTTATTTGCAGCTGGTCTATCTCTGATATTTGGTGTGATGAGACTCGTTAACATTGCACATGGTGATCTTATAATATTATCTGCTTTTTTAGGTTTAACAGTATCTACGAGTTTAGATTTAAATCCATTTCTAAGTTTAATAATTGTGATACCTGCAATGGCAATTTTGGGATACCTTCTTCAAAGAGGAATATTAAACAAAACTTTAGGTAATGATATCCTTCCCCCTTTACTTGTAACATTTGGTCTTTCAGTGATTATTCAAAATAGTCTTCTAGAATTATATACTGCTGATCCTCAAAAAATGAATGCTGGGAACATTGAAGTTGCAAGTTTAAGTTTGCCTGGCGGTCTAAACATAGGATGGTATCCTCTAATAATGTTTATTATTTCCATATTAATTATTGGAATATTACAATTTATTTTTTATAAAACCTCGTTGGGCAGAGCATTTCGTGCAACATCAGATGATCAAGAAATAGCTCAACTTATGGGTCTTAGTAAAAATCATATTTTTGGGTTAGCTATGGCTATCTCAATGGTTGTGGTTGCTATTGCTGGAATTTTTCTTGGGGTTAGAACAAGTTTTGATCCAGCTGCTGGACCAGGCAGACTAATTTTTGGATTTGAAGCTGTAATAATTGGAGGACTTGGTAATTTATGGGGAACTCTAATAGGCGGAATTATTTTAGGAGTAAGTCAAAATATTGGTGCAAAAATTAATCCAGGTTGGCAAATTCTTGCAGGGCACATTGCTTTTCTAGTTGTGTTAGCTGTTAGGCCCAAAGGTCTGTTCCATAGGATGGATGGTTAATGAAAACACAATACAAAGTTATTCAATCCTCAAATGCTAGTAAGTTCAGTTCGATGATTGCTCTATTGATTATCATTTGTTTATTCTTAGCGCCATGGTGGGCAGGAAGAGCAGACGTTAGATTAATGAGTGAAATTTTTCTTTATCTATCTTTAGCAAGTCTTTGGAACTTGTTAGCTGGATATTGTGGCCTAGTTTCAGTTGGTCAGCAAGCTTTTGTTGGTTTCGGTGGCTACATGCTTTTTGCATTAACTATTTTTTCAGGTTTAAACCCTTTAATTGCTATTCCAATTACAGGTCTATTTGGTGCCTTGATAAGTTTCCCAATCGCTTTTTTAATTTTCAGGCTTAGAGGTGCATATTTTGCAATAGGGACTTGGGTAGTTGCTGAAGTATTTCGGCTGTCTTTTGCACAAATTCAATCCCTAGGAGGTGGTTCAGGTTCAAGTTTACCAGTTGCAATAGTCAAATCCATAGCCTCAAGTAAAGCGATGAGAGAATCCTTAATATACTGGATGATACTTTCCCTAACAGTTTTTATTTTATTGTCAGTATACTTTATTCTTAGATCTCGAAGAGGCATTGCCTTAATTGCTATAAGAGATAACGAACTAGCTTCAGAAAGCTTAGGTATAAATATAACTAAATCAAAGTTATTTGTTTATATTGTAACATCTGGATTAACGACAGTTATTGGAGCTTTAATTTTCTTACAAAAATTAAGAATTTCACCTGATGCAGCTTTCAACGTTAATGACTGGACCGCATTTGTAATATTCATCGTTGTAATAGGTGGGATAGGAACAATAGAGGGGCCTATAATAGGTGTATTAGTCTTTTTTGTTTTAAGAGAGACACTTTCTGACTTGGGATCGATATACTTAATTATGTTAGGTTTTGTAGCTATTTTTGTAATGATTAAAGCTCCAAAAGGTATTTGGGGTTATATCAGTAATACTTTCAAGATTGAATTATTCCCACTGAGTAGAAAATTAACAAAATTTAAAGGAGAGTGACATGCAATATTTTTCTGAGGAGCATTCAAATGAAGTTGTAAAACAACAGTATAAAAACTGTAAAAACTTAAGGCTTAAACAAATAATGGAGAGCGCTATAAATCATCTTCATGAATTTATTAAAGAAGTTGAACCATCTCAAGAAGAGTGGATGTATATGATAGAGTATCTAACTAAAACAGGCCAGAAATGTGATGATAAAAGACAGGAATTTATTCTTTTATCTGATGTATTAGGGATTTCAGCACTTGTTGATACAATCAATAATCGTAAAACTTTAGAAGCTACTGAGTCTACAGTATTAGGACCTTTCCATGTTCAGAATGCTCCAAAAAGAGAGATGGGTGAAAATATAAACTATGATGGTAAAGGAGAGCCAGCATTTATATTTGGTTTAGTTAAAGACACAGATGGAAACCCAATTAATGGAGCAGAGATAGATGTATGGCAGGCCAATGAGGATGGTTTTTACGATATTCAGCAACCTGACGTGCAACCTGAAATGAATCTGAGAGGTGTATTTACTACTATTGAAGATGGTAAGTATTGGTTTAGATCAGTTAAACCAAAGTTTTATTCAATACCAACAGATGGTCCAGTTGGCGAAATGATTTTTGCAACTGGGAGACATCCTAATCGACCTGCTCATTTGCATTACATTGTAAGTGCGCCAGGATATAAGCCTGTTGTTACTCATGTGTTTGTTAAAGGGAGTGAGTATCTAGATTCGGATGCTGTATTTGGAGTAAAAGATAGTTTAATAAGTGAATACGTTCTAGTTGATGATGAAAGTAAAGCAAATGAACTTGATTTTAAATCACCGTATTATGAACTTGAATTTAATTTTGTTTTAGAAAAAAATTAAATTTAACTTGTTTTGAATTATTAAATTTTTAAATATTTAAGTATGAATATTATATTAAATATTATTGGTTAATTGGAGATAAAGATGACTGAAATTAAAACTGATGTATTAATTGTTGGAACTGGACCTGCTGGATCGTCTTCAGCTGCTTTATTAAGTTCCTATGGAATAAATAATGTTTTAATTAATAATTACAGCTGGTTGGCTGACACTCCAAGAGCTCACATAACGAACCAAAGAACAATGGAAGTTTTAAGGGACTTAGGAAAAAATGTAGAAAAAGAGGCTTATCTCCATGCTACCGAGCAGGATTTGATGGGAGAAAATATTTTTTGTACCTCATTAGCGGGTGAAGAACTTGGAAGAATGAAAAGCTGGGGTAAGCATCCAAACTCTCGAGCAGAACATTTGCTTTCTTCTCCATCATTTATGAATGATTTGCCTCAAACTTTTATGGAGCCTTTATTATTCAAAACAGCATGTTCGAGAGGAACTNAAGCAAGNATGTCNACTCAATATTTATCTCATGAGGAAGATAATGAAGGCGTTACATCAACATGTTTGGATAAATTAACAAATAAAGAAATTAAAATACGATCAAAATACTTAATTGGGGCAGATGGAGGTAATTCTAAAGTAGCTGAAAATATAGACCTTCCTTTTGAGGGTAAAATGGGTGTTGGAGGATCAATGAATATTCTGTTTAGAGCAGATCTCTCAAAATATGTGTCTCATAGACCTTCAGTACTATATTGGGTTCTTCAACCTGGAGCTGATATTGGCGGTATTGGTATGGGCCTTGTCAGAATGATACGACCNTGGAATGAATGGCTCATCGTTTGGGGATATGATATCAATCAACCTGCTCCAAAAGTAGACGAAAAATTTGCCACAAAGGTTGCCAGAGATTTGGTTGGTGATCAAAATCTTGATATTGATTTACTTTCTGTTTCAACTTGGACTGTAAATAATATGTATGCAAAAAAAATGTCNAAGGGAAGAGTATTTTGTGCTGGAGANGCAACGCATCGCCACCCACCTTCAAATGGATTAGGTTCTAATACTTCAATTCAGGATAGCTTTAATTTAGCATGGAAATTAGCATATGTTTTGAAAGGAAANGCTGGTGAAGATATTCTTAAATCTTATTCCGATGAAAGGTCTCCAATTGCAAAACAAATTGTAACGAGAGCAAATCAATCTATAGCAGAGTTTGGACCTATTTTTGAAGCTCTAGGTCTTACAGATACGCAAGATCCTTTAAAAATGAAAAAAAATATGGATGAGCGGAAGTTAGATACAGCAAAGGCAGAAAAACAAAGAGAGGCTCTTAGGAAAGCTATTGCATTTAAAAAGTATGAATTTGATGCACATGGTGTTGAAATGAATCAAAGATATAAATCAAATGCAATTCTTGATGATGGCAATAATGAACCTAATTTTGAGAAAGATAAAGAGTTACACTATCAGCCAACGACTTACCCTGGGGCAAGAATTCCACATGCATGGGTTTATGATAATCTGGGCTTAAAANATTCTACTTTAGACTTATGTGGTAAAGGTAATTTCTCTGTATTTACTGGGATAGGTGGTCTGAACTGGATTAATGCTGCAAAGATCATTGAAAAGGATTTGGGGATATCACTTACTTGTAATGTCATTGGACCTGATCAAGATTATGAAGATCACGCAGGAGAATGGTCTGATATTAGAGAGATAAATGACGATGGAATAATTTTAGTGAGGCCAGATCAACATATTTGTTGGCGTTCTAAGAACATGCACTCGGATGCAGGTAAAAAACTTATGGATGTTATGAGAAAAATTTTACACAAAGGGTAAATAGTACTCTCTAATCTCATCAATACTTTTGTCTTGGAGACGTGTTGCCTCATCCTTTTTAATTTCAATAAAAGCATTACAAAACTTTTCCCCTATTTCTGATTTGAGANTTNTATCCTTATCAAGCGCANNTAGAGCCTTTGATAGACTAGANGGNACATGTTTTGTGGCTCTTACATTTTCCATTCCATCTAAATCNTCAGCATTAGGTAATTTATATTTATTTTTGATTCCTAGTAAACTGGCTGTAAGAACNGATGATGTNACTATGTATGGGTTTCCTGCTCCGTCAGCAGTTCTATGCTCTATNCTTGCTGAATTAGAAGATGATGTTGAAGTTCTAATTGTAACCATTCTATGATCACCTGCCCAATTTGCCCAATATCCAGCCATTGATGCAGGTTGTAATCTATCATAACTATTTACAGTAGATGCTAATAAAGCAGATAATCCCTCATGGTGATTAATTAATCCAGCAATACAGTTATTTGCAAGATCAGATAATTTACCATCTTTTTCGATTACATTAATTTTACTTTTATCAGTAAAACTAAAATTAACATGTAATCCTGATCCACCTCTTTCAGGTATTGGTTTGGGCATAAAAGATAAAATTAAACCTTCTTGAAAAGCAACTTCTTTAGCCATAGTTTTGAAAAGGAATGCATTGTCGCATACCTTTAAAGCCTCATCAAATCCTAATGTTAACTCAAACTGCCCATTATCATATTCACCATTGATGCTTTCAACNGGTAACCCTATTTCTGATGCTTTTTCCCAAATTTTACCCATTAAATTTTTAGGGTCATTAGATGGGCCTGTNCCATAAACAAATGCACCTGGTGTATTATAAGGGATCCAAACNCCNTCTTGATCTTGTTCAAAAACATAAGCTTCAAACTCAAGACCAACCATGGGATTAAGATCTATTTTTCTAAATTCTTGAATTACTTTTTTTAAATTAGTTCTAGCACACAACTCATAGTCTTTGCCTTCAAACTTCAAGTCTCCTAAAGCAATTTCAGTATTTTCTTGCCATGATTTATAACGATCTTTATCTAAAGAAAGTTTCATGTCTGGTATACCGTCNAATAATCCTGTGCCAGGAATATTGAGNAAGTCTCTGTCAAATGATACTGCAAGGGCGCAGGCAGCAAATCCAATATCACCACTTTTTGCTAAATCAGAAGGAATNTATTTACCTTTTGGTAAACCTAGGAAGTCACAAAATAATGCTCTTGTTCTAGTCATTTTATCGCCATTCAATTAAAAAAAATTTAAANAATGTAATAGGTAATTTGTTACCATTAATACTAAAGTGTCAATAAAGAAAATTTCATTCTATTCTTAATTTACTTTAACCTTTAAACTCTTAACACCACATATAAAATTTGACCTTGTCCATGTTGGTTCCGAAAGTGGTTTTATATAGTCAATTTTCTTTATTAATTCTTCTAAAAGAATTCTAACTTCCATTCTAGCAAGCCAAATTCCTAAACAAAAATGAACACCTCCTTGCCCAAATGAAATATGTGGATTTGGAGATCTCGAAATTATTGGGTCATGTGGGTTCTGAAATACATCTTTGTCACGATTTCCAGATACAAACCATAGTATTACTTTATCGCCTTTTTTTATGTTTTTACCTCCAAAATTTATGTCAGAAGTTGCAGTTCTTCTAAAGTACATTGTAGGAGAGGCCAATCTAATAAATTCATCTGCACAAGTATCCCAATGATTGTTAGTTTTTAAATCTCTTATAAGTGTATTATTAAGTGATAGTTGGTAAAGTGACATTGCGATACTGTAACGAGTGGTATCATTTCCAGCAGCTATTAATAAGCAAAAAAANTTTTTAAATTCATGCGGCTCCATAACGTTTTCTGTAGAATTTGCATCAAGTACTTTTGAAAGAACTCCATCCTTATTAATGTTTATGTCCTGATTTAATATTTTTTCTGCATAATCATACAATTCTAATGCTGCTGGTGATCTGAATGGCATAAAACGGTATTGATCACTATCAAGTTTATCAACTATATGATCAGTAAACTCAGGATCTGAATTGCCAATTAGAGCGTCACCCTTAAGAACCAACCACTCTAAGTCACTATCNGGAAGTCCCAATATTCTGCCAAGCATCATCATAGGAAGTTGNTTTGCCATTTTTTCAACGGCATCAAANTCGTCTNTACTCAATGCATTTTTTACAATGTCATGAGCTAATTCTCTAACCATTGACTCATAATTTGCAATAGCTTTTTGAGAAAAAGCTGGAGCTAACATCATTCTCGTAACCCTGTGCTCAGGTGGGTCGGTTTCNTGGAATGTTCTTCTAGCTAAATACTCTTCTTCTGTTTGNTCTTCTATTCTAATCCCTTGAGCAGAACTAAAGNTCNTGTTATCTCTGTTGATTTTAAGAATATCAGCATGTTTTGTTATTGACCAAAAACCTCTTCCGTTTTTCTCTTTAGTCCAAAAAACAGGATCTTCATTTCTAATCCTCTCAAATGTTTTGTGTGGGACACCATTAGCAAAACTGTCGTGATCACTGAGATCTAAGAAACCATTATCTTCCATATTAATTCCAATATAAAACTACAAATTATATTTTATAAATTTTTCACACCAAATAGCAAATTNCTTTCCNTCAACTTCTTTTGAGAGAGATTGTTTTGCTTTTTCATATATTAAAGGACCAACCAAGCTTTGATACTTATCAACAAGAGTATCCATAAATTTAAAATCAATCTCTGGATGAGATTGGGTGGTAAAAATATGATTGCCTTTAGAGAAACTTGATATTGGGCAGTTATCAGTTGANCCTAAAAGTGTGCAATTATTTGGTAATTTTGTAACNTGGTCTTCGTGAAAAAAATATAAATTCTGGTCAAATTCAGGTGTCATCCAAGATTTAAAATTAGTATATTTTGTTTTNTCAACCCCAACATTCCANTNAATACTTGATTTTNCTACATNACCACCCAAAGCNACTGCTATAGCTTGATGNCCGAANCAACATCCAATAAGAGGTTTTCTTTGGTTATCACAATCTATAATAAATTTGTAAAGATCATTTGAAAATGAATGTTTNTCTCTCACAGATAGAGGACTGCCAGTAATTAAATAAGCATCTTGTTCATTTATATCATCTGGTAATTCATTACCAATTGTCATATAAATCTTATATTTAAATCTACTTTCTAAATCGTCAAAAAGGTTTCTAAACCTNTGAGCATCNTCAGGAAATCTATCCCCAATATCTTCACTCTTATCGTGGTTGACTTGTAGTATTCCTAAATTTATTTTTTTCATTTTTGAGGGGGCAACTCTCGTTGCCCCATAAGTTTATTATTGTAGTATAGCGTTAAGCTCAGCAAGTTTTTTCCTATCGGTTGAAATACGAGCAGTTGATTCATTCGCATCCTGCCAGTAAACTCTTGCACCAGTTTCTTTCATAAGAGCTTGCGCAGCATCGCCTAACATAGCNTTTTTNCCTATTTCAGCAATCTTGTCTTTAACATTTTGAGGAGTTCCTTTTTTTACAAAAAGTCCATTCCATAACTCAATATTATTTACGCCAGCTTGTTCAGCAACTGTTCCAACATTAGGAAGCTTTCCAATTCTTTCTTCGCCAATATTTGCCAATACATTGATTTCACCAAGGCAAGGTTCGATCAAAGCTAATGTTGTATTAATAACATCAGCATCTCCNGATGATAATGAATTACAATCAAGCATATCAAATGCAGATTCGTCAGCGAACTCAAAACCAAGCTTTTTTGCAGCTGCAAAAGTTGCTTTTGTTGGAACTAAGCCTGCTCCAAAGTGACCTAAAACAACATCATTNTTTTTTGCATGATCTGCTAGTTCTTTTAAGTTTTTATAAGGAGCGTCCCCTGATGCTGCTAAAACAAATGGATAAGTAAGAAAAATTCCAACAGCCTCAAAACTATCTTCTTCAATGCCAATATCAATTAATGGTCCTACTAACGGGACACCAATAACAAAAGAGCCAATAACAGAGCCATCAGCAGGTGCTTCCAGTACTTCAAGGGCNCCTGGGAATGGNCCATCACCGCCTCCAGGTCTNTTTACTACAGATGCAGGCATTCCCGTTTCATTTTTCCATTCATCAGCAATCATTCTTGTAAGAATGTCCTCAAAATCACCTGGTGGCCATGGTATTAAAAATTGAACTGGTCCATTCGGGTAGTCGGCATTTGCCACACCAGAAAAAATAAATGACAAAGCTGTAGTAACAGCTATTAAAAATTTTTTCATGTATCCTCCTAATCTTAATTTATCTAAAATGTTTTTTATAATAATTGTAGATATAAGAAATCAAAGTTAAGAAAATTACAAGGAAAATAGTTAAAGCAAGTATTCCAGAAACGGGTCTATTAACTAAATCAGTCCAAAACTTTATTTTGCCTGCTCCAGCAGTAAGTTTTTCAATCATTATTGATCCTAAAACCATTCCAAGAACAATTGGAACTAGAGGCCAGTTTAATCTTCTTAAAATGTAACCTAATAATCCAAACCCAGCTGCAAATGCACAATCCATAAAATTATTCCTTATTGAGAACACCCCAACAAAGGCAAGAATCATGATAAATGCACCCAAAAATCTATTGGGTATATAAATAATCTTTGCAATAAATTTTGAAGTAAACAAAAGTGTGATAACTACTAAAATATTTATAAATAGCAATGCAAGAAATAAACTAAACAAAAAGTCAGGTGCTTTTTCAAAAATATCTGGACCGGGCTTAATACCAGCATCAAAAAAAACTATCATCATCATCGCTGTTAATGCTTCACCAGGTACGCCTAATGCAAGTAATGGTATCATTGCAGCTGCAGGAACTGCATTATTTGATGTTTCACAGGCTATTAAACCCTCAGGTGCCCCATAGCCAAATCTTGAGGGGGTTTTTGATAAACTTCTTGCGGTTGAATAGCTAAAAAATTGTGCAACAAATTCCCCAACTCCCGGAATAATTCCCATTACAGTTCCAAAAGAGGCTGAAATAAATGCTACAGCAGGATATTTTTTAAGCTCTGCTAAACCCTTGAATAAACCTTTGGTTATTTTTGTCTCTGGTGGATCTGTATCTTTTCCATTCATTAAATTTAAGGCTTGGCTGAGAGCAAAAATACCAACTATTACAACTATTAGGTTAAATCCAGATGCTAAGTATTCAATGTCAAAAGTATACCTTGCTACCCCTCTTGAAGTTTGTCGTCCAACCATTGAAATTAAAAACCCAATAGCAAATAACATTGCAGCAATAGCCATGTTCTGTCTGTGGGCAAGTATCAATAATACTGAACCTAATGCAGCTGCCATAAAAATATCTCTCTGTCCAAAAAGAGCACCAAAATCTCTCAAATAAGGACCAAAAGCAACTAGGCAAATCAAAGCAATAATTATAGAAAAGCAACCTCCAAAAAATGAAGATGAGTAGGCAAGAGAAAGAGCTCTCGGTGCATCACCATTTTTTGTCATTGAATAGCCATCATATGTAGTCAATGCATTTACTGGAGTTCCGGGAGTATTAATTAATATTGCAGGAATAGCACCTCCATACATCGCTGAACCGTATATTCCTAAAAGTAATACTAAGCTGACTAAATCTTCTAAAAATATTGTTGCTGGAAGTAGAATAGCTATTGCAATAGCAGGTCCTATTCCCGGAATAGCNCCAATAATNACACCCCCAACTGCACCGATCAAAATAGCAATAATCACATGGGTATGGAGAAGATTTGAAAGACCTAAAAAAAATGCTTCCATTAGAAATATATCTTCATAAATATTTCAATATTTTCAGGAAAGAACTCATAAAGCCAAATATTAACCGGAGTTTTAATTTGCAAAATCGTCCTAAAAATTAATACAACTACAAAAGAAGAAATAAAACTTATTAAGATCCATTCTTTAGTTCTATAACCTAACCTATACGTCAAAAATACTGCAAAAATTAATGTTGATATCAGGTAGCCTAATAGACTTATTGAAAAAGTGTAAACCAAGAAATATAAAATAAATTCTAAGGACCTTATCCATTGTGACATTTCATAAAAAATTTTATTTGGGAGTAGAAGCCTCTTCGATTTTTTATAAGCTTTAATTGCGCCAAATAAATTAAACATAGTTGCTGGTAATAGAATTACCATGCACATTAATGGCCCTATCCATTGTTGTTTTAGTATTTTGCCAACTCT
The DNA here is from genome assembly GCA_002684695.1 of SAR116 cluster bacterium. Classification (GTDB taxonomy): domain Bacteria; phylum Pseudomonadota; class Alphaproteobacteria; order Puniceispirillales. The sequence continues at coordinate 7,640 of NYVQ01000004.1, read as the reverse complement.
TTTCTGGTCAAGGTCTCTGGCGTTCCATCCACTTTCAGAATTAAAATATATTAAGAGAAAACCGACAAAAACCAAAAAAATAACTGAAAGTGTTAAGTCTCCTGTAATTCTTTTAAATTCAAACAAATTTTCAACTTTAAATTTTTGTTCTTTAGATATTTTACTTTTAAATTCCTTGGGCGAAACTGTTATATCTAATACTCTTATTTTATCTGAGCATAAAAATTTTTGACTTTCAGAAACATTTGATTTCATAATTTTTTTTTAATTAATCTTTAGTTAATGTAAAATTTAAACTCATTTACCATTCACCAATAATTATACCCTTTTCATTTTCGTCATCTCTCATTATTGAATAATCTTCATCAGAAATTGAAATTCTATTCCTTCGGTTAATTAATCTTTGAAATAACTTTTCTTTCATAAGTTCAACAATTTTTTTATGATCTTTACTTTTCCCTAAATCAAAAAATTCTTCAGGATCATTCTGTAAATCAAATAGTTGTGGGTCAAATCCTTTAAAGTAAACAAACTTCCAATTATTATCTCGAATCATAAAAATTTTAGCATCGTTAATTTCAACATTTAACTTTTCTCTTACTGGATAAATACCATAATCAAATTCGGAGAAAACATGCTCCCTTAATGGATTCTGCTGTTGACCATTAATTATCGGCATAAGTGATTTACCTTCTAGTCTTGAATTTGGTATATTTAAATCATTTGCTTCTATAAAAGTTGGAAGTAAATCTATAGCTTCAACAAGTTCATTGCACTCCAAACCTCTTGACTTGTCAGCTTCTTTTCTTGGGTCAAATATTATTAAAGGTATTTTAACAGATACGTCATGGAATAACTCTTTTTCACCCATCCAATGNTCACCTAAATAGTCACCATGATCAGAAGTAAAANCAATCATTGTTTCGTCTTTTTTACCTTCTTTTTCAAGGAAATCAAAAAGATCTCCCAAGTGGTCATCAATTTGCTTAATTANACCCATATAACCAGGCAATACTGTTTCCCTTGTTCCCTGTTGTGAAAAAGTTATACCCACCTGTTCCTCCATAAACATTTTATAAACTGGATTTGGGTTTTCTCTTTCTAAATTATTTCTTGAAACAGGAACAAAACTCTCCTTACCATACATGTTGTGGTANGGTGCTGGCGCCATATAGGGCCAATGNGGTTTAATAAAAGACAGGTGTAGGCACCAAGGATTATCTCCAGTTTCTCTAATAAATTCCTTGGCACGCATTGTCATATAAGGAGTTTCAGAGTGCTCTTCTTTAATTCTAGCTGGNAAACTTGAATTCCTTAAACTCCATCCAGATAAAAGCTCACCATTTTCACCCTCAGCAGAATTTGCATAATCATTCCAAGGATTTACCCCTTCATAGCCAAGATCATTTAACCACTTGTTGTAATTTAAGGNTTCATTTTTATGAAGATATCCNGGAGTAGGATGAAGCCCATCATCTTTTTCATAAGGTTCAAATCCAGGTTCTGAAATTACCATACCTATTTCAGTACCTTTATTTAAACCTAATCGATGCATGCCTTCAACATCTGCTTCCATATGTGTTTTACCAACGACTGCTGTTCGTATTCCTTTTGGTTTCAAGTAATCATCTATTGTTAACTCACCTATTGGTAATGGAACTCTATTCCAGGTTACACCGTTACTAAAAATTGTTCTCCCAGTGTAAAAGCAGGCTCTTGAGGGACCACACATTGGAGACTGAACAAATGCATTTTTAAAATTAACACCCCTCTTTGCTAAATTATCAATATTNGGTGTTTGGAGGNAAGGGTGACCATTACATGAAAGATAATCCCATCTAAGCTGGTCAGTCATTATAAATAAAATATTTTTTATACTCAATTTAGATCCTTATTTTTATAGAGTGGAAAGTATCACTGTAAAGTCATTACTTTTGATATTATTGTTTATGAAAATTCCATCAAGCGCTTTTTCTCTACATCATTGATTTGGGTATTTTCGATTAAGTGCTCTTTATGTCTGAATTCACTAAAAAATTTAATAAACTGTTGTGAAAAGTATTTTTCCGCTATTTTTGATTTATTTAACTTATTTGAAGCCTCAACTATATTTTTGGGTAAATCAATTATTTTTGGTTCAACTTTTAAATTTTTACTTTGNAAGCCTTCTAATCCGGAAACAATAGTCGCTGCAATGGTTAAATACGGGTTTGAGTCAGCTCCTGGAATTCGGTTTTCAACTCTAGTATTCATTCCTTTTATAGCNCTAAAAGCAACTTTTCTACTATCCCAATCCCAATTATTTTTAATAGGTGTAAATATTTCAGGCTGATATCNTTTATATGAATTAGAATTGTGAGCAAATAAAAGCATTAATTCAGGTGTAAATTTTTGTAGGCCAAAAATAAAATGCTCCAAATCTAATTTATTATTTGTAAAAATATTTTCTTTATTTTCATTTTCTATTGAAATGTGAACATGTCCACTTTGTCCGTCTGCTGAATTACTCCACCTTGCCATGAATGTTGCTAATTTGCCATGGCGTAATGCTGTCTGCTTAATTAGATGCTTAATTAAAATTGTATCATCAGCTGTTTTGATCCCTTTGCCAGATAATAATGCAACTTCCATAAAGCCAGCTCCCATTTCCTCATGCCAAGATTCAACTTCTATATTCATTTTTTTTGAATTATTAACAAAATCATTATAAAGTTCACTTTGGGAATTTTGTCTTTGCAATAAATTGTAAGAGCTGCCTTTAGTAGATGTTTCAAGGTTATTAAAATTTTTTTCAATAATTGAGCCTGAACTTTCATCTAAAAGTGTAAACTCTAGTTCAATACCAAATCGAGGAAATACATTTTTACTATTATTCTCTTTTAAAATTTTCTTTAGTATACTTCTACTGCAAAAGTTAGAATATTCATTTTCAAGTTCAAGAAAACATAATAAGTTTTGGCTTTCATCCGCCCAGGGTAAAATTCTAAAACTACTAACATCAATTTTTGCTGCAATATCTCCAAAACTATCTTTTAATGACGAAAAGCCTGAAATCTCTATCTGTGTATCGCAATATCCTAAAGCCAGAGAAGGTAATGCAATTGTAAATCCAGTGCCGTCTTTTTCAATTGAATTTTTGACTTTATTCACATTCACTAGCTTACTTCTAAGTTGGCCAAGAGGGTCAACAAAACAAACTGAAACAAACTTTAATTTTTTATTTTCTTCAAGAAGTGAGTTTATATTATCCAGCATATCATTATCTATTATTTTTTTTAAATTGTAATTATACTATCCTAATCATAAACATTTTAATATTTAATCAAGTAAGATCAAATGTCATTAGAAAAAGTTGAATGGGACTATATAATCTTGGGTGCAGGTACGGCAGGATGTGTTTTAGCTAACAGACTGTCTGCTGTAAAAAATAATAGAGTTCTTTTATTAGAAGCTGGATATTCTGATCGATCTATAAAAATCAAAGTTCCCGCATTGCAACCATATGTTTTTGGAAAAAAAGAGTTTGATTGGTGTTATCAAGCACAGCCTGATAAAACTAGAAATAACGTAAGATCTATTTGGCCCGCTGGTAAGGTTTGGGGAGGAGGTAGCTCACTAAATGGTATGATTTATATACGTGGTCAAAAAGATGATTTTAATGAATGGAAAAACTATGGAGTTGACGGTTGGAACTTTGAGGATGTTTTAAAATTTTTTCTAAAATCAGAAAATAATGAAGAAACAAATTCAAATTATCATTCTCAAAATGGTCCGCTCAATATATCAAATTTAAAATCTAACCATTTGCTTAATGAAGCTTTTATAGATGCATCTGTTAGTTTTGGTTTACCTAAAAATAATGATTTTAATGGAATATCGCAGACTGGTGCAGGTAAAGTGCAAGCTTTTCAAAAAAAAGGTCTTAGACAAAATACATCATCTGCTTTTTTGAAACCAATAATTAAAAGATCAAATCTGAAAGTTATTTCAGGTGTTTTAATTAACAAATTAATTATTAAAGACAGTAAAGTTATTGGTATCAATATTGTTGATAAAAATATTTCTAAAAATTTTATTTCTAAGGGAGAAGTAATCTTATCTGCTGGTTCAATTGGGAGTCCAATGATACTACAAAGATCTGGAATTGGAGATGCTTCACTTTTAAAAAAAAATGATATTAAGGTTGAAGTTAATAATAAAGCAGTAGGAGAAAACCTTCAGGATCATCCAGGTGTCTATAGTGAATACCCTGTAAATATTTCAACTTATAATACAGAGTTTAGATTCAATAAAATTGTAAAACACGGTTTAAATTGGTTATTTAATGGTAGTGGACCAATAAGTACACCTGCAGCAACATGCTGTGCATTTTTTAACACAAATAAGATACTTGACCGACCAAATGCACAAGTTCATTTTTCTCCTTTTTCATATCATTATTCACCATTGTCTAAGTTCCATTTACCAGATTATCCTGCGATATTAACAGGAACGTGTATTCTTAATCCTGAAACTAAGGGCAGGGTTAATATAAGTTCAAAAGATCCTCAGCGCCCACCAATAATTGAACATTCTTTATGGGCAAGTGAAAAGGATTTAACAAACATGGTTAAAGCATTAAAAAAACTCTCGCAAATAATGTCTTCAAAACCCATTTCTAAATATATTTTAAACAACCCAACTAGCAAACTAAATGACATTCAAATTAAGGATTTTATAAAAAGTAATAGTTTTTTAGGCTACCATGCTTCAGGCACTTGTTGTATGGGTGATAAAGGTGTTTTAAATTCAAACCTTAAAGTTAAATCAATAACAAATTTAAGAGTTATTGACGCTTCAGTTATGCCAAAAATCATAAGAGGAAATACAAATGCTACAGTAATAATGATTGCTGAGAAAGGCGCTGATTATATTTTAGGAAAGAGATAAATTTATCTTTAGACTAAATAATTGAAAATCCTTTATCAATTGCTGAAACAATTTTTTGAACATGGTCTTTTGTGATTATTAAAGATGGTGAAATGATAAAGTTATTTCCTGAGGCTCTGACCAAAACACCTTCGTCACAAATAGTTTTATAAATCTTTGCAACAACGTCCTTTGAGGCGGGTTTCTTTGTTTCAGGGTCTTCTACTAATTCAATAGCAGCCATTAGACCCTTGCCCCTTACATCTCCAATAGTTCTATGCTTATTTTTTAATTGATTAAAACCCATGAGTAATTCAGATCCTCTAGTTTTTGCATTAGATGCTAAATTTAATTTATTTGTCTCATCAAGAGCTGCGATTGCTGCTGCAGCACCAACAGGATTCCCAGAGTTTGTGTATCCATGTCCAAGCATTCCCAAGGCATTATTATTTTTTTCAATAGTTTCTGAAATTTCTTCAGACATTAATGTTGCGCCCATTGGAAAGTATCCACCTGTTAATGCCTTTGCAATTGTCATAATATCAGGTTTAACACCCCATAATCTTGATCCTGTCCACTCTCCTGTTCTTCCAAAAGCACAGATAACTTCATCAGCGATCAATAATATTTCATTATCATCACAAATTTTTCTCACTTTTTGCATGAAACTCTCATGAGGCACTATAACTCCACCTGAACCGATAATTGGTTCCATAACAAATGCGGCAATGGTGTCCGCACCTTGACTAGATATTAATGCCTCAAGACTTTGAATACATTTTTTTGTGAGCTCTTCTGGATTACTTTCATCAAATGGATTTCGATATGTGTATGGAGCAGGTATATGAAAAATTCCTGGTACACCAGGTTCATAATTTCTTCTAAACCTTGGATCTCCACAGAGTGACGCCCCTCCATAATGAGTTCCGTGATAACCTTTACTTAAAGATATGAATTTTATTTTATCTATTTTGCCTTTAACCTTCCAATATTGTCTTACCAATCGCATTGCAGTATCAATTGAATCTGAACCACCTTGTGTAAAAAAAACTTTTTCCATTCCATCAGCATGGAACCACTCCTTAAGTTTATAAGATAATTCAATAGCTTTATCGTTGGTTATACCTCTAAAAGTATTGCAGTAGGGCATTTGATGGAGTTGATCATGTATTGCTTTTTTTATTGGTTCACAACTATATCCTAAATTTACATTCCATAATCCACCTACAGCATCAAGCATAACTTGACCATCAATATTATGAACCTCAACATTTTCAGCTTTAGAAATAATCATTGGAGGTGTTTCTAGCATCTCAGCTGGATGGGCCATAGGATGCCAGAAATGTCTAGCATTGTTCTCTCTTAAAAAATTTTCATGTTGCATATTAACTCCAATAATTTTCAAAACTTATAATTTCATCCAAACTGATTTGAGATCAGTAAACTTATCAAGGGCGTGAAGTGATTTATCTGAACCATTACCAGATTGCTTCACTCCTGTAAGAGGTAAAGTATTATCCGAACCCCCATACGTGTTAACAAAAACTGTACCAGCCTTTATTTTCCTTATCATTCTATGAGCTTTAGAAAGATTAGATGTCCATAGTCCTGAGGCAAGTCCAAAAGCAGTAGCATTTGAAAGTTCAACTGCATCATTTTCATTCTCAAAAGGCGTAACTGTTAACACAGGTCCAAATACTTCATTTTGAAAAATAGTTGTATCTTGTTTTACAGATGAGATAATTGTTGGCTCCATATAAAATCCACCGCTATCTTCAAGAACTCTATTCCCACCAATTTCAATCTTCCCACCTTCAGATTTTGCTTTTTCAACAAAATCAAGATCAGATTTTAATTGGCTTAGAGAGTTAATTGCTCCAATATCATTATTTAAGTCTAATGGATCACCAATTTTTAAATTTTTAGTAAATTTATAAACCATACTTAAAAACTCATTATGGATTTCTTTCTCAACTAACAAACGTGAACCAGCAACACAAACTTCACCTGAATTTCGAAATATTCCCATAGTAGAAACTTTAGCTGCTTCCTCTAAATTTTCTGTATCAGCAAAAACAATGTTGGGTGATTTGCCCCCAAGCTCCTGGTATATTTTTTTCATATTTGATTGAGCTGAATATTCTAAAAGCTTTCTCCCAGTTGTTCCAGAGCCTGTAAATGTCAATACGTCCACATCCATATGTAAAGCAAGTGCTTGACCTGTAATTCTTCCATTTCCAGTAACAATATTTAAGGTCCCCGGAGGCAATCCTGCTTCAAGACATATTTCACCTAATTTTAAAAGTGATAAGGATGCTGCTTCTGAGGGTTTAATAACAACAGAGTTGCCCATAGCTAGAGCTGGAGCTATTTTCCATGCGCCTATCATTAGAGGGAAATTCCATGGAACAATCGCAGCTACTACTCCTACGGGTTCTTTGTGAATTAGACCAAGGAAGTTATTTGAGGTATTAGAGATTTCGCCATAAATTTTATCAATTGCTTCAGCATAATACCTAAAAGTTCCAGCTGCAGATCCAGGCTCTGCTTTAAGAGCCATATTAATTTCTGTTCCATTATCTCTTGCTCCTAAAACAGCAAGTTCAAGCATATTTTTTTCAATCAATTCAGCAATTTTGAGCATTATTTTTTTTCTATTAATAGGGGGCATATTAGACCAATCCCCTCTTTCATAGGTTTTTCTTCCTGATAGAACAGCATCATTAACATCT
>NYVQ01000003.1 GCA_002684695.1 SAR116 cluster bacterium | reverse complement strand
CAATATTTGGAAATGGCAAAAGTTATGAAAAAAATGGGCAAACAAGGAGCATGTTGGCCATTGATGTCAGGTCAGCATCACCTTGAGAATTTCCTCCTGGCATCCCACCTCCCATTAAACTTTTTAAAAGACCACCAGCTCCTTGTTTGCCCATTTTTTTCATAACTTTTGCCATTTCCAAATATTGTTTAATTAGACGATTAACTTCTTGAACAGATGTACCTGAGCCCGATGCAATTCTTTTTCTTCGACTTGCATTTAATAAATTAATATTTCGTCTTTCTTTATTTGTCATTGACAAGATTATGGCTTCTTGGTGAGAAATAACTTTATCGTCCATTTGTGCAGCTGACATTTGTTTTTGCAATTTTCCAAATCCAGGAAGCATACCCATTAAACTGTTCATTCCACCCATTTTTTTTATTTGTCTTAATTGTTTTAAAAGATCATTAATTGAGAACTGGCCAGAACTCAATTTTTTCATCATTTCTTCAGCATCTTCTCTTTCTATTGTCTCTTCAGCTTTTTCAACCAAACCAACAACATCACCCATGCCAAGAATTCTTCTTGCAAATCTGTCAGCGCTAAATAATTCAATTTCCTCCTGTTTTTCTCCAACCCCTAGGAATTTTATTGGACATTGAGTAACATGCCTCATTGAGATGGCAGCTCCACCCCTTGCATCCCCATCTGCTCTAGACAAAATTAACCCTGAAATATTAACTGCTTCCTTGAAAGCTTTTGCCGTTATAACTGCGTCTTGGCCAGTCATTGCATCGGCAACTAATAAAATTTCAGACGGATTGCTTATAGTATTAATTTCTTTAAGCTCACTCATCAAAACAGTATCAATAGATTGTCTGCCTGCTGTATCAAGGATTAAAACATCAGTTCCTTGAACTTTAGCTGCGGCTTTAGCTCTTTTTGTAATACTAGCAGGCGTTTCACCATCAATTTCAGGTAATACTGAAACACCGGCTTGCTCTCCTAAAATTCTTAATTGGTCTCTTGCTGCAGGTCTGTAAGTATCTAATGAAGCCAATAAAACTTTTTTATTCTTTTTATTTTTTATCCAAAGAGCTAACTTCCCAGCTGTTGTTGTTTTNCCACTACCTTGCAATCCNGCTAAAAGTATTGTTGCTGGTGGCGAGTGATCTATATTTAGAGAAGCATCTTCGTCATTTCCAAGAAGTATAACNAATTCATCNTGGACAACTTTAACAACCATTTGACCTGGTGTAATAGATCTTAAAACTTCAGTCCCAACAGCTCTTTTACGTGTATTTTCTATAAATACTTTTACAGCCTCTATAGCAACATCTGCTTCAAGAAGAGCCTTTCGTACTTCACTCAAAGTAGCATCAACATCTTTTTCNGTTAAAGCGCCCCGGCCTCTTATTTTATCAAAAACNGAGCCAAGTTTTTGTGTTATNTTTTCTAGCAATTAAAATCTTCCTATAAAAAATTTTTAATTTTTTAATTAAAAAACCAAAAAAACGCCCGTGCCTGAAACTCAGGGACGTGCGTGGCCCGTTAAGGCCTTAAATAATTNACATATNAATTTATNTCTTGATTAGTCTAATACATATAATTAGTCAAGAAGTTCATTATNAAATTGTCACTCTNTGCTTAACTTTAATAATAAAATGAAGTATATGGCANTTATGGTAAAGTTTATTAAAATGCATGGAATTGGGAATGATTTTGTAATTCTTGATTGTAGAGACGGCAAACATGTCAGTCNTNATGCNNCTAAAGAAATTTCAGATAGAANNTTNGGTGTTGGATGCGANCANATAATANTTATTAAAAAACCAGTTNANAATAANGATATTTTATTGGAGTTTAGNAATAGTNATGGATCTATTGCTTCAGCATGTGGAAATGGCACAAGNTGTGTTGCGGGACTGATTCTTGAAGAAACTTCGAAGGATANAATNAAAATTGAAACNAAAGCTGGNATTTTAGAAGCNTGGANGGATACANNATCAGGATTTATTTCAGTTAATATGGGTAANCCTAATTTTCANTGGAATGAAATACCTCTTTTAAAAAATATTNATCATAAAAAAGTNTTTTTGGGNGATAATGCTCCTGGTGATGCTTTTTGTTTGTCAATGGGCAACCCGCATGCAGTATTNTTTGTAANGANNCTTNCAGAAATTGATGTTGATGTTCTTGGTCCTATTTTTGAAAATCATTCAATATTTCCTGAAAAGGCAAATATTTCTTTTGCTCANGTNCTATCTAAATCAAAAATAAAAATGAAAGTATGGGAAAGAGGTGTTGGAATNACCAAAGCATGNGGTAGTGGGGCGTGTGCAGTAGCGGTTGCTGCTAAACAACTATCAAAAATAGGCTCNTTTTGTGAANTNNCTCTTGATGGTGGGAAATTAAATGTCCATTTACCTGATAATGATAATATCTATTTAACAGGNCCAATAGAAATNTCTTTTCGTGGTGAACTTAGTCAAAGACTTTCTAATTTAATAAAATAATATTTTCAGCTTATGTCTCAAAAAATAAAAAATAATGTAGTTAAAACATTTGGATGCAGATTAAACCTTTTAGAAAGTGAGTTAATTGAGCAAAGCATTAAATCTTCTGAAAATANAACTTTAGTAGTNAATACTTGTGCTGTGACTAATGAAGCAGAAAAACAGGCAAAACAATATATAAGAAAAATNTATAGAGAGGACCCANCTTTAAAGATAATTGCTACAGGTTGTGCNGTTCAAACTAATATAAAAGACTGGTCAAGTATGCCTGAAATTTTTAAAACAATTGGTAATTNAGAGAAATTAAAAAAAGAGACATGGGAAAATNTAGAAAACTCTGACTCAATAGTTTCTNATATTATGGAAGAAAANAAAGCTAATCCATTCTTTGTTTCTGGATTTAAAGAAAGGACAAGAGCTTTTCTTCAGATCCAACAAGGATGTGACCATAGATGCACGTTTTGTATTATCCCTTATGGNCGGGGNAANAGCAGAAGTGTTGGTTTAGACGANATAATAATTNATGCTCAGAAACTAATTGATTTTGGCCATAATGAAATAGTTTTAACTGGAGTTGATATTACAAGTTGGGGCAAAGATTTTGAAAATCATCTAAGCCTTGGTTTTTTAGTTAAAACTCTTTTAAAAAAAGTAATAGGTCTTAAACGTTTAAGGTTGTCTAGTATAGACCCTGCGGAAATAGACTTTGATTTAATGGAAGCACTTTCAACGGAAGAGAAGTTGATGCCTCATTTACATCTTTCTATACAGCANGGNNATGATTTAATATTGAAAAGGATGAAGCGAAGGCATTTAGCAAGAGATGTAGTCAGGTTTGTTGAACAGGCAAGGAAAAATAGACCAGGTCTNGTTTTGGGNGCAGANTTTATTTCTGGTTTTCCNACTGAGAATANTAATGCTCATAAATCTTCACTNAAACTAATTACTGATCTTGAAATTTGNTGGGGGCATATATTNCCTTACAGTCCAAGAAGTGGNTCNCCTGCGGCTAAAATGCCACAAGTTGATANAATNATCAGGAAANATAGAGCNAAAGAATTAAGGGTNCAATGTCAAAAAAANACNAAAANATGGATGAAAAAACAAATAGGTAGTTATGCTAATGTTCTNATGGAAAGTNATAATTCTGGTCATTGCGAATATTTTTCAAATGTAAAAACAAAAACAAAATTTCCAAAAGGAAGTATCCAAAAACTAAAAATTAAAAGAATAAATGATACTTTTNTTGAAGGTGTGCAAACAGAAAACAAGAAAGATAGATATGAATTGGTTTAAAAGGCTNACNGGTGGNCTNAATAAAACAGCTTCTGGTATAAAAAATAGTATTGGAAGTATTTTTAAAGGTAATAAACTTGATGTAACAAAACTAGAAAGCTTAGANGATCAANTAATATCATGTGACATAGGTATNGATGTNTCCGAAAAACTTGTGAAGAAATTAAAATCTGAAAATCTAAAATCAGATGCATCNCAAGATGAAATTCTTTTAAAANTATCTAAAAGTATAGAGGAAATTCTTTCACCAGTTTCAAAATCTTTAGAAATCAATGAAAACCATAAACCGCANGTAATAGTTTTAGTAGGTGTTAATGGAACAGGTAANACCACTACAGCAGGTAAAATGGCAGCTCAATTCAAGAACCAAGGCAAGACTGTTTTATTGTCAGCATGTGATACATTTAGAGCAGCTGCAATTGAACAATTAGNAGTTTGGGCTGATAGAGCGGGNGTTGAAATCGTTTCTGCNGAAAANGGCAGTGACCCTGCAGCTTTAGCTTATAANTCACTNGTAAAAGCGATTGANGAAAAAATAGATGTTTTGATTGTAGANACAGCTGGAAGATTACAAGTAAAAAGTGAACTTATGGAAGAGTTAAAAAAAATCATTAGGGTTCTTGGTAAAAATNTTGANGGNAGTCCTCATGATAGAGTGATAGTTTTAGATGGTGCAACAGGNCAAAATGCGCATTCACAGGTNACAGANTTTAGCAAAGCTGTAGATATTTCNGGTATGATTGTAACAAAATTAGATGGNTCAGCAAAAGGGGGTATAGTNGTCTCTTTAGCTGAAAACTTTNGAATTCCTATTCATTCAGTNGGGGTTGGGGAAAGTTTAGAAGANCTAGANCAATTTNATGCNGAAGAGTATTCTAGAGCAATAGTNGGANTNGAAAAAGATTAAAANTNTTTCTTNTTAATNTATTTCAATAATTATAGGCACATGGTCNGATGGTTTTTCCCATCCTCTNGCTTCTTTTAGAANNTTTACTTTTTTAGTTCGGCTAANAATTTCTTNTGTAGNCCAAATATGATCTAATCTTCTACCTCTATTACTTAATTCCCAATCTTTTGATCTATAAGACCACCATGAAAAAACCTTTTCTGGTACTTTATAAAACTTTCTTACTATATCAGTAAAATTTCCCGAAATCAAAATTTTGTCCAAAAGCTGAACCTCTTGAGGTGTATGACTAACTACATTCAAAAGTTGCTTATGGGACCATACATCATCTGGTAAGGGGGCAATATTTAGATCTCCAAGAAGAATCTCTTTTCTTTGGGTAGGTTTTTCAGAAAGCCAAGATGCCACTTCTAACAAAAAAGATACTTTATGCTTAAATTTTTCATTATTAATAATATCTGGAATCTCTCCGCCAGCAGGCACATAAAAATTATTGATAGTCAATTCATTGAATCTTATGTAGATATGTCTACAATCCTCAAGATTTGACCAATTTTTATATCCACTGTCATCGAAAGGTATTCTTGAAATACAAGCAACACCATTATAAGATTTTTCCCCTCTAAAAAATAAATGATTATATCCAAGATCAAAAAATGATTGCGATGGAAAAATTTTATCTTCTATTTTAGTTTCTTGTAAAAAAATTACATCTGGATTTTCATTCTCTATTAGTTTTTCTATTAGAGGAAAACGAGCTCTTATTCCATTACAGTTCCATGTTATTATTTTCATTTCTAAATAATTTATATCCTTAATTTGTATTTATTGGCATGCCCCTAAAAGTACTTGCAGGAAGATCAATATTATACTTATGGTTCTGTAAAGTAACGACTATTTTAGTTCCAAGTTGGTCAATAATAACCCACCTTCTTAATTGGAAAGGATCAGTAGAAAAATCTAATTGTAAGAAACCTGAATTTTTTTCATCAGAAATAATTTTTATCGCCAAAATACCATTTTTGATTGTTGAATCAGTATTAAATCCTTCAGGCCTTAAAGAAACATTGTCTGATAAGAATCTTGAAAATGGAGTCTGATATAAGGGATAATTATTACTAGTTTTTTCAATTAGATCTTGGACAATAACCCAGTTTCCCCTTCCAACGATTAGAAGAGGTGAAGGGGGTAAATACTCAAATCTAAAGCCATGATTTTTTTTAATATATATTTTACCTTCAGCTGCACCTCCATCTGATGAAACTTGAATAAAGTCTGCAGTCATAGAATCGATATTATTGAGCCAATTCTCTGCTTTATTTATATCGTTTTTGGAAAATGATGCTTCTGAAATTATAAATGTCAGAAAAAATATAAATAATATTTTGAGTTTAATGCTCATCAATTAAAACTTCTCTTTTCCCAACGTGGTTAGCACTACTTACCACGCCCTCAGATTCCATTTTTTCAATAATTGTTGCAGCTCTATTATATCCTATTTTAAGGTGCCTCTGTATAAAGCTTGTACTAGCCTTTCTTTCTCTTGCAACCAAAGAAACAGCTTGATCATATAAATCATCGCTTCCGTTTGACTTGTATTCAACATTGTAAATATTGGTTTCGTCCCTCTCAACTACAACTTCGTCGTCATATTCAGGATCACCTTGTTTCTTCAAAAAGTTGACAACACTCTCTACTTCTTCATCTGACACAAATGGACCATGGACACGCGTAATTCGCCCACCACCCTCCATGAACAGCATGTCACCTTTCCCCAAAAGTTGCTCACCACCTTGTTCCCCTAAAATTGTTCGGCTATCTATTTTTGACGAAACTTGGAATGATATTCTTGTTGGAAAGTTGGCTTTAATTGTTCCAGTTATAACATCAACGGATGGTCTTTGTGTCGCCATGATTACATGTATTCCAGCAGCTCTTGCCATTTGTGCTAATCTTTGAACAGCTGCTTCTATATCTTTTCCTGCTACAAGCATTAAGTCTGCAACTTCGTCAATTACAACAACTATCATTGGAAGTGGAATTAAGCTTATATCCTGATCTTCATAAACTGGTTTACCTGTCTCAGAATCAAAACCGGTTTGAACTCTGTGTGATAATGTTTCTCCACTAGCTTTTGCTTGAGCAAGCCTTTTGTTATATCCTGTAATGTTTCTTACACCTAATTTTGACATGGATTTATATCTTTCTTCCATTTCCCTAACAGCCCATTTTAGAGCCATTACTGCTTTTGGTGGTTCAGTCACAACAGGTGTAAGTAAATGTGGTATACCATCATAAACTGATAGCTCTAACATTTTTGGGTCAACTAAAATTAATCTGCATGTTTCTGGTGTATGTTTATATAAAATAGATAAAATCATTCCATTCACAGCTACTGACTTTCCAGATCCTGTTGTTCCTGCAACTAGCAAATGAGGCATTGCTGATAAATCTCTAACAATAGGTTCGCCTGCAATATCTTTTCCTAGTGCAACAGGAATATTTGATTTAGTTTCATGCCATTTATCACTCTCAAAAATTTCTCTTAGTAAAACTGTTTCCCTATCTAAATTTGGCAGTTCTACACCTATGACATTTTGACCTGGGACTACAGCAACTCTGACAGAAACAGCACTCATGGATCTTGCTATATCGTCAGCTAAACTAACAACTCTTGAAGTCTTTGTTCCCGGCGAAGGGTTTAGGTCGTATCTAGTTACCACAGGGCCGGTTAAAGCTGTCCCTATATCCCCTTTAACTCCGAAGTCGTCTAATACATTCTCAAGCATTCTAGAGTTAGAATTAAGGACATCATCGGATGGCCCAGCCAGTCCCTCAACAGGAGGATATAAAAGTTCAACTGAAGGTAAATTGTAACCATTAGAGGTTTCAAGGTTTAAAGAAGTTTGTCGAGGTTTTTTCTTATCTATGGATCTTATGCTATTTAAACTTTTTCTTTTATTCTCAATTGTTGGTTCAAACCTTTTTGATTTTTTAAATAATTGAGGTTTTGTTTTATTTTGTTTTAAAGATCTGAATAAAAACAAAACAAAATAATTAAATATTTTTATTATTGGAAAAATAATTATTTTTATAATGCCTATTTCTTTTTTTGATGCAGTACAACACCACAGGAAGATTGGGAAACCAACCAAAAGGCACAGAGTTAAAAATGGCCAACTGCCTCCAGATAAGTAACCAAATGCCCAATTGTCATTTAATAATGGTATTAAAGAAGCAATCATATGGCCAATGGCACCACCTACCCCCTCGGGTAGAAAAATTGCTTTGTAATTAAAAAAAGACAGGAATATAGAAATTAGAATTATTGATGGAAATAATAAAATAAATTTCATTCGTTTTTTATTTATTTCTTCATTCCTTAAGAACTTGAAACCCCAGAAATATCCAAAAATACAAAAAAGCATACTTCCAGAACCAAATGCATGAAGTAGTAAACCTGATATATTTGATCCATAACCCCCTAAAAAGTTTTGTGGCTCTTTTGTTGATAATTTGAACCAAATAACATTATCATTAGGATCGAAATTCCAAATCGCAATTATAATTGAAGATACAAAAATTATTATTAGTATCCCAAAAAATTCATTTAGACGTGATTTAAAAAATTCTTTGAAACCTCTTGGTAGGAAAGATGAACTTTGAGTAGAGTTAATATCATTCATTTCAGTTCTTGAAGTCCTTTAGAAATTTTGTTTAGTCCATTCTCTGTTATATTTTCATCATTCACTAATGCAATTCTTAAATAATTTTCACCAGGATTATAATTATTATTAGAGTTCGCCATAAAACGACCTGGCATAACTTTAACACCATGATTTTCCCATAAATGTTTAGTTGCAATTAAATCATCATTCACGGGTATGAAATTAAAAAAACCGCCTTGAGGTTTTTTAAAACCCAATATTTTTTCTGAAAGTAAAAAATTTTTATCATAAAATTGTCTATTTTTTCTAACATGCTCGTCATCTTTATACAAAGCTGCAGCTACTCTCAACTGAGGTTCTGATATTGCAACACCTCCGTTAGCAGTTAATTTTCTATATTTTGAAATCACTTTTTTATCTCCTGCAATAAATCCAGCTCTCAATCCGGCAGCTGAAGATCTTTTGGACAAAGAATTAAAAATAATAACACCATTACTTCCCTCACCAATTTCTTTTAATGCCTCTACGGTGCCAGTTGGAGGATTGTAATCTTGTCTATAAATATCTGCATAACATTCATCTACACATAATAATATGTCATTTTTTCGGCAAATATTTATAGTTTGAATTAACCAATCTATTGAAGCACAACTACCGTGTGGATTTGAGGGAGAAGCAACATACATGATTGAGCTTCTTTCTAATATTTCACTATCTATGTTTTTAGGTTGAGGAAGCCAATTAGTCTCTTTATTAGCATCCATCCAAATAATCTTTTCATTTGCTGCAATAGCTCCAGCTCTCCATGCATGATAGAATGGATTTGTAACCAAACTTATATCTTTATTTTTTGAACCATTTTTTAAAAGCAAACCAATCTGAAAAAGTGGGGCTCTAGTTCCAGGAACTGGCGTTATTTCATCATCTATATCAAAAAATTCTGAAGCTTTTGGATATCTTCTCGAAATATACTCTGAAACACTATCACGAAAAAATCTTGTTCCGTTACTCGGTGTATATCTTCTCCAATCTTTGTAATATTTATTAAATGTTTCCTTGACAATCTTTGGAGGAGGTGTCTTTGGCTCACCTATTGTTAAAAGAATGGGTTCTGAACCTGACGGTGGATTTACTCCAGATAACAAATCTGATAGTTTTCCAAACATCCAGTCATTAAAAATTGAAAATTCGGGATTAAACATTTTATTCCTATAAACAAAGATTATTTTATTATATTATAATGCTTTAAAAAGTAGTTCTACCTAAAATGGTATAAAGTATATTTAAAAACAATATTAATTAACCATCTTATTATCGAATGATTAATGAAAATAAAATTTTTGACGTTGTAATTTACGGGAATGGTCTTTCAGCAAAATCAGCTCTAGTCGCTCTTATTAAACAAGAATATAAAATATTATGGATAAATAATATTAATAAAGAAGAAAATGATGATAGGACAACTATGCTATCACCAGTATCAGTTGATTTTTATCAAAAACTAAATCTCAACAATTTAAGAAGTATAGTTTTTCCAACTAAAAAAATCCTAATCAAAACAAAAAATCAAAAAAACTTTACTACTTTTGAAGATAAAAAATTTCAAAAAACACTATGTTTTCTTGCAGAAAATAAGTTTCTTCATAAAGAATTGAATATTATAATTTCTAATCAGAAAAAAAAGAAAAATTTTTTAGAATTAAATGAAGATATTGACAAATTAAATTCTAATAAAAATTACAATGAGATAATTTTAAAATCAGGAAAGAAGATACACACATCATTGATAATTGGAGTTGATGGTGCAAATTCTTTAATTAGAGATTTATCTAATATCAAATCAAAAGATAAAGGAATAAAAAAATATGGTTTAGTTGGGCTCATAGAGCATGATCAAACTCATCCATTCACTTCATGGCAAGTATTTTCGGAAAACGGGATTTTAGCGCTGTTAGCAAAGGAAAATATTACAAAAACAAGAAGTGTTTCTTCAATGATATGGTCTTTGGATAAAAATCAAATGGAATGTTTATTCAATTTAGATAAAGATGATTTTGAAAAAAAAATTAAAAATGAAATTGGTTTAAATCTAGGAAAACTATCTTTAATTTCAAAAATAAGTAAATGGCCAATAAAAAGAATAGATGTCTCTAATCCGATAGGTTTGAGATCGGTCGTCTTAGGTGATGCCGCTCACGCAATTTACCCTTTAGCAGGACAAGGTTTTAATCTTGCTATTGGTGATGTTAGTGAGTTAGTAAAAACATTAAATTGGGCTAGAAATCACGGTTTAGATCTTGGTTCGAGTGTTGTGCTGAATAAATATGAAAATAAAAGAAAGGTTTGGGTAAATTCTATTACAAAATTAACAGATGGACTTGATTGGTTTTTTACTAATACATCTGTCCAAACACAAAATATCTTAGGCACTACACTAAATTTTGTTGATAATTTTGACTCAATAAAAAGAAAACTATTAGAAACAATGGTAAATAATTAATTACCTACTTAATTTTAAATCTTTAATTCTTTTTAAATAATTTTCCCATAAAGTATTTTTATTCTCTGATAGTTTTCTAAGATAATCCCAAGAAAAAATACCTGTACTATGGCCATCATCAAACTTTATAGCAATTGCGTAATTACCAATTGGCTCAATGTTTTCAATTTTTATATTAGATTTACCAGAAGGAGTTTTTTTTTGATTGGGTGCGTGCCCTTGAACTTCAGCAGATGGGCTTTCAACTCTTAATAATTCAGATGATAATTTACCAGAAAATTTATCATCAAATAACACTTTTAATTCAGATTTATTTTTGTTAAGTCGTATTTCTGTTACTTTAAACATAAAGATTTATTTATCATCTACAATTTTTCTTGCCTCTTCTTCAAGCATTATTGGTATCCCATCTCGGATAGGGTATGCTAGCCCAGCTTGTTTACTAATTAATTCATTTTTTTCTTTATTGTACTCTAAGTCACCTTTAGTAACTGGACACACCAGTATTTCTAAAAGTTTTGGGTCAACTTTATTTTGATTAGTGTTTTCTGACATTTTGATTATTCTCTCCAAATACACTCATTTCCAGAATTACTTTCATCAGGCTAGCTCTATCATTTAAACAGTTTGCTTCCAAAAGAGATTGTTTTTCAGCATCACTAAATGGACAAAGCATTGCTAAAGTNGTNATCAATTTTTCATCNTCNCACTTCTCNATTGCCTTCCAATCAGCAGANAGACCTTTTATATCAAAATATGNTCTNAGGGTTTCAAANAAACCATTACGTTCAATTTTTATATTATTTGGTTTCATNTCANCTAAGAANTCTGAAAAATCTACAGCCATTCTNTTATAGCCACCTTTTTCTTCTAAATCTTCNTTTAATCTGCATCTAATAATACCAGAAAGAGAAATTAAAAACCTTCCGTCTAGTGTTTCTTCAAAAGAAATAAGTTTACCAGCACAAGCAAGTTTATAAACATCAGAACCATTGTTTTCCTTTGAAGCTGGTAAAGTCATAACTATCATTCTATGAGATGTGGCAATTGTATCTTTTACCATCTGGACATATCTTGGTTCAAATATATTAAGTGGCAAAATACCGCCTGGAAGAAGCAAAGCTCCTTGTAAAGGGAAAACCGGAAGACTCTTTGGGAGCTCGTTGCTATCTATACTAAATCTAGGAATTTTAACCTCCAAATTACAATTATTTAAACAATATAGAGGACAGACGTTTTCTTGCGCTAACTACGATTGGATCTTGTAATCCTATCGCAGAAAAAAACTCAACTAATTGCTTTCTTGCTGCTTCTTCATTCCAATTTCTATCAAAATTAATTGAATCCAAAAGACAGTCTAAAGCATCTTCAATTTCACCAGCACCATAAAGAGCGATTGCTAATTCTTGTCTAGATTCCATATCTTTTGGATTATTTTCGATCTTCATTCTTAATTCCGATGTTTTTGAAGAAGCTCTTTCAGCCTTTAATGTCAAATCAAGTGCTGCAATTGCCTCTTTCACTGAGTTGTCCTCTTTAATTTTATCTTCAATTGAACCTATAAAATCTGAAGCAGCTTCATACTTTTTTAACCCGATTAAAGATCTTATATATCCTGAAATAGCTTCTTTTTTTTCTGCGTCAATGGATAATATTGTCTCAAATACTTCACCAGCATCTGCAAAGTTCTTTTCCTTATACAAAGAGTCAGCATTTTCTAACATTTCATCAATATTTGGACCACTCTTATTAAGATCTGAAATTTTTTTTACAAAATCATTGATTGCAGACTCAGGTTGTGCGCCCATAAATCCATCCACAGGTTGGCCATCAACAAAAGCATAAACTGTAGGAATAGACTGTACCCTAAGTTGAGCAGCTATAGCTTGATTTTCGTCAATATTAACCTTAGCTAAAATTACTTTACCATTAGTACTACTAACAGCTTTCTCAATATTAGGACCAAGTTCTTTACATGGACCACACCAAGGAGCCCAAAAATCAACAATTACTGGAGTAGATTTTGATAATTCAACAACTTCTTCCATAAAATTTTCAGATGTAACATCTTTAATGTTATTTGTGTTGGAACTTGTATTTGTATCTGAATCACCAATTAGCATAACTTTCTCTCAATCTGATATTATATTTGTATTGATATTAACCTTTGCAAGGTTAAAATTGAACTTTTAATTTTATTATTCAAATTCAATTTCATTTAAGGTTCGATTTATACTATTTAAATAGCTTTTGAAATCACTTATTTTTAATGAAATAGTTAAATGATTTACCAATGGATGGAAATTCAAAATCTTTTCATTTAAAAGTTTTTTATCAATATAAAAGATTACTTTATTATTTTGATCATTCACTAATGCAAGTGGAGATACTGAACCGGGCTTTACACCCAAAAATTCATATAATCTTTCTGGACTTCCAAAAGAAAGTCTTCCAGTAGAAAGTTTTTTTTCTAATTTCTTTAAATCAATTATTTGATCCTCACTAGTTGTGATTAGAAAGTTATTTTTCTTTTTGTCACGAAGAAATAAATTTTTGGTATGTCCACCTTTAATTTCTCCTCTTAAATTCTTAGAATCTTCAACTGTTTTTAGAGGTGGGTGCTCAAAAATATAAAAATCAAACTTTAATTTATTTAATTGATTTATAACAAGAAATTCCTGTTCATCTTTTGAGTTTTTTTTACTCTGCAAGTATTCACTATACGTTTTCATAAATTGAACTTTTAAAAATTTAAAATCTATATTTTTTATTAGAATTATAAAAATACTTTAACATGTATAAAGATTTTGCAAATACAAGTTAAAATGTCTTTTTATTTTATTTGATTAACACAAAAAAAGTTATATAAGTATATTGATTTATATGCGGGCGTAGCTCAGGGGTAGAGCATAACCTTGCCAAGGTTAGGGTCGAGAGTTCGAATCTCTTCGCCCGCTCCAAATCAAAAAAGTTTCTAAATGTAGGTTCTAAATGATTTGAGCTTACTCCTATCTTTGAGAACCATTCATCTTTGTAAGAAATTGAAAATCTTTGTTACAAATATTCATGTTGAATACTATATCTATAATAAAGAGTAATCTAATTCTAATATTTAAGGCTTAAACTGAAAAGAGAAATGATTAATGATAAATAATTCGTTTAGAAACATTGCTATAACAGGAGCCAGTGGCGCAATAGGAAAATCCTTTGTAAAAAATTTATCTGAAATTAATACTGTTGAAACAATTAATGTTTTTTCAAGATCAAATGAGATCTTTGATTCAGAAAAAGTTTTCAATCATGTTGTTAAATATGAAAACGAAAATGATTTAATAGAAGCTGCTAACATAGCATCATTTAAAAACAATTTAGATTTAGTAATAGTAGCTAACGGTATTTTGCATAATGAGAATATTTATCCTGAAAAGAAAATTAGTGATTTAACAGAAGAAAAATTTAAAGAGTTATTCTTCGTTAATACAATTCTTCCTTCTATTATTGCTAAACATTTTATACCTAAAATGTCTCATAGTAATAAAAGTATTTTTGCTTTTATGTCAGCCAGAGTTGGAAGTATTTCTGATAACAAGCTTGGTGGTTGGTATGCTTACCGTTCGTCAAAAG
>NYVQ01000002.1 GCA_002684695.1 SAR116 cluster bacterium | reverse complement strand
GCCTGAGCACCAGAATGTGGCTGGATATTTGCATATTTACAATTGTAAATTTGTTTAACTCTATTAATACCAATTGTCTCTAAAACATCAATATATTCGCACCCACCATAATATCTTTTACCTGAATATCCCTCTGCATATTTGTTAGTTAAAATGCTTCCCTGAGCATCTAATACGGCTTTAGAAACTATATTTTCAGATGCAATTAATTCAACTTGCTCTTTCTGCCTTATCATCTCTCTATCAATTGCATTTGAAATTTCTGGGTCAGACATAGATAAATGACTATTAAAAAAACCTTCCATATTTATCTCCAATTATATTATTGGGGGACTAGACAATTTATCTACTCTTTTAATATGTCTGCCACCCTCAAATTCAGTATTTAAAAATTTATTTATACACTTTAAAGCAATGTCATGATCTATTAATCGGCCTCCAAAAACTAATGTATTAGCGTTGTTATGTGATCTTGAAAGTTCAGCAGAATTTTCATCATTGCATAGAGCCGCTCTAACATGAGGATACCGATTAGCAGCAATACTTATACCAATTCCTGATCCACAAATAAGAATACCAAAGTCAATAACCTTATCTTTCAATAATTTAGAAACTTCATATGCATAATCAGGGTAGTCCACTGAATCATTGTTATCAGTACCTAAATTAATAACATCGTAATTAAAACCTTTTAAGTATTTTAATATAGACATTTTCAATTTTGTGCCACCGTGATCATTCGATATTGCAATTTTCAAAATTCAATCCCTCAAATTAGATCAAAAGCTTATTAAGTTATATGTTATTATATAATAAGCTATAAACCATAGTAAACCTGATATAATTGTAGAAGCAAAGAATTTATGGAGTATATATGGATTTTTTGGCGCACTAGTAGCATGTCCTATTGAAGGATTATCGGGAGGGTTAGATTTTATAGGCAATATCATAAATAAGACCCACCACCATAGTAAAATGTATACAACAATTCCAGAAACTATTCCCATTAATCAAATACCAACTTAAAGGACCCGTAAAACATGAACATCAATTAAAGGTTTTATTTTAAAAAGTAATTTTGTAACAGATCTAATAGAAGATCTAACTTTTTGCTCAACAATCAGATCATCTGTTAATTCATTTTTATTTAAACTATAAATTGTTTCTTCAATATCAGATTTAACTTCTGAAATCCATTCCATTTCATCATCCCTTTCAGTAATCCCATTTTGAATAATTTTTATAGGTAACTGAATTTCTAGTTCACTATCTAACATTATGACTGCAGATACTGAACCATTCCATAGTAATCTTCTTCTTGCAGTAAATATTGAAGAATCTGACTTTAATATTTGACTTCCATCAGGGACGGACGATTTTATTTGTATTTGATTAATAATAGATGGTGAATTTCCTGATAACTTTATTAATGATCCATTCTCTGGCTCTATAGATAAAGAAATACCAGTAACTTTAGCAATATTTGCATGCTCTCTAAGATGTTTAGGTGTTCCATGAACTGGTATAGAAATTTGAGGTTTAATCAATTTATATAATTTAATTATATCATCTTTTCCTGGATGGCCTGAAACATGAACCAATTCATCTTCATCTGTAACAACCTTAACGCCTTTCTTCAAAAAAGCTGTATGAACTTTATCAATTGCTATTTCATTACCAGGTATTTTACTGCTAGAGAAAATAGCAGTATCCCCTGGCTTTACATTTATTCGATCATGTTGAGAAAAAGCTATTCTTGTCATTGTTGACCTTAATTCACCTTGTGAACCACCAGCTATAATTACCACATCATCATGCTTATATTTATCAATGTTTTTAAAAGAAGTTTCCATTCCTTCAACTGGATACCCTACCTCATTGGCTGCCTCAACAGCTCGATTAAGCGATCTACCTGCTAGAAAAATTTTTTTATTATTCTCTAAAGATGCTTCAATAATTGACTTAACTCTAGCAACATTTGAGGCAAAACATGTAATAAAAATTCTTCCTGAAGAATTTTTAATTGTTTTTCTTAATCCCTTAAATGCTTCAGTTTCTGATTGAGTGGTACCTTCAACCATTGCGTTAGTTGAATCTCCAACTAAAGCTAAAACACCTTTCTTCCCAATTTCTTTTAACATTTCATAATTTGGTTCTGATCCAACCTTAGGACTATTGTCAAATTTCCAATCACCAGTGTGAAATATTGTTCCACTTTTAGTTGATATAGAAAAAGATAGTGGGTCAGGAATTGAGTGGGTAAGACTGACAGGTTGAATTTCAAAAGGTCCTATATTAATAACTTTATTTTCACTAATCGTATGAAGCTGAACATTACCCAAAAGTCCAACTTCTTTTAATTTTCTTTTAAGTAAAGAGATTGTAAAGGAGCTTCCATATATAGGGGCTCTCAGTTTATCCCAAATATACTGAACTGCACCCATGTGATCCTCATGACCATGCGTCAAAAAAATACCTTTTAGTTTATCTCTTTTTTCAATAATAAAATCTATGTCAGGAAGTAGTATATCTACACCAGGCATACTCTCATCAGCAAAACTAATTCCTAGGTCAACCATAATCCAGTTATCATCATAGTGATAAAGGTTGGAATTCATCCCTATTTCAGATGATCCCCCTAAAGGGAGAAAGATCAAATCATTTTTACTTATTTTCATAAAACCACATTTAAATATTAATATTAAAAATATGTATAAGACCTTTAACTGTAAGATCCTCATCTACAATTTCAATAGCAGAACAATCTTTGGTAAATATATTAGATAGACCGCCTGTAGCGATAACTATATTTTTAGTTTTTGTTTCTTTTTTTATTCTTTCTATTATACCTTCTATTAAGGAAATATACCCCCAGTATATACCAGATTTCATAGAATCTTTTGTATTTTTACCAATTACAGCTTTATAGTAAGGCTCATCAATACCTATTCTAGGCAATCGACTAGTTGCCATATATAAAGCTTCTAAAGACAGATTGATACCAGGTGCAATCACACCCCCTTCATAGTCTCCATCTTTACTTATAACGTCAAATGTAGTCGCTGTTCCAAAATCAACAACGATACCTGGTTTTTTATAAAATTTATTTACTGCAACTGCATTCACAAGCCTATCTGCGCCTGCCTCAGAAGGCACATCAATATTAATACTAATGCCTAAATCAAGGTTATCATCACCAATAACCAAAGGAGCTATATTTAAATATTTTTCATTGAAAATTTTAATTTGCAACAAAACTTCAGGAACAACAGAGGCGACTATACAATTCGAAATAGACGATAATTTTAAATTTTCAATTTCTAAAAGCTTAATCAACCAGACTGAATACTCATCGGCGGTTCTTTTAATGCTTGAATTAATTCGCCATTGCTTAAATATTTTATTATTTTGAGCAATTGCAAAAACTGTATTTGTATTTCCTACATCTATAACAAGTAACATATTATTTCATTAATTTTGTTGGCAATAAAGTGCCTGTTGAAAGTTGAGTTGTTTCATTATTTTTATCTTGAATAATTATTTGACCTAATTCTCCTAGACCAATAAATGTTCCTTTAATATTTTGTTTTAAATCTACAGAACACATTTCTTCATTAAGAAATAATGCATCTTTTATCCACAAATTTTTAATATAAGGAAAACCCTTTACATACCATATTTTAATAAAATTCATAATTTCATTTAATAGTAATTGAGATATTTCTTCAGGAATAATCTTAATGCCAAAATAATCTAGAAAATTTATACTCTTCCAATATTTATTTTTTATATCAGGATTATTAATTAAATTTATTCCAATGCCAACAACAACAGCCTTTTGGTCGCTTGTAGTCTCAATAAGAATTCCTGAAATCTTTTTATTATCAATAAATATATCATTTGGCCATTTAAACTTTATATTATCATCTTTAGCAATCAAATAATGAGATAAAGAAGATTTTACAGCTAGGGCTGAAATGAAACTTAACTGGGGCCAAAATTTAATTCTATTTTTTGGTTTAATTAAAGTTGAAAAATGAAGATTTCCTTTTGATGAATTCCATCTATTGCCCATTCTCCCTCTTCCATTTTTTTGATTCATTACGACATATGATGTAAACTCATCAAGACTATATTTATAATTTTCTAGTATAAGATCTGAACTAGAGTCAGCCTCATCTATATATGTTATTTTAGAATCTATATTAATAAACTAATTCCCATTGTAATTTCTATTAGCCAATTAAGAAAAATTCCAAATAAAANTANTNTGGCAATCATTAAACCAAGNATNAGCATTGAACTCTTATTATCAATTATATCTAACTTAACTTCNTTNTCTTCAAANTACATNATTTTAATTATNCTNAANTAATAAAATGCACCNACTACACTTGTTAAAACACCTATAANAGCAAGAAAAAGTAANCCAGAATTTACAGCAGAATAAAANACCACCCATTTACCAAAAAAACCNGCTAANGGAGGTATNCCNGCCATAGAAAACATTANAATAACGAAAGAAAATGCAATAAAAGGATGTGTTTTAGAAATNCCTTTTAAGTCATAAATNTCTTCNACNCTTTGATTGTCNCTTCTCATNGAGAGTATAATTATAAATGANCCAATATTCATTACAATATANATTAACATATATATTAAAAGTCCNGAAATNCCCTCTAAAATTCCNGAAGCAATNCCAACAAGAGCATANCCCATATGNGCAATNGATGAGTATGCCATAAGTCTCTTNAAGTTTGTCTGCATAATTGCAGCAAAAGAGCCTAAAATCATAGAAAGTAAGGATAATATNACAATNACTTGTTGCCATGATGAAATAGAACTATCAAAAGCAAAAAAGGTAAATCTTATCATAACAGTCATTGCAGCAATTTTTGGAACTATTGCAAAAAAAGCAGTGACAGGAGTAGGNGCACCCTCATAAACATCNGGTGTCCACATATGAAAAGGNACTAAAGAAATTTTAAAAGCCAAACCAGCAAGCATAAAAACTAAACCAATTAATAATAANTTNGTCATTCCTTGAGATGAAAACTCTGAGATAGATGAAAAGGAAGTGTCACCAACAGCACCATAAACNAAGCTCATACCGAATAGTAATAATCCTGAACTCAAAGCNCCTAAAATAAAATATTTNAGTCCAGCTTCACTACTCTTTAAATTATCTCTATTAATTGCTGCTATAACGTATAATGGTAATGACTGAAGTTCTAAAGCCATATANAGACTAATCAAATCCATTGATGAAGACATGAGAAGCATNCCTATGACNGAGAATANAATTAAAACAGGATATTCNGGTTTNTTAAATCCATCTATTTTTTGNGNTTTAANNCTNATTAAAAGACTTAAAATAGTNCCAACTAAAATTAGTGATTTAGTGTATCTCGCAAGACCATCATATACAAACATNTCATNGAAAAGAGANCCNGAATTNGANTGGGNAAAAAATATTAATATNAATGAAATTATAAATGAAANATTGCATATTCTAGTTGTNATTTTGAAGCTGTTATCTTTNCTAACAAAAACTCCTGACAAAAGNGCAANCATNCCCCCTAAAGCTAAAAATATTTCTCCAGAAATGCCNTATAAACTCATNTATCAGAGCCCTTTTAACTTTNCTAATTGTGNNTCTAAATTTTGATTTTTATGAAATTCAGTAATTTCAAAAATATTATTAATTGAATTATTNGTAATATCTAAGATTGGNGCAGCATATATACCTAACAACAAAACTAAAGCTNATATAGGAACAAATAAAGAAATCTCTCTAATAGACATNTTCTCTAANTTNAAAATTTCTTCTTTAACNGCTTTNCCNAACATTACTCTTCTGTATAACCAAAGCATATANATTGCNCCTAAAATTAATCCNGNAGCAGTAANAATAGCAACGATAGGATTAGANTTCCANATACCAACCAAAACAAGCAATTCCCCAACAAAACCTGANGTTCCAGGNAAACCAACTGAAGCTAACATCANAAACATAAAAAATAATGCAAACTTTGGCATTACNTCAGCNACTCCACCATATGCNCTTATTTCTCTTGTNTGTANTCTATCATAAANTATTCCTACACATAAAAATAAAGCCCCAGATATTAATCCATGACTAACCATTTGGTAAACGGAACCTGANAGGCCTTCTTGAGTAAAAGAAAATGCCCCAATTGTAACAAAACCCATATGTGCNACTGATGANTAAGCAATCATNTTTTTCATATCATCTTGNACTAGNGCAATTAAGGANGTGTATATAATTGCAATTAAAGACAAAANAAAAATATAAGGAGCAAAAAATATNGCNGCATCAGTAAACATAGGAATTGAAAACCTTAAAAAACCNTAGCCNCCCATTTTAAGTAANATACCTGCTAAAATNACTGANCCAGCAGTTGGTGCCTCAACATGTGCNTCTGGAAGCCAAGTATGGACAGGCCACATTGGAAGCTTTACAGAAAATGATGCAAAAAAAGCNAGAAATAACCANATCTGNACATNGTATGAAAAATTAAATTTTGTAATTTCTTGTATATCTGTAGTNCCAGTTTTGGAATATAAATAAAATATTGCTACAAGCATTAATACAGAACCCAAAAGAGTATATAAGAAAAATTTAAATGCAGANTAAACTCTTCTTTTACCTCCCCATATTCCAATAATNAGAAACATAGGTATTAATACGGCTTCAAAAAATATNTAAAAAACCAAAATATCCATGGCACAGAANGTCCCCACCATCAATACTTCCAAAATCAAGAANAATGACATAAAAACAGGTACTTGTTTTTTAANNCTATNTANACTCGATAAAATACAAATTGGCACNAGAAATGTTGATAAAACAACAAATGGAANAGAAATNCCATCTAANCCCATATGATATGAAATATTGGAAAAAGGTATCCATTGAATTTTTTCAACAAATTGAAATTCGTTTAAGTTTTTATCAAAATTAAACAATATGACTAATGATAGTATAAAAGTAATCAANCTCGTCCATAAAGCCACCATTTTTGAATTTCTTGATCCTTGNTCATCATCACCACATGTNAGAAGAATCACAAAAGCTCCAAAAAGTGGTAAAAATGTNATAAAAGATAAAATTGGAAGGCTATAAAACATANTTATANACCATNATCCANTANAAGCCATGTNAATAAGACAACAAGGCCNATTAACATAGCAAAAGCATAATGGTAAATAAAACCAGATTGAATGATAATACTTTTTGAAGAAATGTTTTTAACTAATTTTGATACTCCATTTGGACCATATCTATCAATTGTATTTTCATCACCTTTTTTCCAAAAAACAATNCCAATTTTNACAAAACTNTTAACAAATAGNTAATCNTAAATTTCATCAAANTACCACTTATTATAGAANANATTATANAAAGGAGAAAAGGTNTTTGATATTAAACTTGGAAGNGAAGGTATNANTAAATANAAAACATATGCACTTAAAATACCTAAAACCGCTAAAAAAACAGGNAGGTATTTAACCCATTTTGGNACATAATGAGCTAANTTCATGGCTTTNTTTGTTTCAGCAATATATATGGAGTGNCCCCAAAATTCATGCCAGTGATGACCAACAAANTTTTCATAAAAAAACCANCCAGAAAATAATGCTCCAAACGCAAGAATAAATAGNGGTAAGAGCATTACNANAGGAGANTCATGGACATGCGATAGAACNTTCTTATCAGCATTTGNCTNACCATGAAATGTAAGTAATAAAACTCTCCAAGAATAAAAAGCCGTTAAAAAGGCTGCTATAGNACCTANCCAGAATGCAAAATAACCAGAATTTGAACTTGCAGCCCANGCTGCTTCTAAAATAAGGTCCTTNGAATAATAACCTGAAAAAAANGGAACTCCTGCTAAAGCCAATGAACCNATCCACATTAGAGCATATGTAATNGGTATTTTTTTCCAAATACCNCCCATTTTTCGCATGTCTTGTTCATTTGACATAGCATGTATCACTGANCCNGCACCCAAAAACANAAGNGCCTTAAAAAAAGCNTGAGTNGTTANATGAAACATTGATGCAGGATATGCTGATACACCAGCAGCAAAAAACATATAACCTAATTGAGAACAAGTAGAATAAGCTATCACTCTTTTAATATCAAATTGNGTCAATCCAATTGTGGCTGCAAAAATTGCCGTTAATGCCCCTATAATTGTTATTACTGTTAGAGCAAAAGGTGCATACTCTAATAGTGGAGACATTCTACAAACTAAAAAGACACCNGCAGTNACCATAGTAGCAGCATGAATTAANGCAGAAACTGGTGTTGGNCCNTCCATAGCATCAGGNAACCAAGTNTGAAGACCTAATTGAGCTGATTTACCCATTGCTCCAATAAATAATAAAATAGAAATAAGTTCTATAACATTAAANTTTATTCCNATTAATGANAGAGTAATNTTTTGAANACCTTGCACGTCTTTAAAAATATCATCAAAATAAACAGAACCAAATACNGAGTAAATTGCTATTATNCCAAGTATAAAACCAAAATCGCCCACCCTATTTACTACAAAAGCTTTCATAGCNGCGGTATGAGCTGAGGCTTTGTGATACCAAAAACCAATTAATAAATATGANGCAACTCCNACNCCTTCCCAGCCAAAAAATAATTGAACTAAATTNTCTGCAGTAACAAGCATTANCATAGCNAANGTAAANAAGCTTAAATAAGACATAAATCTTGGTTTTGAATCATCATGGCTCATATATCCAATTGAATAGATNTGAACCATNGACGAAACTGTTGTAATAACTATAATCATTACAGCTGAAAGCATGTCATANCGTAATGACCANACAACNTTAAAATTACCAACATCTATCCAGGTCATNAAAGGNTANGTTTTGTCAATGTGATTAGTTGANAGNTTAATAAACTCNACCCANCCNATAATCATTGAAATNACAAGAAGNGATGAAGTTAAATANAAGCTCANCTTATCACCAAGTTTTCTTCCCCAAAAACCTGCAAGAATNGAACCCAATAAAGGTAAAAAGACAATNAAGTAAATCATCTACCCTCTCAATTTATTTATTTCTTCAACAGCAATTGAGCCACTATTTCTGTAATAAATAACTAAAATAGCAAGACCAATAGCTGCTTCAGCTGCTGCAACTGTCAAAACAAAAATTGTAAATATTTGACCTTGGATATCGTTTAAAAAAGATGAAAAAGAAACTAGATTAATGTTAACAGCCAATAACATTAATTCTATTGACATTAATATTGTAATAACATTTTTCCTATTTAAAAAAATACCGAATACTCCTAAAGTGAAAAGTATGGCACTCAAACAAAGATAATGTTCTAAAGTTACTAACATTTAATTTTTTTTAAAATTTTCAATTTTCTTTATCCATTTTTACCAATGTTATTACGTCAGACACTTTTCTAGTATTTTGATCAGTAATAATTTGTTTTTTAACTCCAGATCTATCCCTTAATGTAAGGACAATAGCTCCAATCATAGCAACTAACAAAATCAATCCAGATAATTGAAATACAAAAATATAATCTGTATAAAGGAGTAGTCCGATTTGATGAGTGTTGGGCACATTTGAAATTACAGTTTCATTTTTATTTACTAATAAATCTCCACTAAAAATCATCAAAATAATTTCTATAAACAAAATCAATCCTATTAGTGAACCAATCGGAAAATATTTTTGAAAACCTTCTTTAATTTTTGAATAATTTATATTAAGCATCATTACGACAAATAAAAATAAAACTGCAACAGCACCAACATATACAATTACAAGCATCATAGCTAAAAATTCAGCTCCCAAAATAACAAAAAGGGCACCTGAATTAAAAAAAGCAAGGATTAAAAAAAGCACAGAGTGAACTGGNTTTCTTGAAGAAATTACCATAACTGCACAAGCTGTAATTATAAATGAAAATAAATAAAAGAANAGAGAAGTTACCATGATTTATCTATAGCTATNTTCTTTTTGTAAATTTCTAGAAATTTCATCTTCCCAACGATCACCATTTGCTAGTAAACGNTCCTTATCATAAAATAGCTCTTGTCTTGTTTCTGTTGAAAATTCAAAGTTTGGACCCTCGACAATAGCATCAACTGGACATGCTTCCTGACAGAAACCGCAGTAAATACATTTTGTCATATCTATATCATAACGGGTTGTTCTTCTACTTCCATCAGGTCTTGGTTCTGCTTCAATCACAATTGCTTGAGCAGGACATACAGCTTCGCATAACTTACATGCAATACATCTTTCTTCGCCATTAGGATAGCGCCTGAGAGCGTGTTCTCCACGGAATCTTGGGCTTATAGGATTTTTTTTCAAAAGGATAATTTATTGTAACTTTTTTCTTAAATAGATATTTCAGAGTCAATGACAATCCTTTTGTTAATTCTAATAAAAAGAAACTTTTTAGAAATTTAAATAAATTCATCATTCAATATCCTAATAATATACTACTGGTGCATTACCTGTATAAACAAGAAACCCAGCTGTTAATACTAACCATAACAAAGAAAATGGCAGAAAAACTTTCCATCCCAAGCGCATTAATTGATCGTATCTATACCTTGGTGTAGTTGCTCTAACCCAGAGAAAAACAAATAAACATAAAGAAATTTTTATTATCAACCAAATTGGACCAGGAATTAAATTAAATGGTGCTATATCAAATAATGGAAGCCATCCACCTAAAAATAGAACAGAGGTCATTGCACTCATTAAAATCATATTTGCATATTCACCAAGAAAAAATAATGCAAAACTCATTGATGAATATTCAACCATATAACCAGCAACAAGTTCAGACTCCCCTTCAGGTAAATCAAATGGAGCTCTATTTGTTTCAGCAAGAGTTGAAATAAAAAAAACTACAAACATTGGAAATAAAGGTATGGCAAACCAAATATTTTTTTGAGCCTCTATAATGTCACCTAAATTCAATGATCCAACACAAAGAAGAACTGATACCATCACAAAACCAATCGAAACTTCATAAGAAACCATTTGAGCTGCAGATCTCAATGCTCCTAAAAAGGCGTACTTTGAATTTGATGCCCAACCAGCCATAATTACGCCATAAACCCCTAATGAAGATATAGCNAAAAGATAGAGAATACCTACNTTAATATCGGAAATGACAAATGTTTCAGAAAAAGGAATNACTGACCATGCTATCATAGATAAAATAAANGTAAGCATNNGAGCGATAACAAATACAATTTTACTTGAACCTGACGGAAGTATGGTTTCTTTTGAAAGCAGTTTAAGAGCATCAGCCCAAGGTTGAAGCAATCCAAATAATCCAACAACATTTGGACCTTTTCTTAACTGCATAAAACCAATTATTCTTCTCTCNGCTAAAGTTAAATATGCAACAAATAGGAGAAGAGGTATTAAGACCACAAGAATCTTAAAAACTGAATCCAAAATTAATAATAAACTACTATTNGATGTAATAAATGAGAAATCCATTATTTATTCCGCAGCAATTTTATTNATATTGTTATTCAAGCAAGTTGCCATAGTCTCTGANGTTCTGCTAATNGAGCAAGTATTATAAAAATTTTTAATAGATGATTTTAGTTCAATGTTATCAATTTTACCTTTAGTACCAAATTTGGACCACCTAGCTTTTTTTATTTNATCNATATCTCCTAAATGNGGGAACTCNTCATATAATNTATTCCTTANNCTCTCTAAATCATCAAATGGAAGTTTATTTTTAACATAATCTGAAAATGCTCTTATAATTTTCCAATCTTCTTTTGCATCACCAGGAGGAAATGTTGCTTGNTTGGCAAGTTGTGGTCTCCCCTCNNTATTAACATAAGTTGCAGATTTTTCTGTATATGCNGCTCCTGGCAATATCACATCTGCAATATGAGCACCNACATCTCCATGATGACCTTGNTAAACAACAAATGGTTTTTTTAGTTTAAGAACATCCTTATTNTCTACACCCATTAACCAAATAAATGATAGATCACCCTCATCACCCTTTGAAAAAATTTGTTTAGCATTTAATCCTTTTTTTGAAGGTANAAATCCAATGTCAAGAGCNCCAGTTCTTCCAGCACTTGTCTGTAAAATGTTNAAACCATTCCATTCTTTTTTAACAACACCTAAATATTCTGCAAGTTCTCGAAGTTCATTTAAAATNACTGATCCATTATCATTNGTAANAGCACCCATNCCAACAATGATCATAGGCTTCTGAGCATTAAGTAGCTTTAAAGAAAATTCATTNTTTTTATTTTTAAGTTTTTCTATATCTAATGATGAAGAACCNAAATNTTTATAAGGGTATTTAAGGTCTACTTTCTCTCCAATTAATCCAATAGGNNAATTTCCCATAAGATAACGTTTTCTAATTCTAGCATTTAATACTGCTGCCTCTAATCTNGGGTTTGAACCTACTATTAAAAGAGCATCTGANTCTTCAATACCNTTGATTTCTGAATTAAAAATGTAACCAGCTCGNCCCTGNTCACCTATTTCAGCACCNTCAATTCTACANTCTAAATTATCTACATCAAATTTTTTAAATAATGTCTTTAANGAATAAGCAGCTTCNACATCAACTAAATCTCCTATTAAACAGGCAATTTTATTCTTTTCTGATTCCAAAAGCTTATCTTTAATCTTACTAAAGGCTGTATCCCAATTTGTTGCCTCTAATGATCCTTTAGCATTTCTAATGTATGGTCTGTCAAGTCTTTGAACTTTGAGACCATCTATTGCAAACCTTGTTTTGTCAGATATCCACTCTTCGTTAATATCCTCATTAAGTCGTGGCAAAACTCTCATTACTTGATTGCCTTTAGTATCAACTCTAATATTACTTCCCAAGGCATCCATCACATCAATTGTCTCAATATGTGTTAACTCCCATGGNCTTGCATTAAAAGCATATGGTTTACTTGTAAGAGCTCCAACAGGACATAAATCAACAACACAAGCAGAAAGTTCAGATTCAATTGATTTTTCTAAGTACGTTGTAATTTCCATGTTCTCTCCCCGACCNAGAGCTCCTAAATCATTTACACCTGCAACTTCTGTAGAGAACCTTACACATCTTGTACAATGAATACATCTTGTCATATTAGTTTTTATCAATGGCCCCATTGATTTTTCTTCAACAGCTCTTTTAGTCTCCAAATACCGCGTTTTATCTGAGCCGAAAGACATCGCCTGATCTTGCAAATCGCATTCTCCCCCTTGATCACAAATCGGACAATCAAGAGGATGATTAATTAAAAGGAATTCCATTACACCTTTTCTTGCATCTTGAACCATTTTTGATTTTGTAGATATAATTTGACCGTTTGCAGCAGGAAGAGCACAACTAGCTTGCGGTTTTGGAGGTCCAGGCTGAACTTCTACTAAACACATTCTACAATTTCCAGCGATAGAAAGTCGATCATGATAACAAAATCGAGGCACTTCTTCTCCAGCAATCTCACATGCCTGAAGAACAGTGCAACCTTCTTCAACTTCTATTTCTTTCCCATCAACAGTTAACTTTATCATTTTAAAATCATATCTATTCTGCTGCTTTATTGTTCTTTGTATTATTAAAATTGTTAATACGTTCCTCGATCAAAGGTCTAAAATTTTTAATTAATCCCTGAATTGGCCAAGCAGCAGCATCTCCTAATGCGCATATAGTGTGACCTTCAACTTGTTTAGTAACTTGGAGCAAAACATCGATCTCTTCTATATCTGCATCACCTTTTACTAATCTTTCCATCATTCTCCACATCCAGCCTGTTCCTTCTCTACAAGGGGTACATTGGCCACAGCTTTCATGTTTGTAAAAGTGTGAAAGTTTAGTAATAGCATTTATAACATCAGTTGACTTGTCCATTACGATAACACCTGCAGTACCAAGCCCTGAACCTGCACTTTTTAGTGAATCAAAATCCATCAAAATGGTATCACAAACATTTTTTGTTAGAAGTGGTGTTGATGAACCACCAGGAATTATTGCTAAAAGGTTATCCCAACCTCCTCTTACACCACCAGCATGCTTCTCTATTAAATCTCGTAATGGAACACCCATTTCCTCTTCTACATTGCAAGGCTGATTTACATGACCAGATATACAAAAAAGTTTCGAACCTGTATTATTATCTCTACCTAAACCTGAAAACCAACTAGAACCTTTTCTAAGAATAGTTGGAGAAACCGCAATAGTTTCAACATTATTAACTGTAGTTGGGCAACCATACAATCCAACACCAGCTGGAAATGGAGGCTTTAATCTAGGTTGGCCCTTTTTACCCTCTAATGATTCTAATAAAGCCGTTTCTTCACCACAAATATATGCACCAGCACCACGGTGAAGGAATACATCAAACTTCCATCCACTTCCGCAGGCATTCTTACCTATTAATTTGTTTTCATAAGCTTCATCTATAGCATTTTGAAGAACCAAAGCTTCATTATAGAATTCACCACGAATATAAATGTAAGCACAATGTGCTCTCATAGCAAAACCAGCTAACAAACACCCTTCTATGAGTTTATGTGGTTCGTGTCTTATTATATCTCTATCTTTACATGTTCCTGGTTCAGACTCATCAGCATTAACAACTAAATAATGAGGTCTATCTTTAACTTCCTTAGGCATGAACGACCACTTCAATCCAGAAGGGAAACCAGCTCCTCCTCTTCCTCTTAATCCAGAATCTTTTATAATTTCAATAATTTTTTCATGGCCTAATTTCAATAAATTTTTCGTATCAACCCAGTCACCTCTTAATTTAGCACTCTTTAAATCAGGAGAATTCCAACCATAAATATTTTTAAAAATTCTGTCTTTATCGTTAAGCATTTTTTTTATCCTTTAAACTCAACAAAACAGTTGCTCCCTTTTCTGGTTCAGATTTTCTTTTCTTTGAAGAACCAAATTTTGGTTTTTTATTTTTAATTAAGCTATCTATCAAATTCTTTGTACTTTCATAATCTAAATCCTCATAAAAATCATCATTGACTTGTAAAATTGGAGCNTTGACACAAGCTCCAAGACACTCAACNGGTGTTAAGGTAAAATCTCCACTCTCTGAAGTTTCATTTGGCNTNATTTTTAGAGTNTCATAAATTGCTTTTAATATATCATCGGAACCTCTTAACCAACATGGNGTAGTACCACATANTTGAAGGTGCCACTTCCCAACAGGTTTTAAATTATACATTGTATAAAAACTTGCAATTTCNAATACTCTCATATAAGCAAGTCCAACTTTGTCAGCAACAGTCTCTANAGCAGAGACTGGAAGCCATCCACCAGCTTCNCTTTGTGCTAAATCAAGAAGAGGCATTACAGCACTGGCTTTTCTAGAAGANGGATACTTTTTAAAAATTTCCTCAATTTTTTTTTCCGCTTTTGAAGAAAAAACAAAGTTAGTTTCATCATTTGGATCAAGTTGAACTTTACTCATCTGTCGATTTCTCCAAAAACTAAATCCATTGAACCAATAATTGCTACTGAGTCTGCAAGCATATGACCTTTACACATATATTCAGTTGCAGCTAAAAATTGGAAACCTGGAGCTCGTAATTTTGCTCTGTAAGGCTTATTCGAACCATCTGAAACCAAGAATACTCCAAATTCACCTTTTGGGGCTTCAACTGCAGTATAAGTTTCACCATGAGGTACATGAACCCCTTCGGTATATAACTTAAAGTGATGAATTAATGCTTCCATTGAATCTTTCATCTCNTCTCTACTTGGAGGAACCATTTTAGCATCATTTGACAAAACATCTCCNTTNGGNATGTCATTAATACACTGTTGAATAATTTTACAAGATTGTCTCATTTCTTCAACTCGAACTANATATCGNGCATAGCAATCNCCAGTGTTNCCAATGGGNANATCAAAATCCATTTTGGAATAAACATCNTNGGGTTGAATTTTTCTTAAATCCCAAGCATGNCCCGAAGCCCTCAANGGGGGGCCACTAAATCCTAGATTAAGTGCATCTTCNTTACTNACAATNCCAATATCAACAGTNCTTTGTTTGAAAATTCTATTTTCAGTCAACAAAGTTTCNAAATCATTAATAAAATTGGGAAAATTATTTAACCATTTTTGAATATCATCTAANAACTCATCAGGAATATCTTGATGAACACCACCTGGTCTAAAATATGCTGCATGAAATCTTGCACCTGAGGCTCTTTCGTAAAAACCTAATAAAATTTCTCTTTCTTCAAATCCCCACAAAAGTGGCGTCATCGCTCCAACATCAATAGCAAACGCAGTTAAGTTAAGTATATGGTTTAAAATTCTACCTAGCTCACAAAATAAAACCCGAACATATTGACCTCTTTCTGGCACTTTTATATTGAGAATTTTTTCTACTGCAAGAGACCATGCGTGTTCTTGATTCATAGGGGAAACGTAATCTAATCTATCAAAATAAGGTAAAGCTTGCAGATATGTTTTGTTCTCAATAAGTTTTTCAGTTCCCCTATGCAATAAGCCTATATGAGGGTCAGCTCTTTTAATAACTTCACCATCCATTTCAAAGACAAGTCTAAGTACACCATGTGCAGCTGGATGCTGTGGTCCAAAATTCATTGTGATAGGTTTAATTTCTGTACTACTCAACTATTGTCACCATTATCAATATTTTCTTTTTCTGGCCTTTCCCAAGGGCTTAAAAAATCAAAGTCTCTATACTCTTGAATTAAGTTTACAGGTTCGTATACAACACGACTTTGTTCAGGATCATATTTAACCTGAACTCTTCCTGTAAGAGGAAAATCTTTTCTTAGAGGATGGCCTTCAAAACCATAATCAGTTAATAATCTTCTTAAATCTGGGTGTCCAGAAAAGAATATGCCAAACATATCCCAAATTTCTCTTTCACTCCAATTAGCAGATTTAAAAATACCGGTTGAGGATTTTACTAAATCACCTTCATTGACCCTAATTTTAACTATTAACCTTTTTCTAGAAACCGAACTTAGTAGAATGTACACTACCTCAAATCTAGGTATACTATCTGGATAATCAATCGCGGTAATATCTATAAGTTGATCAAAAGGAAGAAGAGAATTATTATGAAGTTTGGTTAAAACTTCATAAATTTTAGAGTTTTGAACAGTTACTTGTATGTCGCCATAAAATTCATTTGAATCAATTATATCTGATCCAACAATATTTTTAATTATTGCAGAATATTCATTAATTTCATCTTTTAAAGAGTTTTCCATAGTTGCAAATTTTATCTAGCAATAGTAGCTGTTCTTCTTATCTTTTTTTGAAGTTGTAAAAGTCCATAAATTAAAGCTTCAGCAGTTGGTGGGCAGCCTGGTACGTATACATCAACAGGAACAACTCTGTCACATCCTCTTACTACAGAATAAGAGTAATGATAATAGCCACCACCATTAGCACATGACCCCATTGAAACAACCCATCTTGGTTCTGCCATTTGATCATAAACTCTTCTTAAGGCTGGAGCCATTTTATTCGTAAGTGTACCAGCAACTATCATGACATCAGCTTGTCTTGGACTTGGTCTAAAGAGCATGCCATATCTATCCATATCATAACGTGAAGCAGCAGCATGCATCATCTCCACTGCGCAACAAGCTAAACCGAAACTCATTGGCCATAAAGAACCACTTCTAGCCCAATTAAAAAGTTTGTCGGCACTAGCAATGATAAATCCTTTATTTCTAATATCACTTGCAGCAGCATTTAAAATATTATCTTGGTCGTTAGATAATAAATTTTCATTAATATCTACTCCCATTCTAAAGCTCCTTTTTTCCATTCATAAATAA
>NYVQ01000001.1 GCA_002684695.1 SAR116 cluster bacterium | reverse complement strand
CGTTCAATAAGAAAGTTTAAAGACAGAAAAATAGATGAGAAATTATTATCTGAAATTCTAACTGCTGGACAAGCTGCTGCCAGCTCTAGTTTTCTTCAAGGTTGTTCAATAATTCGAATTACTGATAAGGAGAAGAGAAAAAAATTTAGTGTATTAGCAAATAACCAAAATTTTATAAATGAGGCTGCTGAATTTTTAGTTTTTTGTGGTGATTTGAAGAGATCATCTATGTGCTGCGAACTTCACAATGCAAAGGCAACAGAAGGATTTACTGAACAATTTATTATAACCACTATAGATACTGCACTAGTCGCTCAGAATATAGTCATCGCTGCTGAGTCAGCTGGCTTAGGAATTTGCTATGTAGGTGCAATTAGAAATAATCCTCAAACTGCAACTGATTTATTAGAGCTTCCTAAAAATGTTTATCCCATTTTTGGTTTATGCCTTGGATATCCAAACCAAAATCCTGAAGTAAAACCGCGTCTACCTCTAAAGTTAATTCTTAAAGAAAACCATTACAATACCGAAAATGATATTAAAATTATCAAAGATTATGATTTAAAGATGAAAGATTATTATAAAAAAAGAACAGATAATAAAAAAGTATCTACTTGGAGTGAGCAAATGTCTGGTTTACTCGGAAGAGAGGTAAGAGTTTTCATGAGAGATTTTCTCAAAAAACGCGGCTTTGTAATGAAATAAATGGCCCCTATAGTAATTCTATCGCCTTGCCAGAGAAAATATTTGGCTTGTTGGACCTAGTGTCGGGTATGAAAACATATGTAATATAAGGTCAATAACCTCATTTGGTTACTTTACCCACTCATTTTGATTATTAAAAGGCGAACAATTTAGAGACTTTTGAAAAATATAGCTAATTTGAGATAATTATTTGTTGAATCTAAAATTTGTAACTATGTTGAGTTATGGAAAATTTAAAAGGATCAAATAATTCTTGGGGATTAATAGCAAAATTATTCCATTGGCTAGTTGCAATTTTCATATTATTACAAATATTTTTTGGAATTAATTTACATTTCATGAATCCATCATCAACAAAAGGTGATTTGATACACTATCATAAAATTTTTGGAACTTTGATCATACTAATCGTTTTTCTTAGGTTAGCATGGAAATTTTATAACCCTTCACCTAGTCATAACAAATTAAGTTTTTTACATAAAATATTATCTAGAATTGTGCATATCTTATTATATCTTTTGATAATAATTCTGCCTATTCAAGGAATGTTTTTGACTTGGGTTGCTGGATCAGATGTCCTCCTATTAGGCCTTATAAAGTTACCTAGATTAATTGAGGAGGANTTCATCCTTCATGAGGAATACTTAAATATACATTTTTGGATGACAATTACTTTACTGTTTTTATTTTTTATCCATTTATCAGCATCAATTATTCACATTTTTATTTATAAAGATAAATACAATGTTTGGGGNAGCATGAAACNTTTTAAGAAAAATTAATAGTTTTTAACTACAGGATGTTTNTCTTTTATCCATCCAGANACGCCTTCTGAAGCATCATATATTTTTGGTATATCAAATTGATTATTAAGAATATAAGAAGCAAACTTACTTCTAACACCACTAGCACAAATTAGCATGAATGGTTTGGTTTTATCAGCCACTTTATAGAAAGCAGACATCCATTTGTTAAGGTTAACTTTACCTTTTTCATTAAAAAANGTTATTAAATGNCTACCTTCAATTATTCCAGTCTCTTTCCACTCAGTAGAAGACCTAATGTCTATTAAGGGAACTCCTTTGGAAATCAAACTTTTAACTTTAATATTATCAATGGTTTCGACGTCTGCATAGCTAACATTAATNGAAAATAACATGACGACAGAAAGCAATAGAATATTTATTCGCAAAGTTCTTAACCTCAAATTGATTATAATTTATATAATTTTAAATTTCTCTACATCAACCATTCCAAAATCAGTAATTTTTAGTGAGGGTATTACAGGTAAAGCTAAAAATGCCAGTTGAAGAAAAGGTTCTTCAAGAATGATACCCAAATCTTTTGCTGACTTTCTGAGCTCTACGAGTTGGTTTCTTACAGTTTCAAAGCTTTCTAGACTCATCAGACCAGCTATTGGCAAAGGTAATTCAGAAATAATTTTACCTTNGGAGGCAATAACAAAACCTCCATCAATTTCCTTTATTCTATTACATGCTAATGCCATATCTTCGTATTCAACTCCAATTGAAACAATATTATGATGATCATGTGCAACTGTAGAAGCAACTGCNCCTTTTTTTAAACCAAAGCCCCTGACAAAACCATTTGCAATATTATTATTCTTACCNTGCCTTTCTATTACTGATACTCTAACTAAATCTCTAGATATATCAGGCGCCTTATCACCATCAATAATTGNGATATNTTCAAGAATGTGCNCAGTGATAATTTTACCTTCAATTATTCCAATAANATTTGTGNTCTGAATTTTATCTTTTGNTATAAAATCTGATTTGNTTAAATCTTTAGACTTTACTGAATTTAAACCTATNGGGNTAACACGTTNCACGTTTGAGAANAGATTTTCATCTATTACCTTGCCTCCACAAATCACTGTTTTTGCCCTACACTCCTCTAAATTATCTAATATAACAATATCTGCTTTTTTACCTGGAGCAATAATACCCCTGTCATTTAGTCCAAACGCTTCTGATGCAGATAAAGAGGCTGACCTATATGCATTTAGAGGGCTTACTCCCATTTCAATCAGAGTTCTAACCATAAAATCAATATGGCCGTATTCTTGAATATCAAGCGGATTTCTATCATCAGTGCAAAGACAGATATAAGGTGAAGTATAATCATTAATTAATGTATGTAAGGACTTCAAATCCTTACTAACTGAACCTTCTCTGACAAGAATTCTCATACCCTTCTGTAATTTTTCTAAAGCTTCTGATTTTGAAGTTGCTTCATGCTCAGTTTTTATTCCTGCAGCAATATAAGCATTTAATGCTTTACCAGATAATTGAGGTGCGTGGCCATCAATGTGGCCTCCACTAAATAATTCAAGTTTTCTTATTATTTCATCATCAAGATTTATTACACCAGGATAATTCATCATTTCTGATAAACCAATATTGCTTGAATGACCTTTTAACCCATCCAAATCAAAAGAGTTTATATTTGCACCAGAAGTTTCCATTGAAGTTGACGGCACACATGAAGACAGTTGAACAAAAATATCCATTATTGTTTGTTCACTTGCTTCTTGAAAATACTTAACACCATCTACACCGACTACGTTTGCTATTTCATGGGGGTCACATATAGCAGTGGTTACTCCTAGAGGAAGAACGCACCGCTCAAATTCAAATGGAGTTACCATTGAACTTTCTATGTGA
The DNA here is from genome assembly GCA_002684695.1 of SAR116 cluster bacterium. Classification (GTDB taxonomy): domain Bacteria; phylum Pseudomonadota; class Alphaproteobacteria; order Puniceispirillales. Next base: position 12,383 of record NYVQ01000001.1, on the reverse strand, counting down.
AGATGTGTATCTATAAAACCTGGTACTAAAATCATATCATTTACATCTATGATTTTTTTTCCACTATAATTTTCACAAGTACCTACTATTGTATCTCCACAAATAGCTACATCACCTTCGAGAAAGTCACCAGTGATTAAATCAAATACTCTTCCACCTCTCAAAACAATATCCGCTTTTTTAGCTGCCAAACCTTGAGAAATTTTTTCTATCAAATTATTCAAGCTTTACTCCAAGAACGAATGTATTTTTCATAATCTGAAAAATAATTTGAGATTACCTGAATTTCAAAATTAGTCAAAATTGATGTGTTGGGCTCTCTATCTAATAAAAACTCAAATGACTTTTCTAAAAGTTGGATTTTTGAAACAAAACCACCTGTAAGATCTTTATGAACCTTATCTGTAATAGTAACTTTGTGGAATGAAGTTCTTCTATCAATTACCTCCACATTAAACTTATCTTCTTCTATTTTATTAATTTTAATTTTTGACAAATTTTCGCCCTATTAAAAAATTTCTATTGTTTCATTGGACCTGCTAACATTTCTGGATCAAGTCGTTTCCCATTCCAGTCAATTCTCCAATCAAGATGTGGACCAGTAGACCTTCCTGTATTACCTGAAAAGCCTATTAAACTGCCTCTATTTACTCTATCACCTAACTTAACATTTATTTCACTTAAATGAAGAAAAGTGGAATTTAAATTAAGGCCATGATTTAATATTACAGTTAGACCTGAATAGTACAGATCTTCTGTAAGTGTAACTGTTCCACTTGCTGGCGCAATTACTTTAGTTCCATTTGGCACTGAAATATCAATACCAAAATGAGGAGATTTAGGCACATCATTTAAAATTCTTTGACTGCCATAAACGCCAGTTATTGTTCCCTTTACAGGCCAGTCAAAACCTTTAGTGAAATCTCCAATAACTGCTGAAGAGCTTCTTGCTATTTTAACTTTTTTTGTATCAGATTTAATTTTTTTGATTAACTCTTTTGGAGGAGAAACCATTGATTGTTTCAAGCCATTGATCCGTTGAATCTTATATTCTCTTTTAATCGGCTGAATAATAGTTTCAAATTGATCATTTTCACTATTGATAATAACTAATTTTGATGAACTTTCTTCATCACGATGAAATCCAAAAATAAAAATTCCACTATCATCAATTTGAATTTTCTGATTATTAAATAAAACTTTATTTTCAGGTTTTGTTTTGGCAATAACAAGATTTCCTTCTATTGGGAAACCTGAAATAACTTCAGCATGATTTATATTGAACTCAATATTTTTAGTTGTACTGGTTATTTCTGAACAAAATAAATTAAAATTACCGAAAATGATAAAAAAAGGGAAAATATATTTGGCTAACTTAATGACCATTTTTTTTAATATAATTATTAAATATTTAATTAGATAACTTACGTTAGCTGTAAACCTTATTTTCTTGAACTGTGGTCCTAATAAAAGTAGTGCACTTACATAGATCTTTTAATCTTCTTGCACCAGAGTATGTGCAAGCTGATCGCAACCCACCTAACATATCTTGGACAGTATCATTAATCTTTCCTTTGTAAGGAACCTCAACAGTTTTACCTTCAGCTGCTCTGTAATCTCTTAGNCCTCCAAAATGTTTTTCATTNGCNGTCTTAGAGCTCATTCCGTAAAACTGAACTTTATTTCCTTTAACTTCNCCACCGCCTTCATCATGGCCAGCAAACATACCACCAAGCATTACAAAATCAGCCCCNCCTCCAAATGCTTTTGCAAGGTCACCTGCCACTGTGCATCCACCATCAGAGATAATATGACCACCAAGTCCATGAGCCGCNTCAGAGCATTCAATAATTGTTGATAATTGTGGGTAACCTACTCCCGTTTTTACTCTTGTAGTGCANACNGANCCAGGTCCTATTCCACATTTTATTATATCTGCACCTTTTAATATAAGTTCTTGAGTTTGGTCAGCTGTACAAACATTCCCTGCAATTATTATTATATTAGGAAATGAGTCTCTAAAATTTGCAATAAAATTACAAAATCTTTCAGTGTATCCATTAGCAACATCTATACACACNTATCTTAATTTTTTGCCAACTTTATTGTAAACATTGCTAAACTTACTTCTNTCTTCTTCTGTTATTCCAATACTCATTGCAACGTAATCNGATCGCCCACCTTTNTTCTCTTCACTAATAAAGAACTTTTCTAATTGATTTTCTGAATANGTTTTAGTTAAGCAGGTAAACATACCATGAGGTATCAGAGAATCAGCAACTTCCATAGTTCCTACACCGTCCATATTAGAGGCCATTATAGGTATGCCTGAGTATTCAGGTATAAGTTCATGGCCTTTATATGGAATATCTAATTTTGCATTTACAAAACTAAATTTTCTGCTCAAATCAACTTCTTTCCTTGTTGTAAGAGTTGATCTTTTTGGCCTAATTAGAACATCCTTAAAATCTAGTTTTATTTCAGGTTCAATAATCATTTGCTNTCTCAAAAATTTTTATCGAATCTGAGATTACTCCTCTTTCGTATTGAGTACAAGATAACTATTTGAAATTTCATTAATGTTTAATATTTTAAATATTAATGAAATCAAAAATTTAAAAACTGATGAAAATTGAAAGTTGTTAATTTCATTATTTCNATAAAGAATTTTGGATATTATNACATATAGTTACTAAGTTAATTGTAATATTATAAAACTAAAGAGAGTTTATATTCGTNATTATGATTTTATATTTGATGTTTTTTTTCATTATATCCGTATTGCCAATGCTNTGGCTTAATTACGTATTCAANAAAAANGATGTGGTTTTGGAAAATATGCCTTTTAACGGGTTAGAATTTGGTAACATGATTCTAAAAGAAAAAGGCTTGCAAAATGTTCTCATTGAACAAACTAAAATAGGTGACCATTATGATCTTAATGAAAAAAAAAATTAAAGTCTTAGATGATAGGCTAGCCAAAAAAAGTATTACTGCTATTTCGATAGTTTGTCATGAAATTGGTCACGCAATCCAACATTCTGAAAACTACAGGCCCCTGGAGCAAAGAAACAAAATTGTCAAAAATACTGCTTGGATAACCAGAATTGGTAGTGGCATTTTGTATATGGGTGTCCCAACAATATTTGCTACTGGCGCTTCAGGTTTAATAAAGGTGTGCCTTTTAATTACCCTTTTATCACTTCTGATAGGAGTTTTAGTCCACTTAATTACTTTAGATGTTGAATTTGATGCTAGTTTTAATAGGGCCCTACCAATACTTAAAGAAAAAGTTCCAGTTGAATATCATAAAGCTTGCAAATCTATTTTATTAGCAGCTGCTTTTACCTATGTAATAGGAACTATAAGAAATTTTTTGTCATTAAGGTATATTTGGATGCTTTTAACACGTATGAGATAGTATGATTTTTTAATCAGAATTGCTTTGATTACTTATAAAAGTTTTAGGCTTTTTTTCTCCCGCTTCTACTAATATTGGTATCTTATTTTGATCTCTTAGAATTGGGCATACCCATTTACTATTATAGGAACAGGATGGATTATATGAAAAATTAAAATCCAAGCGCAATTCTCCGTATTTTGTCTCTCCTAAGTCTACACCTTTTATAGTATCGATTAAATAGCGACCACCTGAATAATGTTGACCATCAAGCTTACACCCAGCATCTATAAATGGAAGAAATAATCCACCACCATATCCTTCAATTTTAAAAACAACTAGTTCTGTTTGAAGAATTGCTTTGAGGCCAGTAGTCTTTATAAATGGTCTAATTCTAGTAATTGCGTTCTCATCTGTTTTAAGTTCGATGATTGTTGAATTTTTAATTTCCTCAAATTTCGAAGAAAGAGAAAACATATTATTATAAGTATACAAAATAGGAATATCATTTTGCCCAAACTTGTTATTAGGGTTAAAAGTTGGGCTTTCTGGGTGTTCTCTAAATAACGCTTCTCGTTTTTCTTTCCACTTTCCCCAAGCTAACCTCCCATTAGTTTCTGAACGAACTTCAGAATAAATGCTAAATATTTCTCTTCGCCAGTGGTTAAGTGATAGAATTGACATGATAAAATTAAAAATTATTTATGAAAATTTTTGTAATGCTTTTTTAATTGCAGACGGAATTTGCAAGGGTTTGTTTGAATCCTTATCTATGAAAACATGAACAAAATGACCTCTTGCTGAGATATTATTGTTATCATTTTTAAATAAACCTATATCGTACTGTACCGATGAATTTCCAAGATGTTTAATTTTTAATCCAGCAGTTACTTTGTCTGGAAAAGATATCTCTTGGTAATAAGAGCATCCCGTTTCAGCTGTAACAAATATCTTTTTATCTTGTTTTAAATTTAAACCCTCAATTCCAAATAGCATTTTAGCTATTACTGTATCAAAAAACTCGTAGTATTTAGCATTATTTAAATGCCATCTTACATCATTATCATTCCACCTTGTGGATATTTCATGAAAAAATTTATAGTCTTTTCTTGATTTGATGTCTTTAGAATTAACCATATATGTAAATTTGATTTAGATTAAAATTATACTAGCCTGATATCTTTATTTATTCTTTTAACATTAAAAAAGCCAACAGGATAATTGGCATTGCCTCCATACTTAAAAGTTTCATCATAAACTTTGCGAATAGTTTTTCCACAGTTACTACAGATTAGCATCCATCTTTTATGGTATATTTCCCATTTACATCTATAGAGAATTTTATAAGGATAAGAACATTCTTCGCATTTATTCATTTAATGGCACCATATCAAAATTTATTTCTTAACAAGCACTATATTAAATCTTGAAGAACAATGTTTCTACTCGCTTCAATTACAACATCTATTGACTTCAAATCTTTAACTACTTTATTTCTCATTTTTGCTAATTCTGCTTGGCAATCGCTGAATGCTTTAGAATTTTCATACTCATATAAAACTGAAGTTTTATAGGTGCCCTTTTTATTCCATATTCTTGAATAACAGAAGCGAGTACACCCCTTATTCTTTAAAATTTTAAATACTTTTTCACCTTCATCTTCCCAATATTTTATATGCAACAGCATTTCAGCTTCTGTTTTAAAAGTGAAAGTATTGTATGTTGTTAGTTTTGTTTCATTGCTCATAAAAATTAGAAATTTTTAATTTTGATTTATATTATTAAGCCTTAATCGATAAAACTTTTCTGATAGTTTGTAAAAAGATTTATCTATGCTCTTCAAAAAATTCTGTTTTGGGCATTAATTCNAGAAGGNGTTTGGAATAATCGTGCTTTGGAGCGTCAAACAAATCATCCGTTTTAGCAACTTCACAAATGGACCCATGACGCATAACCGCAACATTGTCACACATTTGACGAATCACTGGAAGATCATGTGATATAAAAAGCATAGTAAGACCTAACTCATCTTGAAGGTCTTTCAATAAGTTTAGAATATGNGCTTGAACAGACACATCAAGAGCTGATGTAGGTTCATCACAGATAAGTATTTTAGGCCTTGAAGCAAGAGCACGAGCAATGGATATCCGTTGTCTTTGTCCACCAGAAAACTCATGTGGGTATTTTAACAAAGCATTCACGCCTAAACCAACATGATCCAAAAGATCTTTTACAATCTGCNTCATTTCAATCTTATTTGAAACAGTTTTATAATATTGTATAGGCTCAGCTATAATGTCTTGAACTCTCATTCTTGCATTCAAAGAGGAGTAAGGNTCTTGNAAAATCATTTGNAAATGACTTCTGATTATAGATCCCTTTTGGTTTTGATGCTTATAATTTATTTCTTCATCAAATAATTTAACACTTCCTTTGTCAATGCTAACNAGACCCGCAATTAGACGAGCTAGAGTNCTTTTNCCTGANCCTGACTCTCCAACAAGTCCAAAAGTTTCNCCTTTATTGANAGAAAGGGATACATTATTAACTGCCTGAAGNTACTTCCGATTTCGATTTAATATAGATTTTTTAATAATAAAAGCTTTATTGANTCCTTCAATAGTAATTGCAGTTGGTGATGTATTTTCTTTAATTTTTTCTCCCAACCAATGTTGNTGGAGGTTAATTNTTTTATGCCTTATTCTACCGCCTTCTATGTAATCAATNGATTTAAATCTTTCAATTGTTTTATTGCTNGGTGGGACCGCAGCTATAAGACTTTTTGTATATTTGTGATTTGGATTAGTAAGAATTTGAAGAACCTCTCCAGTCTCTACTATTGAACCGTTAAACATTACGGCAACNCGATCTGCAATATTCCCAATTACACCAATATCATGAGTGATAAGAATAATACCTAATTTNCGTTCTNTACAGAGATTTTTTAAAAGATCAAGAATTTGAGCTTGAGTAGAAACATCAAGTGCCGTTGTTGGTTCATCTGCAATTATTAAATCAGGATCTCCAGCTAAAGCTAAAGCAATAACAACGCGCTGCCTCATTCCTCCTGAAAATTGATGCGGGTAAGACTTCAATCTTAGTTGAGGCTCNTCAATACCAACAGCTTCNAATAGTTCAACTGCTTTATTTAAAGCTAATTGCCCAAAAAGATTACTTATTGTATTAATAGTCTCAATTAATTGCGCTCCAATTGTCATCAATGGATTTAAAGAAGTTTGAGGATCTTGAAAAATTACCCCTATCTTTTTGCCTCGAATTTTAAGCATTTCATTATCTTCAAGATTTCTGAGGTTTTGACCTTGAAATAAGATTTTACCATTTGTGATTTCACCTGGTGGCTCCAATAGGTTTATAATTGCATTTCCTACAGTAGATTTACCTGCACCACTTTCTCCAACAATACCCAAAACNTCACCAGGTTCTATTGTAATTGAAACATCCTGAACCGCNTATGTTATTCCGTGTTGTGATGGGAAACTCACATCTAAACCAAATATATCTAANAGTTGATTCACCAAAGTTTTTCCATCATTTGTTGTGCCTTGGATTTAAAATACTGCGTAATTGGTCTCCAAAGATATTTATTGATGCNACTGTTGCAAGCAACATAAGACCAGGAAAAAAAGTAATCCAGTAAGCACCAGAAAGAATAAAGTCAAATCCATTTGATATCAAAGAACCAAGAGAAGGTTCAGTTATAGGCACNCCTACACCTAAAAAACTAAGTGTTGCTTCAATTGAGATCGAATGTGCAGTTTGCAATGTTGCAAGCACAATTAAAGGGGAAATACTATTTGGTAGTAGATGTCGCAAAATAATTCTTACATTACTTAGTCCAAGGCAGGTAGCAGCCTCGATATATTCTTTACGACGTTCAACAATAGCTGAGGCGCGAACTGTCCGTGCATATANTGCCCATTGTACAATTGCTAATGCAATAATAACTTTATCAACACCTTTACCAAGTAAAGCTAATAAAACTAATGCTACTAAAATTGCTGGAAAAGATAGTTGAATATCGACTACTCGCATCAAAAAAGCATCAAAAANTCCNCCATAGTAGCCTGCAATTANACCAACAAAAAGACCAACTGTGAGTGCAATCATTGCACTACTAAATGCAACTATTAAACTAGTCCTTAATCCATATATAATTGCGCTCAGAACATCCCGGCCTGCCCCATCAGTTCCAAGCCAAGCAACGTTTCCATTAAACATCAATTCACCTGGNGCAAGTCTAGCATCCAAAATGCTAACTGTAGATAAATCATAAGGATCAGTTGGTGCTAATAGAGGTGCAAACGTTGCACAAGCAGTTATCAATATGAGTATTATGATTGAAATTAAAGTTACTGGCTTTGAAAGATTCATTATTANTATTTTNGTATACTTAANAGGATTAGAATTTTCTAAATTTCNAACTTGCATTTCCTTCATTNATCNTCTCCATGAAGTCGCACCCTTGGATCAAGAGCCGCATAAATTATATCAACAAGCAAGTTAAGTATTAAAAACAANGTAACCACNAANAGTAAATAAGCGACAACAATGGGTCGATCTAGATTTACAATTGCGTCNATAACNAATTTTCCTAATCCAGGCCAAGCAAAAATAGANTCTGTTACAGTTGCAAAAGCGATCAAAGTTCCAAATTCAATAGCTAATACAGTTACNATAGGAATAAGAATATTTGGTAAAAGATGGTATCTNACTATTCTNTGGTTNGGAAGACCTCTCGCTCGCGCAAATTTTATAAAATCAAATGACATTACTTCAACCGTACCCGCTCGAGCTAAACGGATCACCATAGCAATTTTAAATAAGGCTAAATTTGTAGCAGGCATTATAAGATGTTTAATACCATCAATAGTAAAAANACTACTCTCAAGACCNAAAAAAACTGCAGTTTCACCTCTCCCAGAAACTGGAAGCCATCCTAATAAAACTGAAAAAACTATTATCATCATNAACCCNAACCAAAATGTTGGTATTGAGATGCCTAGTACTGATGCACTCATAATTATTCGTGTTCCAAGCCCATTAGGATTTAGTCCAGCATAAACTCCTAAAGGCAAACCAACACTTACTGCTATAATAAGTGCACAAGTAGCAAGCTCAAGNGTAGCTGGAAACCGCTCAGCTATAAGAGCGAGAGCTGGCCTTCCAAATATAAAGGANTTTCCTAAATCACCTGAAAGTGCACCTTTTAAGAATTTCCAATATTGAATATGGGCAGGTTGATCAAGACCAAAATCTCGACGCACACGCTCTATTTCATCTGGTAAACTCTCAGGGTTTACCAGCATATCAATAGGNTCACCAACTAAGTTGATCATAGAAAATACAATCAACGACATTATAAATAAGACGACCACACTTTGCATAACACGTTTAATAACAAATGCTAAAATAAGGTGAACCTCCTAATTATTGACCTTGCATTTTTAGACCTGCTGANAATATTCAGCAGGTCTAACTTAATTTATTATTGAGAACTAATATAGTGTAAAAATGTACTATCTAAAGCTCCATTTTCATAAGCNATACCATCTCTAGCAGCCCAAGTGGCTACTTCATGATGAATAGGTAGCAAAGCGTATTCACTCATTGCTATTTCCGTAGCCTTAATAAACATTGCTTCACCTTTAGGTATGTCCATTGAAGCTCTACCATCCTCAATCATTTGATCTACTTCACCGTTACTATAACCATTTCTATTACCCGGTCCGTAACCACGTTCCTTCTGTTTAGTGTGAATAAAAATCCTCAATGGATGTGAAGGTTCACCAGACCCATTCGCATAACCAGACATTGCAGCTGTAAATTCAGGTTTCTTGTCAGGACCCCCACGTGCAAAACGTTTAAAAAATACTGATGCAGGCATAGTTTCAATACTAGTCTCAATTCCAATACTTGAGAGCATTTGAGCAATAGCCTCAAGAATCCTTGCATCATTAGAGTATCGACCTGCTGGACCATGAANAGTTAATTTAAANCCATCGCCATAACCTGCTTCAGCCATNAGTGCTTTTGCCTGACTTGGATCATATGGATCCGCCTTCAAATTAGNNGAATATCCAATGTATCCCTCAGGAGAAAATTGACCTGCAGGAGAAGAAAGACCATCCATTACTCGATCTGANATAGCCTGACGATTAATCGCTAGAGAGACAGCTTTACGCATACGAATATCTTGAAATGGTGAAGGTATTGGATTTCCACTAAAATCTGTAACATATGGCTTTATTGGACTATCTGTCATATGAAGTGTTANATAAAGTAGACGGTTTGAAACTGATTTAAAGACCTTAATACCATCACGCTTTTCCAAGTTAGGCAAATCTGCAGGCGCNACACGCTCTATGAAATCGACGTCTCCGGCAATTAATGCAGCNGTTCTTGTCGTTCCATCTTTTATTGGACGAATTGTAATACTATCCCATTCAACTGCATTACCCCAGTAATTATCATTACGTGCAATTTCAATTAAATCCCCTGGTAACCATTTAGTAAGTGTGAACGGGCCAGTTCCAAAAGATGCNTTACCTGTATTAAAATCTTCAGTAGTTGCATTTTCAAAAGCAGAATCAATAATTGCTACTCTTGACATATCATTTGGTGTAAAAGGGTAAGGCTTTTTTGTAGACACTCGAAGCGTCAAATCATCAACAATTTCAAATGTTTTGCCCTTTATAAAAGTTCCAAAACTGGAAGGACTATTNGGCACATTTGCAGCGCGTTTCATCGTTGCAACTACATCTTCAGCTGAAAATGATGCTCCATTATGAAANTTTACNCCAGGNCGTAATTTGAACTCCCATGTATTTTCGTTNACTGGNTNCNANGATGNAGCAAGTCCAGGNATCAAATTCTGGTTCACATCCTGAAGAACGAGCGCATTATAAACCTGAGTTGCGAATGAATTATTTATAGTCAGATTTTGATAGTGCGGATCCATAGACGTTGGTTCAGCTGCTAATGCCACTTTTAAATTATCGGCTAGTACAGAACTTGAAAGTATAGCAAGTCCAGATGCCAAGGTGGTAATAAAAGCTAATGACTTTATGAAAAATGTTTTCATTTATTTCTCCTTTTATTGATCATCGGGTTGTGGTTTAAGGTGGGCTCTATTCAATCCCCATACTTCTTTTGCAAATTCCTTGACTTCCTCGTTAAAAAGTTCTGGAAATTCAGCATAAGAGGCATGACCCGCCTCAGGAAATTCAACTTGCAGTGCATCAGGAAAAGCTTCAATAACAGCATTGTGCATTTCAGTTGAAATTATTGTATCTTGTGCACCAGATAAAATGAGAACGGGAACTTTTATTTTAGAGCAAATTTCCCTATTATCAGTTTCTTGGCTCATACGCCCACCATCTAAAATACTTTCCTCTCTCAAATCTTCAGCAACATTTGCGAGAAATTTGATAACATCTTCCGAAGTGCCTTTTGGTGTGCTTACTTTAGCCCGATCCAATGTATAGCTTTTTGGCGCAATATTATTACTAAAAAATTTTAATCTATTTGCATAACGTGGAATTAGTTCCTCACCTTTTGGATATGCAAAACCTAAGTGGGATGATGATAAAACTAAGCCAGAAATCGAAATATCATCATCTGCTGCCAACTGAGCAGCAATGATACCTCCCATGGAATGTCCAATAATAATTGCATCTTCGATTTTTAAATCCTTCAACAAAGCTTTAGCAGCGTTTCTATAATCGAATATATCGTCACCAAAGATATCAGAACATCCAAAACTAGGTGCATCCCAAGCAATTACTCTAAAAGAATTTCCAAGCTCTTGAAATAATTGGGTCCAACTCTTACTGCTTCCATTCATTCCATGAAGGAGAAACAAAGCAAAACCTGACCCCTTTTCACGATAGGCTAGTTTTCCACCTTTATAAGAAAAGTATCGTAACTCTGGTGTGGCTATATTAAGTACATTATCCTCCAAAATAATTTATTTTAGGGACATAATTATATTAAGTTTAAAACATATAATTAACCTAAAAAAAATTCTTAGCATGGAGTATAAAAGTAAAAAAGATTAAAAATTTTTACATATTTATTCTGAGGATTTTCTTTCAAATTCACGCATTGAAATGATTGTTTGAGCAAGTTTTAGAGCATGAGAAAATTTGGGATTTACCAGTAAGGCATTACAATAGTTTTGCCATGCTTCAAGCATTGGTTTAGTTGGTCTGTAATCATGTCTTCGACGATCTGAACTGCCAGATAATTCTTCTAGATATCCTAACTTCAATGCGTCATGGACTGTTGAATTCACTGTAGGCCTACTAAAATCTGATACTTCAACTAATTCTGATATTGTAAAACTACCTTTTGAAAAATAAAAATTCATCATGTATCTTCTTAATTCAAATGCAGTAAATTTTGTATTAAAAAGACGGCGTACTTGCCCAGGTCCATGCTCACGCCGATAAACATGACGAGAACTCTCAAATGATGCTAAAGCAGAGCAAAATTGATCAAAAAGTGGTTCAGATTTAAACATGAAAAAACTCATAATTATGTAAAAATATTTTCATAATTTATATTCCATAGTTGCGCTTTTTCAAGTTAATTAGTCATAAATAAAAATTTAAATTGTGAAGTTATTTATTAATCCAAATTAGATATACAAAAATAAAAGTATGTAAGTTAATTTCATTTCTAAATGATATTAAAAACTAAAATAAAAGCTTACAAATGTTCCATTTTTATTTTTTTTATAAATTTTATTTTGTAATTTATTAAGTAAATGAAGTTGTTTTAATTTTTTACTGCTGAAAACCAATCTTTCTTTTATGATATTTTTATTTTCATCAAAGTCATTATCTTTAAAAAAAATATCTACTTTCTTTTCAACTAAATCTATTATTTGACTTTCGGATGACCAAATTATTTGCTCAATTGGAATATGTAAAATCTCTTCATCGACTATAAGGAATAGGCT